>NZ_JANIKI010000019.1:0-13882 GCF_024580435.1 Corynebacterium sp. 5QC2CO | reverse complement strand
GGCCATCGTGGTTATCCCTTTCGAGGAAGTGTGGTTATGGAATCGAAAGGTACTACGGTGGTCGCCTCATGCATTCATCAGGCCCTCACCGATAGTCACAGATACACCACGCTAACGGACGCAACCCCCTGCACACGCTTTTCGACAACATCAGGCGCAATATCAATCCGGCTATAGATAGCCTGCCGCAACCAATCTATGTCCAGTTCGGTACCGATAATCCGCCCTGTTTTATCCTCGATTCCAACAATCAAGGCACCGCCACCAGGAGTATTGGCCATGCAGGCCACTTCGTCGGCAAGTTTGTCGGCAGCTGTCGGATTCTCCGACTTACCAGGTTCAATCTGGGAACCTCTACGTCGGCCAGCTTCCTCTTTGAAATCAATCGACTGGGTCTCTTTGGTTTTACGCACACAATCGTCGATTGCCGACTCCAAAACAGCGTCAACTTGAGCAATCAGCTGCTCCCGGCGAACTTCCATTCCCGGAAAAGTCGGAGCCACAGCGAACCACCACCTGGGGATTGTTAGATTAGAGCCCCCTTATTCTAACAGCGGTTGTGGTTTTTGTGGGGACCTTGGTGGATTAGCTGCACGACCCCGTGCTACCCCGGACTCTCTAAGATAGAGACTCATAAAAGTAACGCTTCAAATTAACACTATGGAAAAGGTGCTGGCAGCATGAACCAGGACGGCGTCGGCAAGCGACGAGTAACCAAGTACGACCCGATCGCTGTCGGTGAGCAGAGCACCGTCGTCGCGGAGTACCAGGCCGAGGAGCGCACCTCGGAGGACTACCAAACCGAGGCGCAACTGGAGCAGGAACTCATCGACATCCTCCAGTCACACGCCTACGACTACCTGCCTATCCACAGCGAAGCAGATCTCGTTGCCAACCTTCGCCGCCAACTAGAAACCCTCAACCACGTCACCTTCAGCGACGCGGAATGGGAACGGTTCTATCGCACCTGCATCACCAGCGCCAACGACGGAATCAAGGAAAAGACCCGTCGCATCCACGAAGACCACATTCAGGTTCTTACGCGTGACGACGGCACGAGCAAAAACATCCGACTGCTGGATAAAGCAAATATCCATAACAACCGGCTGCAGGTCATTAACCAGTACGAGGTGGAAAAGGGCGAAGGCGGTGCGAAACACTCCAATCGTTACGACGTCACCATCCTGGTCAACGGCCTTCCCATGGTGCATATCGAACTTAAGCGCCGTGGCGTAGATTTGCGCGAAGCCTTTAACCAGATCAGGCGCTACCAGCGCGACTCTTTCTGGTCTGGTGACGGCCTGTTCGATTATGTGCAGCTGTTTGTCATCAGTAACGGCACGCTGACCAAGTACTACTCCAACACCACCCGTGAACTACACATCAAGGAAACGGGAGGAAAAGGCCGCCCGGCGCGCGGTGCTAAGAGCTTTGAATTCACATCATGGTGGGCTGACGCAAACAACCAACCTATCCGGGATCTTGTTGGCTTCACTAAGACATTCCTGTCAAAGCACTCGCTTCTCAATATTCTGACCAAGTTCTGCGTATTCACCGCTGCGGAAGAATTACTGGTGATGCGCCCGTACCAAATCGTCGCCGCTGAGAAGATTCTGCAGCGAATTGAGATTTCCAATAACTATCGTGAACGCCTTGGCACCACGGAGGCTGGCGGCTACATCTGGCACACGACCGGTTCCGGAAAAACCCTCACCTCATTCAAAGCAGCGCAGCTGGCCAGCAAACTCTCGCATGTAGATAAGGTCCTCTTTGTCGTCGACCGCAAGGACCTCGACTACCAAACCATGCGTGAATACGACCGCTTCCAAAAGGGTGCTGCGAACTCCAACACCTCGACCGCCGTGCTGAAGAAGCAGCTAGAAGACGACGATGCAGCCATCATCATCACCACGATTCAGAAGCTGTCGAACTTCATCGCAGGTAACAAACACCACGATGTCTACGGCAAGCACGTGGTCATCATCTTCGATGAATGCCACCGCTCCCAATTCGGTGACATGCACACTGCCATCACCAAGGCATTCAAAAAATACAACCTCTTCGGCTTCACTGGAACGCCCATCTTCGCCGACAACTCCACCACCGGCACCAAGAACAACCTCAAAACCACCGAGCAGGCTTTCGGCAAACGGCTCCACGCCTACACCATCGTCAACGCCATCAACGACAAAAATGTCCTGCCCTTCCGGATTGACTACGTCAACACCATCTCGGTTGGCAACGTTAAAGACAAGGAAGTGACAGGCATCGACACCGAAGGCGCACTCCTGGCGGAGCCACGCCTGAAAAACGTCGTTGCCTACACGCTCGAACACTTCGCTCAGAAAACGAAGCGGGAAACCTTCTACGAACACCGCGTTGTCGAAAACGTATCCGCCTCAGCGAAGGCCCGACACCGCGGCCGAATTAAGGAAATCAAGAAAGAGCAACGAGTTCGTGGCTTCAACGCTATCTTCGCCACCGCTTCTGTTGATGCTGCTTACACCTACTACAATCTCTTCAAAGAAGCGCAAGCGTCACTGCCGGAAGCAGAGCGCCTGAAGATCGCCATGATTTACTCATTCGCGCCAAATGAGGCCGAAAAGGATGAGTCACCGACGATTCCGTCGTCAAGCGAAAAGAAAAGCGATGCGGCAGCTACTGCCGTGGCCAATCAGACAGGCCTGCTCCTTGAAGAGGGCATGGAACCCGAGCAGCTACCCAAGGTTGCGCGCGACCACCTGGAAGCGGCGATTGCCGACTACAACGGGTATTTCAAGACCAACTACGACACCTCCGCCGAGAAATTCCAGAACTACTACAAAGACCTCTCCCTGCGAATGAAGAACAGGGAAGTCGATATGACCATCGTGGTCAACATGTTCCTCACCGGGTTCGACGCGACAACGTTGAACACCCTGTTCGTCGACAAGAACCTGAAATACCACGGGTTGATTCAGGCGTTCTCGCGTACCAACCGAATCCTCAACTCAGTCAAGACGTACGGCAACATTGTCTGCTTCCGAGACCTCGAAGATGCCACAAATGAGGCGCTGCGGCTCTTCGGCGACACCGATGCGCAAAGCGTAGTGCTGCTCAAGCCCTACGCTGAGTACTTTGCGGAATACGCCGAGCTAGTGAATCAGCTGCTCCAGGAATACCCGCTGGATAAGGCCATTGTTGGCGAAAAGGCGAAGAAGGAGTTCATCAAGCTTTTCGGAGCGATTCTGCGTGTCCAAAACATCCTGACCTCCTTCGACCAATTCGCCGATGACGCGCTGCTGACGCCTCGCCAGGAGCAGGACTACCGCAGTATCTACCTCGACCTATTCGCGGAATTCCGTACTGAAAGCGATGGGGAACGGGAGTCCATCAACGAAGATGTCGTCTTCGAGATGGAGCTAATCAAGCAGGTCGAAATCAATGTCGACTACATTCTCATGCTCGTCGAGCAATACCGCGAAACCCACGGCAGCGACGAGAAGGAAGAAATTCGTGCCCAAATTTCCCGTGCTGCAAACTCCAGCCCATCGCTACGGAACAAGCGCGATCTGATTGAAGAATTCGTCAACACTGTGAGTCTGACACAGCCCGTTGACGAGCAGTGGGAGGAATTCATCAGGACCAAACGCACGGAAGAACTCAATGCGATCATCACTGAAGAGAAGCTGCGGATGCCCACTGCGCAATCTTTCATTGAAGAGGCGCTAACCACTGGCATTGTCAGCACGCTTGGCACCGGAATTGTTCGAGTTCTTCCGCCAATGTCGCGGTTTACTCCAGGTAATGAGCGTGAAAAGGTCAAGACGCGGGTGCTTCAGCGCATCCAGGCCTTTGTCGAGCGCTATCGGAACTTGGGGTTCGCGGAGGATGATGGAGAGGCAGTTTGAGGGGAGCCTGAAGGAGCGGGCATCGGCGAAGTCTTGTAATCAGATTTAGTTACTTCGCGGCAGCTCTTCCGCGCCGCCCCAAAACATCAATCGTTTAGGATAGGCTACCTTTGTTTAGTGTTGGTTGGGTTTTATACAATCCCGTCTATCAATCGTGTTCCAATGTCGTACATAAACACGCTAGGAACGCACACAACAAAGGACCTAAATGAACAAAACCTTCAAAACCCTGACAATTGCGGTGGCCAGCGGAGCCATCGCATTCACCATGGCAGCCTGCGGAAGCAGCGACACGAGCAGTGAAAACAACGCCAGTAGTGTCAGCGCCTCGGACGCCAACACACAGCTCCCTGTGACAATCAAGCACGCGTTCGGCGAGACCACTATCAAAGAGGCACCTCAGCGAATCGCGACTGTCGGCTGGGCGAACCATGAAGTCCCGCTTGCTCTGGGACAAGTGCCCGTTGGCATGAGCAAGGCCACCTACGGTGACGATGACGGCGATGGCATCCTCCCGTGGACTGAAGACAAGCTGAAGGAACTCGGCGCAGATTCCGGCGACAAGAAGCCGGTGCTCTTCGATGAGACCGACGGCATCCCGTTTGAAAAAGTCGCAGACACAAAGCCTGACATTATTCTTGCTACTTACTCCGGAATTTCGCAGGAGGACTACGACACACTCTCCAAGATTGCGCCCGTCATTGCCTACCCAGACATGGCATGGGGCACTTCATTGGAAGACATGATCCTGATTAGCTCCAAGGCTATCGGCAAGGCCGATGAGGGCAAGAAGCTGTCCGAGAACTTGGACACCACTATTGCCGACGCTCTTGAGAAATACCCGAACCTCAAGGGCAAGAAGGCACTCTTTACCTCCTTCGGCGGCAGCTCCGACCCATCCAAGCTTGGTTTCTACTCCACAGAAGATCCACGCATGGGATTCCTTGTGAACCACGGTCTTACAGCACCGAAGATCGTCGAGGAACAGTCCAAGACTGCCGATAAGTTCTGGGTTGAAGTCTCCACTGAGAGCCCGGAACAGTTCGATGACGTCGATGTCATCATCTCCTACTCTTCGGGCGATAAAGCCGAGGATGAAAAGAACGTCAAGGATATGCAGGCAGATCCACTGCTTTCCAAGATTCCAGCGGTGAAGAACGGCAACATCGCCTTCCTCGAAGATGGCCCGCTAGGAGCCGCCTCGAACCCCTCTCCGCTCTCCATCCCATGGGGCATCGACCGTTACTTCGCAGCACTTAACGAAGGATTGAAGAAGTAATAGTGCCGACCTCAGTCCATACTGCTTCAACAAAGTCCACTCCCCCGCCTTCGACTACCACCAAGTCAGCTGTATTTGTTCTCTTGCTGATACTTGGATTGGCATCGGTGGTCCTATCGGTGATGTTCGGCATACGCAGCATTACACCCACCGAGGCGCTCTCCGCCTTAGGCGGAGCCACCGACACCGCGGGAGAAGCTGCAGCGTGGACACGCATTCCGCGTACCGTGCTGGCACTGTGCGCGGGTGCAGCGCTCGCCACCTCGGGCGTAGCCTTTCAAGCTGTTACTCGAAACCCGCTCGCAGACCCCGGAATATTTGGGGTTCTTGCTGGCGCTTCTCTAACAGTTGTTATCGGTATCACCTTTTTCAACATCAGTCGCACACTGCCGACGATGCTGATTGCATCAATGGGTGCCTTCGCAGCTGCAGTGTTTGTCTACTGCGTGGGATCAATTGGTCACGGCGGCGCCACTCCACTCAAACTGGCTCTTGCCGGAGCTGCCACGGCCGCCGCCCTATCCAGCTTGACCAGCGCCATTTTGTTGCCGCGCGCCGATGTCATGGACGAGTTCCGCAACTGGCAAATCGGCTCCGTCAGCGGTGCGCAGTGGGAATCACTGACGGTCGCTTTCCCGTTACTTGGTCTCGGGTTCGTCATCGTCTTTTTAACCAGCAGCGGCCTCAACGCACTCTCTCTTGGCGATGATGTCGCCACCAGCCTCGGCATCAACTTAACCCGCACGCGAGTCCTGGCAACACTCGGTGCGGTGCTGCTCTGCGGAACCACCACCGCCGTCACCGGCCCGATCGCCTTCGTCGGTCTCATCGTCCCCCACGTTCTCCGGATGGTCCTCGGGACCGACCACCGCGTTCTCATCCCAGCAAGCGCCCTGGCAGGAGCAGTATTGCTCACGCTTGCCGACACCGTCGGGCGCCTGGTTGGAGACCAATCCGAGATTGCAGTCGGCATCATCATGCCCTTCCTCGGAGCCCCACTGTTTATTTGGATCGTGCGACAGACAAGGATGCGGGAACTATGACAAACCTCGCCCCCGAAACGCGCCCGCAGAATGGGGTCAGCGAATTAGCGACCGCTATCCAAGAACAACGCGGTCACGCCCGAACTCGTTTTACGCTCACATTATTGGTTCTAGCAGCGATTACGGCCGCACTTTGGCTGCTGAGTCTCATGATTGGAGATTCCTTCTATTCCCTTGCCGATGTCCTCAGCGTCATTCGCGGTGACACCGTCCCCGGGGCATCTTTCACAGTGGGCGAACTACGCCTACCACGCGCCACTATTGCAATTATCGCCGGCTTTGCGTTTGGCGTATCGGGAATAATCTTCCAGACGATGCTGCGAAACCAGTTAGCCTCACCGGACATTATCGGTATTTCCGCTGGTGCGGCCGCTGCCGGTTCGACCATGATTGTGCTGTTTCACGCTTCTCAGACCGCGGTGTCAACGGTGGCGCTGATGGCGTCGTTAAGCGTGGCCGCTCTGACCTACCTACTGGCGTTGAAATCGGGGTTTACTGGCACTCGCCTGATTCTGACGGGAATCGGCATTGCGGCGATGCTGCAGGCATGGACCACCTACGTGCTGTCGAAGGCTTCCGCGTGGGATCTGCCGACGGCCACACGTTGGTTGACTGGATCTCTGAATAACATCTCGTGGGAGCGCGGATTACCGCTGGTTATTACCGTTCTTGTCGTAACACCGCTGCTCTTGATTGGCGCGCACAGGCTATCGATCTTGGAGCTTGGCGACGACATCGCCACCTCACTCGGACTGCGCGTGAACCTGCTTCGCGGAGCTCTTATTGTCGGCGCCGTCATGCTCATCGCAGTGGCAACATCCGCAACCGGACCAATCTCATTTGTCGCATTCATGGCAGGCCCGATAGCGATGCGAATCTTTAGGCCCGGCACGAACCTCATAGTGCCATCTGGATTGGTTGGAGCATTCTTGGTGCTTGCCGCAGATTTAGCCGGCCAATACCTCTTCGGCACGCGTTACCCCGTCGGCGTTATTACCGGCGCGCTCGGAGCGCCCTTTTTGATCTATCTGCTCGTCAGAACATCTCGATAGCTGCGCTTTGTTCATCAAACCAAGGAGTCACTCACCGTGTCCGCACAACTGAATGCTCAGTCCCTTACTTCTGGATATGGGGAAAATCCCATTGTGAAAGACCTGACTTTGTCATTCGAAGCAGGCAAGATTACTTCGATTGTCGGACCTAATGGTTGTGGCAAATCAACGTTTCTACGGACGCTAGCTCGATTGATTCGACCATCAGCTGGATCCGTCGAGCTGGACGGCAAGGAGCTAGGCTCGTTTTCCTCCCGCGAATTAGCAAAACAGCTCGGGCTGCTTCCGCAGACCCCTATCGCTCCTGACGGCATCACTGTCGCAGACTTAGTCGGCCGTGGTCGAACCCCCTACCAGGGAATTCTGGGTCGCTGGAGTTCAGCCGACTACGACATCGTCGCCGAAGCTATGGAAGCTACCCGAGTCGCAGACCTCGCAGGGCGGTGCGTCGAAGAGCTCTCCGGCGGCCAGCGTCAGCGTGTGTGGATTGCAATGGCACTCGCACAACAAACCGATGTGCTGCTTCTCGACGAACCTACAACCTACCTAGATCTAAAACATCAACTAGAAGTCCTGGATCTACTAACTGATCTCAATCAACGCCGAGGCACCACCATCATCATGGTGCTGCACGACCTCAACCTGGCTGCTCGGTATTCGGATGTTCTCGTCGCCATGCGCGACGGACGACTGCATTCCGCAGGAGCGCCTGTCGACGTGCTCACACAAGAGCTGACCCGGGAGGCGTTCGACCTCGAATCGCTGATTATTACCGATCCGGTCTCAGGGCTACCCACGGTTACGCCCATTGGGCGCCACCACTCGAAATTAGCCCAGTACTAGCTCAGTAGATGTAAGCAACTCATCAGATTTAAGGATTCCCATGGGATACCAGCCACACCGCGTCCGCGTTGCCCGCACGCAACAGATTTCCCCGCACTTTCAGCGCATAACACTTCACGACGTGGAGAATGTCGGGCCGAAGGACACGATTCGGGACCTCCGTATCAAAGTCATTATCCCAGCCGCTGGTCAGCTTCCAGAGCTGCCGGAGGAGAATTGGTTCGCCACCTGGAAAACCCTTGACCCCGACACTCGCGGCTATGTCCGCACGTATTCCATCCGCGCTTTTCGGCGCAACTTGCCAGACGACGCTCCCGATGAACTCGACATCGATTTCGTGCTACACCCCGATGCCGCTGGGCCAGCGTCTGCATGGGCTTCAAAAGCACAGGTCGGCGATGAACTGCTCATCATCGCACCGGCACGAGATGATGAATCCGGCAGCGGCATCGAATTCGCCCCTGGAGCTAGTAGTCGCATCGTGATGCTTGGAGATGAAACTGCCTTACCTGCAATTGCGAAGACCCTGGAAGAATGGCCAGCGGGAGTGCAGGGAGAAGTGTTTATTGAGGTTCCATGTACAAGCGATGCCCAGAAGCTAGAGGTTCCATCTGAAGTCTCGGTGAAGTGGCTGGCGCGAGCGGAAGATGAGCACGACACTTCGGGCGAGCTGCTGTACTCCAATCTGGTGAAGCTTGTCAGCAATGCGCTAAGCCCGGTCGCGCGAGAAGCACTGCCAAGCGTTCTCGAGGAGAATGCGGCGACCACTGCGTCGACAGGCGAGGATGACCCCAACTTTCTGGTGTGGGAGACTCCAAGCTATTCCCAGTCGGGTGAAGATATTTCCAATTCCAGCGGCGAAGACACGGCCAACGCCGAATCTCCGAATCCGACGCTAACCGGGACTTACTTTTGGATTGCAGGTGAGTCTTCAGCGGTGATTCGGATGCGGCGGCTGCTGGTGAAGGAATACCACGTCCCGAGGAAGCAGGTGTCGTTCATGGGGTATTGGAAGCGGGGTTACGCTGCGAAGGGATAGTTTTAAATCTCTTGCGCTGCCAACCGGCTGAGGATCAGCCGGATTGGAGGGCTGACTGGAAGGCTGATGGCCCTCAAACTACTTATGTAATTACCCCCGGTTTCTCCCATAACCGCAGGTGAGAAACTACAGCGAGTCAACTTTCTCCCCAGCACCCCTCAAATCACCCCCGGCAATCCGCCATTCGTTATAGAGTGACGCACGACACTTTACGACGAATCTGTGAGGTAAAAACACATGACTTCCGCCACCATTCAGCCGGGCGGCGAAGCCTTCATCTACGAGGCAATTCGCACCCCGCGCGGCAAGGGCAAGAAGGACGGCTCCCTCCACGAGGTACGCCCGGTATCACTTCTCGTCGGCCTCATCGACGAAATTCGCAACCGCTTCCCGGACCTGGATGAAGAACGCATCAGCGACCTCATCGTTGGCTGCGTCAGCCCGGTCGGCGACCAGGGTGCGGACATTGCCCGTACCGCAGCACTCACCGCAGGTCTGCCGTACCGCACCGGCGGTGTCCAGATCAACCGCTTCTGCGCTTCGGGCCTCTCCGCCATCAACTTGGCTGCTCAGAAAGTCCGCTCCGGCATGGACGAGCTCGTCCTCGCCGGTGGCGTCGAGTCCATGTCCCGCGTGCCAATGATGTCCGACGGCGGCGCAATGGCAATGGATGCACAGGTCTCGTTCGCAACTGACTTCGTCCCGCAGGGTATCTCCGCTGACCTAATTGCATCGCTTGACGGCTTTGACCGCGAGTCCCTCGACGAAATGGCAGCACTCTCCCACGCCCGTGCCGCAAAGGCTTGGTCTGAGGGTCGCTTCGACCGCTCCGTCGTCCCGGTCAAGGACGCTAACGGCCTGACCATCCTCGACCGCGATGAGACCATCCGCGAGGGCGTCTCCGCAGAGTCCCTGGCCGGCCTGCGCGCAGCCTTCACCATGATGGGTGAGCAGGGTGGCTTCGACGCAGTTGCACTGAAGAAGTACCCGCAGCTCGAGCGCATCAACCACGTCCACCACGCAGGTAACTCCTCCGGCATCGTCGATGGCGCTGCACTGACCCTGGTTGGTTCTGAGAAGGCTGGCGCAGACATGGGGCTGACCCCGCGCGCACGCGTTGTCGCCACCGCCGTCAATGGTGTCGAACCGACCATCATGCTCACCGGTATCGAGCCAGCCGTCCGCGAGGCTCTGGCCAAGGCCAACCTGACGGTCGACGATATCGACGTGTGGGAAATCAACGAGGCGTTTGCCGCCGTCGTCAAGCATGCTCAGCAGAACCTGGGCATCGACTACGAGAAGCTCAACATCAACGGCGGCGCGATGGCCATGGGTCACCCGCTGGGGGCAACCGGTGCCATGATCACCGGCGCCGCAATCGATGAGCTGCACCGCACCGGTGGCCGCTACGCCCTCATTTCGCTCTGCGTGGCTGGCGGCATGGGTGTTGCAACCATCATCGAGCGCGTCTAAAGCAAACCGGAACGAAACTCACAGCGACAATTACCGCGGCCACACCGCGATAACCACAAAGGACTGACTGATTTATGAGCACAGATAACATGTTCCGGTGGGATCAGGACGACGCCGGAATCGTCACCCTCACCATGGATGACCCGAATGCACCGGTCAACACCATGAACAAGACCTTCCAGGACGACATCCGCGCCACCGTGGAGCGCCTGGAAAACGAAATTGGCGACGGCTCTGAAACCTCGATCAAGGGCATTATCATCACCTCTGCGAAGAAGACTTTCTTCGCAGGTGGTGACATCAAGCAGATGTCCAAGGCCACTGAGGACGATGCAGCTGACATGTTCGGCATGGTCGAGGACATGAAGGCCTCCCTGCGTCGCCTGGAAAAGCTCCCGGTGCCGATTGTTGCCGCCATCAACGGCGCAGCACTGGGCGGCGGCCTCGAGGTCGCGCTGGCTGCTAACCACCGCGTTGCTGCCGATGCCCGTGGCTCCAAGATTGGCCTGCCAGAGGTCACCCTCGGCCTGCTGCCGGGTGGCGGCGGCGTCTCCCGCGTCGTTCGCATGCTGGGCATTCAGGACGCATTGATGAAGGTCATTCTGACCGGCGCTCAGATGAACCCGGGTAAGGCTCTCGCCGCTGGCCTCGTTGACGAGGTTGTTGCTCCGGAGCAGCTCATTGACACTGCTCGCGCATGGCTGACCAGCGAAGACGCTAAGGCCGCACAGCCGTGGGACGAGAAGGGTTTCAAGATCCCAGGTGGTGACCCGAAGACTCCTAAGTTCGCAATGAACCTGCCGTCGTTCCCGGCAAACCTGACCAAGCAGCTCAAGGGCTCCCCGATGAAGGCTCCCCGCCTTGCGATGCAGGCTGCCATCGAGGGCTCTCAGGTCGACATCGACACCGCACTGCGCATCGAGTCCCGCTACTTCACCGAGCTGGTCACCGGCACTCAGTCGAAGAACATGATGCAGGCGTTCTTCTTCGACCTCAACCACGCTCAGGGCGGCGGCTCCCGTCCGCTGCAGGCTGATGGCACCCCGTACCCGAAGCGCGAGTTCAAGAAGGTTGCCGTCGTTGGCGCCGGCATGATGGGCGCAGGTATCGCCTACGTGTGCGCAAAGGCTGGTATGGAAGTTGTCCTGAAGGACATTTCCCTGGAGAACGCCGAGCGCGGTAAGTCCTACTCCGAGGGTCTGGAGGCCAAGGCCCTCAAGCGCGGTCGCACCACTGAGGAGAAGTCCGCAGCGCTGCTGAACCGCATCAAGCCGACCGAATCCTACGACGACCTGTCCGATGTCGACCTGGTCATCGAGGCCGTCTTCGAGAACACCGACCTCAAGCACAAGGTTCACGCCGAGATCGAGGCCGCAGTTCCGGAGACCTGCATCCTGGGCTCCAACACCTCCACCCTGCCGATCACCGAGCTGGCTTCCCACGTCAAGCGTGAGAAGGACTTCATCGGCCTGCACTTCTTCTCCCCGGTGGACAAGATGCAGCTGATTGAAATCATCTCCGGCGACAACACCGACCCGGAAATCCTCGCCGCTTCGCTGGACTTCGCTGTTGCAATCCGCAAGATTCCGATTGTCGTTACCGACTCCCGCGGTTTCTACACCTCCCGCGTCATCGGCACCGTCATCAACGAGGCCCTGCGCATGGTTGCCGAGGGCTACGACCCGGCCATCATCGAGGCTGCTGGCCGCCAGGCTGGTTACCCGGCGCCGCAGCTCCAGCTTGCCGACGAGCTGAACCTCAAGCTCATGGAGAAGATCGCTGGCGAGACCCGCGCTGCCGCCGAGGCTGCAGGCCAGTCCCTGGACGAGGGCGGCGTGCCGGCTCTGGTCGAGGCCATGCTGCACAAGTTCGAACGCCCGGGCAAGCTCGAGGGCAAGGGCTTCTACGAGTACGTCGACGGCAAGCGCTCCGGTCTCTGGCCGGGCCTGTTCAACGAGCTGCGCGAGGAGCTGAACATCACCCCGATCGCTCCGGAACACACCGACCTGCAGGAGCTGGTCGACCGCATGCTCTTCATCGAGGCCATCGAGACTCAGAAGTGCGTCGACGAGGGCGTTCTGCTTCACGACGCCGACGGCAACATCGGCTCCATCTTCGGTATCGGCTACCCGGCCTGGACCGGTGGTACTCGCCAGTTCATCAAGAACTACGACGGCGCCACTGTTGTCGACCCGGCTGCAGCTCACCCAGAGCGCCGCGGTGTCGCAGGCTTCGTCGAGCGCGCCGAAGAGCTGGCCGATAAGCACGGCGAGCGCTTCAACGCTCCGGAATCCCTGAAGAAGTAGGGCTCTTTTCACCCCGGCTAGCTAGTTCACTAGTTCATACGGCTTAGGCCATACAGCACACCAACCAGCCCCGACCGGCAGTTTTGAACTTACTGCGGGTCGGGGTTTCGGCTTTTCGAGGGAAGGTTGGTGGACTTGGATCCGTCGTAAAGCGAAAACAACGGTTATCGCCATTTAACAGGGGCGTTTTGACGTAGACTCGCATGTTTGGTGGGCTTCAAATTAGAAACTCCCAGGTCAGCTTCCTGGATTTGGGCAAAAAGGCACCAAACATGCGAGTCTAAGTAATTTTGACCCTTGTAAACGCCTTTAACCGTTACTTTTGGATCTGCAGTCTGACTCAATTGATGTGTTATCCACAGTCCGAAAACTATCCACAGAAAGTTGATTGACAACGGTCTTTGGCCAGCAAGCTTCCGCACCATCGATGAGAATGTCCGCCATGCGGAAAACGAGCGAGCTCATTTTCAATTCCTCCGGAATTGTGCACCTGCGAGAACAGACTCATATCAGCCGAAATACAGCACGAGGAATTCTCAGCCGGGCGGTCGAGCGCGGCGAACTTGTTCAGTTGTCTCGGGGCACTTACGTGGATGCACGAATATGGCCATCTAACAGCGATTTTCCACGAGGAATTCTTGCCATTAAGGCGGAACTCATCCGGGCACGGATTCAATGCATTGCCATTTCACAGGCACACCCAGATCGCGCATTAACCGGAATCGCAGCAGCACTGATACATGGCCTGCCACTGCTCGATATTCCGCAAACGCTGACGCTCAGTTCCAGTGTAAAAAGTGGGTCGTCGACACTTAAAACACACCATGGCCGGTTGCGTCCGTTAGCGTGGTGTATCTGTGACTATCGGTGAGGGCCTGATGAATGCATGAGGCGACCACCGTAGTACCTTTCGATTCCATAACCACACTTCCTCGAAAGGGATAACCACGATGGCCG
>NZ_JANIKI010000018.1:0-18057 GCF_024580435.1 Corynebacterium sp. 5QC2CO | reverse complement strand
TTTTGTCGGTGGTGTTAGCGGTGGGGTCACGCCCGGTCCCATTCCGAACCCGGAAGCTAAGTCCACCAGCGCCGATGGTACTGCACTCGGGAGGGTGTGGGAGAGTAGGTCGCCGCCGGCATAAATACTTTTTGTTGGTGGGTCGTTGCAGCCAGTTGCCCTGTGTGGGGCGGGGGCTGCCGCGGCCCACCTTTTGTTTTACCCACAGGTAAACGGGATTTAATTGGGTGAACTGCGCATAACACTATTCGTTTTCGGATCTATTACTTTGTACAGTTTTAGTTAGCAAAACCGATTGATCAGATCCTCGGTTTCCTCTTTCAGTGAATCCTCGTTGGCTCTCTGTGGCAGACTGTCTCTATGACTAATCAGACACCTAACTCCGATGTGGTTAACCTCGCTTCTTCTGAGGACGAGGCTCAAGACAACTTCACTCCCGTAACGACCGAAGAAGGTAAGCTACAACAGCTTATTGAATGGCTCGAAGAACACGTCTCGGCCTATTCCTACTTGAGCGAGGTTGTCCCCTTGGGTGCCTCTGCGGAAGACATTAAGAAGGCTCGTGCGTCAGTCAATGACCGCGGCGCTCGTATGCCAGACGCCATTCTTCACGGCTCCATGATGGTCTTGGGGGCGGCCGTCAACCATTCTTCGCCATACCTTGCGTATGCCGATGGCAAGGTAGAAGTGACGGATACGACGGTGGGGGATAGTCCTAGCGTTCCGGTTCGGGTTTTTGTCCCGCAGGATCCAACCGGATCTGTGGTTGTTGCCGCACACGGCGGCGCTTTCTGGATGGGCGACGGCAGTCTGCGTGAGAATTCTTTCGGTCCAAATATGGCTGCCCTGGCAGCCCGATCGGGCGCAATTGTTGTGGATGTGGATTACCGGCTCGCACCAGAGCATAAGGTATCTGAGGCCGTCAATGACATTGCGCGGGTAGTCGCATCTGTCGCAGATGATTCGTTGCAGCTTCAAAAATTGGGTGCAATGCCCATCAGCGATAAAAACCCGATAGTTCTCTATGGTGTCTCTTCAGGCGGGCACAACGTTGTTTCCGCGGTAGAGCAGATTAGTCAGGACACTCCGGTTGCTCTGTTGCTCGTTGCCCCGGCTCTAGACCTGCGTGGTGCTCCTGCGGTGTGGTTGCAGGCATTTTTTGGCACCTCTGATGATTCGGCAAAGGAAGTGTCACCGGGTTTGCATGAGCCGTCGCGAAGCATGCGTGTACACGTTCAGGCGGCCTCCCGCGATACTGTCGTTCGTCCAGCTACCGAGTACCTGAAGAAGGTCGAGGAGGCAGGCGGAGAGGCCTCTCAGGCGGAATTCTTGGCAACTCACCAGATTGCGGTTCCAAAGGTTCAGCGAGAACAGATTACGGACGCGGCGCGGTTCATTCTAGAGGTCACTCACACGGAACGTGAGCTGCCAGAGGACCCGGCAGGTGAATACGATAAGGAAGCGATTGACCGGCAGAACGAAGAGTCCTGGGGCAAGAGCTAGTCAACCCGTTTCAGTTCCCAATGGCGCTCTCGCTGTGCATGTGAGCGCCGCGGAGGGGAGCGCCGGTGAGGGAAATCGGGGGGCGGGGCGGCAACAGCTCAGTGCCAAAAGGTCGGGGCTAACAGACTCCGACTAGTTCAGCGGCAGGAGGTTGCGCTTCGTTGCGTGTACCTCTTCCACCCGGTCGATGTTGCGTTCGAGCACATTCCAATCGTTGACAGGAATATTGCGCTGGGCTTGGGCAATGATTGACTTGTCTGGAGTGGACCACGCGAGCGGCACTGGGGTGATCTCGTCGTAGAACTCGGTGCGGCTCTTGTGTGTACCGGCCACAGCAACAGCTGGCACCTTCGCGCCCACGCGGCGGGGAACCCCGGAAATCGTGGTGACAGTACGTGTAGCCAGGGCCGGGACGGGCTCGCCATCGGAGGGGTTTTTACGCATGTCCACCAGGGTCATCAGCACCATGGTTCGCTCATCCACACGCGCAATCATGGCCGGAACCAGCGGGGATTCGTCGTAAAGCTCTTGCGGATCCTTAATTGCGCGTCGCACCTGGAAGGTAACGCCGACGTAGAGAGCCGCGAGGGCGAAAAGCACAACCGCGCTGCCGATAACAAACGGCGTGCGGTCGAAAGCTACTAGAACCAGCACAGCGCCGACGAGCAGCAGAGCAGAGAAAATGCCGGAGGAGATGAGCAGTCGGCGGGCATCGCGGTAGTACTCGTTGTTGGCGTTGGTGTGCTCGCGGTTGACGGGGAAGTGAAAGTTCATGGCAGTCCTTTAGTTATCCAGTTTTCTAGGATTCCGAGCTAGCGGTGGAATCACCGGGCAGGGTTGGGCCGAGGTACTCATCTGCGTCGACGATTCGGTAGGCGTAGCCCTGTTCCGCCAGGAAACGCTGGCGGTGAGCTGCGTATTCGGTATCGAGCGTATCGCGAGTCACCACCGAGTAAAAGACGGCGCCACCACCATCGGACTTCGGGCGCAGGAGACGCCCCAGACGCTGTGCCTCCTCCTGTCGGGAACCGAAGGTGCCGGAGATTTGCACGGCCACAGAGGCTTCGGGAAGGTCGATGGAGAAGTTCGCAACCTTGGAAACCACCAGCGTGTTGATCTCGCCGCGCCGGAACTTCCCAAAGAGCTCCTCGCGTTTGGCATTGGACGTCTTCCCCTCGATGACGTCGACGCCCAGTTCCTCCCCAATCTCTTCGAGCTGATCCAGGTAGGCACCAATCACCAGAGCGGGTTCGCCTTCGTGTCGGGCAAGGATTTGCTTGACGACGGGAATCTTCGTAGGCGTCGTTGCGGCCAGACGATACCTGTCGGAGGCCTCAGCTGTGGCGTAGAGCATGCGCTCGGACTCGGTCGGGGTCACGCGAACCTCAACGCAGTCAGCCGGTGCGATCCAGCCCTGGGCTTCGATGTCCTTCCACGGGGCGTCGTAGCGCTTCGGGCCAATCAGGCTGAAGACGTCGCCCTCGCGGCCATCTTCGCGCACCAGAGTGGCGGTGAGCCCCAGTCGACGGCGCGACTGCAGATCCGCACTCATTCGGAACACTGGAGCGGGCAGGAGGTGGACCTCGTCGTAGATGATGAGGCCCCAGTCGCGGGAATCGAATAGCTCGAGTGCGCGGTATTCTCCCTTGGTCTTGCGCGTGACTACTTGGTAGGTCGCAATGGTGACGGGGCGAATTTCCTTCTTTTCGCCGGAGTATTCGCCGATTTCGTCCTCGGTCAGCGAGGTGCGTCGCAGCAGCTCGTCGCGCCACTGCCTGCCGGCGACGGTGTTGGTGACCAGGATCAAAGTAGTGCGCTGCGCGTCTACCATGGCCGCAGCACCGACGATTGTCTTGCCTGCGCCACAGGGCAGCACCACGACGCCGGAGCCACCTTCGCGGAAGGAATCAGCCGCCATGCGTTGGTAGTCGCGCAGTTCCCAGGTGTCGTGGCCTCCGGTGCCCTGATCCTGCCAAGCGATGGCGTGTGCCTCACCGTCGATGTATCCGGCGGTGTCATTGGCCGGCCAGCCGACCTTCAGCAGCTCTTGTTTGATTCGGCCTCGCTCGGAGGGGTGCACGGTCCAGGTGTCGGCATCGATTTGCTCACCGAGCATCGGACGAATCTTTTTGTGCTTGGTCACCTCGGCCAGTACCGCAGGGTCGTGTGAGACCAGAATAAGACCGTGAGCTGGATGCTTGGACAGGCTCAGGCGACCGTAGCGGTCCATTGTCTCCGCGACGTCGATAAGCAGCGGCTGTGGGACGGGGAACTTGGAGAAGCGCTCGAGGACGTCGACCACCTGCTCCGCGTCGTGACCGGCGGCGCGGGCATTCCACAGCGCCAGCGGGGTGATGCGGTAGGTGTGCACATGTTCGGGAGCACGTTCGAGCTCCGCGAACGGTGCCAGCGCCGCGCGTGCCGCATCCGCCTCCGGATTATCGACCTCCAGCAGCACCGTCTTATCCGATTGGACGATCAGCGGACCCGTACCGAAACCCATTATTTCCTCGCCTCGCAGACATTCGACCAAAAATAAGCTAAAGGTCAATTCTGCCACGATTACGCAGAAGATGCGGCACGGGCTCGAATCATCCCGAACCGCCACATTCGCTTTTGCATCGCTTTACGACGGTCCCCGCGCCCGCCGCCTAGTCGACAGGATGTACTTCGGTAATGCGATGCAGCAGGAAGCGCAGCACTTGGCTGGTGGCCGGGTCGATAGCATCGACCTGGCCACCGGAGACGGTGACTGGGCGCACTCGCTTGCGGCCGGGTTTGCCGTTGCGGTCAACGTAGCTCAAATACAGGTCGTCGCCGTGGCGAGCCGCGCGCTGCAGGAGCTTGAACGCTTCGGTGCCGGAGGCGTAGTCGCTCGTGCCATTGGTGCTAGCGCTGGCACCGGCAGCTGTCCCCGTACCTGTCGCCGAATCCGCAGCCGAGCCAGAGACCCCAGCAGTGCTGCCACTGGCTGTAGCGCCACTGGAACTACCGGCGTGCTCAGCAGCACGGTTGCCATCGGCAATGGCCGTCAACGCCTGGCTGATGCGTTCCGGTTCGGGCATCGTTGTACGCGCAGTGGGCACCGGAGCTGGCGCCTCAATGCGGCAGGGAGCGCGACCGAGATCCAGCACCAAACCCTCTGCATCTTCGGCGATGATGGAAAAGCCCGCATTTCTAGCGGTCTCAATCACCTGGGCAAGCGGGGCCTGGCTAATTAGCACCGTTTCGGCAATCTTCCGCAACGCCAGGTTTTGTCCAGCTTGGTGACTCTGGAATGAGGCCAGCAGAGCCGGATCGTCACAGCGGATAAACGAAGCTGCGGGGCCACCGCGGAGACGACCGTGGCGGCGAGCGACGTCGTCAAGCAAATAGGTAATGGACTGCGGCACTTCGCCGACGGCGTAGCGCGAGAGAAACTCCGAGATATCGGCGGCGTTGATGCCGGCGTCGAGGGCATCGCGGAGGCTGTCTTCGGTCACGCGGTAGACGCTGGCGAGGCCGGGAGATTCCAACTGCGCAATCGAACTGAGCATGCGTTCCATCTCCGGGGACGCGGGACCCGGTACGACGATGGTGTTGTCCGCCTGAACCATCAGGTATGAGGCGTTCGGCGGCAAGAGGTTGTTACAGGCCGCACGCAGATCGTCGAAGGCCTCGGCGGTACCGGATTCGATGAGCGCGACCATGGCTTTGCCGACGTCGCTAAGGCCGACGGAAATCGTTTCCACGCCTGGGTCCCGCACGACGATGCCGAGGGCGACCAGCTCGTCGACCACGCCACTGAGCGTCTCGTCCGTGCACCTCGCGTTGGTGATCGGGTAGTAGTAGGCAGCGCATTCACGCAGGTCAGTCAGAGCAACGATGTCGTTGTCGCTTGCCGACGACGCCACCTGCGCACAGCACGCCAGCACCATTTCCCGGATTGACGGTACCCCGGAGAGCCGAGTTTGTGGGGAGAGCAGAGCAATGCGTTTGCCTTCCTCATTGAGCTGGTCGACCCGCCAGGGAGCTGCGTCGCTAGTGCGAGTGCCGACCGTCAAGCTCACCCACCGGTCAACCAGATCGGCGTCGAGGAAGCCGTCGGCTGCCAGCGTGGGGGCGAAATAGTCACCACCGGTGTCGTGTAGTGGCAGCGGATGCGGAGTGCCGACATGAACCAGGCCCGCTGCACTGAGGTTAGCCACGCCTCGAGCCAACTCCGAAATGTCGACGCCGAGCTCCTCGATGAGATTGCGGGTTTCTCGCACTCCGATGACACCGTTTTTCAAGGTCGGTGCGGGGTCGGTTCCCAGCAAGTCCAGCAGGTCAGTCGCCTGTCGCAGAGTTTCCCAGGCAGTGGCGGCAGCACGGTCGTTACCGCTGGCAATCACATGGGTAGCGGGGGGTTCGGGGCGCAGGGGGACGTCGTCGTCGGCAAGCCCGACTCCACGCATAAGCGCGCGAACGGTGGCGGGCAGGCGGACGGTACCCTCGTCGATGCGTTCGAGCAGGCCGGCGTTGATGAGCGCTGGGACCGGCAGCGAGGGGTCGGCATCCGGATGAGCGTCCTTTGTAACGCCGAGACCTCCGGAGTTGGCGAGGGTGTCCAGGAGACGCTGCTGCCTGTCTGTGACCTCGGTGAGTGCCGTGCGTAGCTGACTGCGGCTGGGGCCATCGGGATTGGGCAGAAGATACCAGCCGGGTGGCAACGAGGTAGCGACCTCATCGCTGAGGCAGAAATAGTCCTGCCAGGGCAGAGGCTTCTTGCGGGTGGACTTGCCGGTGAAAGTGCCGCGTGGGCCGGGGCCGTTGCCCCAGATGAGTCCGTATTCGCGCAGGGTATCGAGGCTTGTCCGAATATGCGTGGCCGTGGGCCGTTGATTGGCGGGAACTTCTGCTCGAGAGAGTAAGTCGAGAATGTAGTCGATGAGGGCGTCCGCAGTGACGGGTTCGGCGTCGGCACCAAGGTCAGCGGCGGCCTCAATGCAGGCGAGCTCCAGTGCGGGCAGTCTGGTCAGCGCGCGGGAGACAGAAGCGCGGAGCTGGAGCCTTGCCGCTAGCACCTGGGAAGACTTCGGCGGTGGCGACAGCGCATCGGGGCGATTGCTGAGGATAGTGCCCACAAATTGGTCTGGTTGACCTGCCAGCCAGTCGGAAAAGAGTGCAAAGGGGGTGGTGCTAGTCATGACAATCCCCACTTTAGTGAGATTTAAGGAGGGGAGAAGGTGACTGGGGAGAAAATTTTTGGGATAATCTCAGCATGGCTAACGTTGCAAAGAAATCCTATGTCGATCCCGGCTGGCCGAAGGACCTCGAGCCTGGTCAGCACGCTGTTACTGAACTGATTGCTCACCACGCTGGTGCAGATTCGCCTTTCGGCGACATTGAGTTCCCGGTTGATCCGGAGACTCTGGGTTACGTGCACCCGACCACGGTGATTAACAAGTAATCATTTAGATTCTTAGCAGAGCTACTTCTGCTGGAGGCCCGCAGCCGTGACTGCTAGTTCAGTCGTGGCTGCGGGTTTTCACATCAGTGGCCTCGGGGGGGCTTGAGTAGGGGGCGCTTGAAGTGGGGCTGGACCTTATTCAAGCCCGTTTCCGGTCAATCCACCGGAATGGCCCCATGGATGCGGGCTGCAAATGTGAAACTGTGCGAGTTTATGACACTTTCAAGCCATTTTTCGGGCCATTTTTGTCATAAACGCAGTCAGTAACTCGCGTTGGCACGCGGTCGCCAACCATAAACGCAGGCAGTAACTCACGCAGCCACTAACTCACATTGGGCCGGTACCGCCAACCTGCTGAAGACAAAAAATAGCCCCGAAGGTGGATTATCCTCGGGGCTACTGTGATGAGCTGGTTAGCTCGAAAGTCTTAGATCAGGCCCTGCAGCTTCGACAGGTCGAACGGAATGGCTGCGACCAGTTCCTGCGGGAGCTCGACCTCGCCAGTCAGTGCACGGAACTCAGCGATGAGTGCCTGAGCGTCGGACAGGCTGTCGACGTTGGACAGGCGGTCAGCGAACTGCTGGACCAGGTCAGTCTTGGAGTCGGAAGCAGCAGCTGCCGGAGCGGCCTGTGCGCGAACAGGAGCGGAGCCCTGGCTCGGGTGCGGACGATCGGTCGGGCCGGAGGAGAGACCCAGGCTTGCGGAGCAAGCCGGCCATGCGCCCCAACCCTGCTGAGCCAGAACCTTCTCAGCAACGTAGATCTGCTGCTCGCGGGAAGCCTGATCGGCGGTCGAAGCGAACTCGTTACCACCGAAAGCGTTCCAGGTGCTTGCGGAGAACTGCAGGCCACCGTAGTAGCCGTTTCCGGTGTTGATGTGCCAGTTGCCACCGGACTCACACTGTGCCAGGCGGTCCCAGTCGGAGTCCGGAGCTGCAGAAGCGGTCGGTGCGAAGATTGCGGCACCGGCACCGAGGATTGCGCCGGTCAGTGCAACCTTTGCCGAAGTGGAAGCGAAGGTGTTGGTCTTAGCTGCGTGGCGAGCCATATGAAAATTTCCTTTTCGTCGATTTTCTTTGTGGCGCCAGTGGGGCTAATGCAACCCCATCTCACTCTTATGGAAAGTTCTTCACGTTGTTGATAACGGGCCGATGTCATCGCACTGGAGTGAGATGAAGGCGATCTATGCGACTTCGTCCGTTAAACGCGTCGATTGCACACCGTAGCGGTTGGTAACGAAATAGTCACGCGAATCGCCGGATTCTTAATTTTGAGCGCAGCTAGGAGATATGCATAAAAGTAGGTGAAACTGCAGGTAGGAGGCGTGACTGTTATTAGTGGTGTGTAAGTTAAAACTTCATAATGTGACAAAAGTCACGTTATCGTCTTGTTATTTTTCCTGTTTTGGTGCGTCGCAGGCACAGAGAAAGATGGTCAAGAGAGATAGTCAAGAAGAACCAACGCTGGCAGTTCGTTGCAGTCTCTGCCCGTCAATCCGCGAGGGTGCTCGCTTCACGGAAATCCGTCTTCCCTTTATGTCCCCATCTATGGGTATAATTGAGTTCTTTAGGTAATCGGAGGTGACGTGCACATGCACGCCGCTACCGCTGCCGCCACTTCGCACTAGTAAGCAGTAATAAATGATGTGTTCCCGGTTAGAGTGCGTCCTGTTTTGGTCGCACCTTAATTAAAGGAACACCATTAAGACAGCGCCCGGCCCGGCATATCGTCGCAGTCCTGTCTGGCCAGGCTCGCCGCGATTGAGCTTCTAACTCCGGCTGTCCGTGCGTGCGAGGACGGTGGCAAGTGCGGAAGAATTGTATCTCCGATCCGAAGACCCCGAAGGGCAGTCACCACTGCACAAGGGGAACGAGGTTGAGTGCCCCCAGTCACAGGGCACGGGAAGGTTAGGTGGAAAGTGCCCATCGGTAAGGTCAGGTGGTACGACAAGGATCGCGGTTTTGGCTTCGTGTCGAATCCGGACGGTGAAGATGTCTACATCGGCAAGAACGTGCTGCCGAAAGGCGTGGAAGAACTCGTAACTGGTCAGCGCCTGGAGTACGACTACGCTGACGGCCGTCCAGGCCCGCAGGCCCTCCGGATCAAGGTGCTCGACGAGGGACCGCGCGGTGCCCGTCACCGCCGTGGCGGGGCAGGTGGGGGCGCAGGAGCCCGTCGTCAAGCGAAGAAGCACAGCCCCAGCGATCTCAACGGCATGATTTCGGACATGATTTCCATGCTGGAGTCGACGGTGCAGCGTGACTTGCGCGCCGGGCGTTACCCGGAGCGTAAGGACGGCCACCAGACGGCTGAAGTCCTGCGTGCGGTCGCGCGCGAGCTGGACTCGTAAGTCGGTAGAAGATGTGAAAAACGCCCGCTCACGAAGGTGGAAAACCTCAGTGAACGGGCGTTTTGCTGTGCTTTACGACGGCTCGTTGACGATCGACCAAGTAATTCCGTAGGTGGTCTCTTCGCCCTCGGAGTTCTTTCCGATGAGCGCGGTGGAAACCTCCACGACCCCGAGCGGAGTGCGCTTTCCGGCAACAGCGGCGGAGCCAGCGATGGTCTCGGTCGTGGCTTCGCCCGGATCCTTGCGAGAGGTGGAGTTGACCGCATCGTCGGAGAAGAAACGCTGCAGGGTCCAGGAGTTAGAGCCAACAGTGGAGCCGACGTTAACCTCAGCTGTCTCCTGCTCGCCCAGGGAAATCTTGGCGGCGTTGGCCTCAGTCGTGGTGCAGGCATTCTTCTCAAAGAGGTCGCAGACACGGTAGGGAAGAACCTCTGTGGTTTCGCCGTCCTGAATGACCTCGATGGACAGCGCGTGCGGGTCGTCGATTGCCTGGTTGGTCCACTTATTGACAGCAAGGACGATGCCGGTGACGACAAGACCCACCACGACAATAGCGCCGACAACCATGAACGCCTTACTATTCTGTTGCCAGCGGCGCCTACTCGATCCCATCAACTCTCACTTCCCGACATTCGTAACGGAATTGAAGCTACGTTCAGTCACACTAGCCGTTCTCGGGCCAGATACTGCTATTCACTCACGGTAACACGGTAGGCTGTGGGCCATTTCTTCCCTGTAAGTAGGAACTGACGGGTCCCATTGGGGGAGGTGGAGGAAGAATCCGGCATTAGTGCAATGCCGTTGAGCACATCAATACTGTTTTGCTCTGCCGGGGAGAGCTGCGTGTACAGGTCGCGGAAGAGTTCGGTGGCATCGACGATGCCTGTGACCTTTCCGTCTTCCGGGTTGATGCGGTAGATGAATGGACTCTGCCAGACGTTGGCCCAAATCTCGCGGTGCGATTGCGGGGAGGTCGGTCCGTCCCCGTTGCTCTGGTTGTTTGAATCGCTCGTGCCCGCCGGCGATGCGTCCGGTGCTTCGTCCGGCGCTGCGTCCGGAGCTGCGTCGCCGTCGACAGTGACGCACTCAAGTTCGTTGAGCCACGTTGTCTCCGTGCCTGCCGCAGTGACGGGCAGTTGACGCTGGGCTGAGAGGTCATCGGGGGAGCGGAAAGTGAGGGTGCCACTGCCATCGGAAGTCACGATGGTGTCCTCGAAGGAGCACGCGCCCCAGCCCTCGATGTCGAAGGGAACCTCGCGACGCTGCTTGAGAGTAGCCGCGTCGCGTTCAATGGCGCGTCCTTCCTTCCACGTCAGCTGCCACACGGTATCTCCATGACGGGTAATCCCCTCGCCGAAGAGTTCAGACTGTAAATCTTCCACGTTGGTCGGCTCGGCTGCAGAGTTGTCGAGCCACTGCGGCAATCGGTAAATCTGGGACTCACCGTAGAGGCCGGTGCCCATCAACAAAGAACCATCGGGTTCGAACTCAAGGCCCTGGACAAAAGGCGCAGCGACGTTCTTCTCCGTGGGAAGTGGTGGAGCCAAGACAGGATAGGACTGCTCGATGGTCAGTTTCAGTGCCGGAAGGTCACCGAGCCCCGGCACCTTATCGGCACCGACCAGTTCGGAGGGATTAACCGATGCCGAAGTCGATCTCGGGGCGGAGCCGGAGTCCGAGCCCGCACTAGCTCCACTAGAAGGGGCCTCGCCTGATTGATTGCCACCCGAACCAGTTTCAGCCGCACAACCGGCCAATAGGACGGCAGCTGCCACGGAGAGGAAGGCAGCTCGGGCCGTCGTAAAGCGTGATGAGTGGAAGGGGCGGGCGGGTTTTGCGTCGCCCGACGGGAATCTGTCCATAGCTTCACTCTAGGATAGGAAACGTGACTGAAAATCGACGACGTTCCCGAAACAGCCGCCGACGGGGGAAGGTGATGAATCACCAGGCGGTCGACACTGCCCGTACCGCGATTGAAGAGCTCGGGGAGGGGCCTGCCGGCGCGCACACCGGTGTAAGTGTCGTGGGCGAGGGCGTTGCGGTGCATCGTTTTGCGGCTGACCTGCCCGGATATAGGGGCTGGGAGTGGCATGTGGTGGTCGCGTGCGCGCCGGGCACTCAACAGGCGACGGTCAGTGAAGTGGCTCTTGTCCCTGGCGAAACCGCGCTGCAGGCGCCTGAATGGGTGCCCTACGAAGAGCGGCTGCGCCCCGGTGACCTCGGTCCGCGCGATCTGTTGCCGGCTGCGGTGGGAGATGAGCGACTCGACGGCGATGACTTGCAGACCCGCACCTTGTCGGCGCGTGGTGTGGAAGACACCGAGCAGCGCTGGGAAGATGGCGATACCGGCCCCGAGAGTGACTTTGCTCGGGAAGCATTGCACCGCTGCCGAACCTGCGCCTTTATGGTCCCGCTGACCGGGCCGCTCGGTAAGAACTGGGGCGTGTGCGTCAACGAATGGACATTCGATGCCACGGCCGTAAGCTTTGACCACGGCTGCGGTGCTCACTCAGCTATCCCGGAAGTAACGGGGCAGGGCGCTCCGGTGGCGGAACCCTACCAGGATTCGCACCTGTAGCTTTCCATCTAGGCAAACGCGATGGCAAGGACGGTGCAGTTTCGACGCCACCGTGGCCCCAGAGACTGCACTGTGACGGCTTTCGGCACAATAATTCCGCTCTGACACGGATAAACACGTGACACGGATAATAAAGAGACTCTAGAGAGGCATAAAAAATGGACAAAGGTACGTCCACCTCTGCAACATCCTCAGATGAGGTGAAGGACTCCAAGCCTGCACGGAAGGGGAGCCATCTTTCGGCAGTGGACCGCTATTTTCACATCACGGAGCGCGGTTCGACAACCGTAACCGAGATTCGCGGTGGCGTAGTGACCTTCTTCGCGATGGCCTACATCATTCTGCTCAACCCGCTGATCCTCGGCAATATCGAAGATGTCAACGGCAATAGCCTGGGGATACCGCAGGTCGCCGCTGTCACCGCGCTCGCCGCGGGTGTCATGACCATTGCTTTTGGTCTCTTTGCCAAGTACCCCTTCGGCATTGCGACGGGCCTGGGCATCAACACCCTGGTTGCCGTGACATTCGTTGCTAACGAGGGGCTGGCCTGGGAAGAAGCGATGGGTCTGGTCGTGCTGGACGGCGTGATTATCGTGCTGCTGGCGCTGACCGGATTCCGCACAGCTGTCTTCCACGCGATTCCGTCCGATATGAAGGCCGCGATGAGTGTGGGTATCGGCCTGTTCATTGCCATGATTGGTCTGGTCGACGGTGGCCTGGTTCGCCGTATTCCGGATGCCGCTGACACGACTGTTCCGGTGCAGCTCGGCATCAATGGCCAGATTGCCTCGTGGCCAACCGCCGTGTTCGTCCTCGGGCTGATTATCTGCGGCATCATGGTTGTCCGCAATATTCCAGGCGGCCTGTTCATCGGCATCGTGCTGAATACCGTTATTGCGCTCGCAGTCGAGGCCTTGACGGATGCGGGTCCCTCCTTCGCTGATGGCAAGCCAGTGCCGACCGGTTGGAATCTCGCGGTACCGACTCTGCCGGACCGTGTAGGTGGTATGCCGGACTTGTCCCTCGTTGGAGCTGTGGATCTTTTCGGATCCTTTGCCCGCGTCGGTGCCCTCAGCGCCACCATGCTGCTGTTCACTTTGGTCCTGGCTAACTTCTTCGATGCCATGGGCACGATGACTGGTCTGGGCAAGCAGGCTGCACTTGTCGATGAAGACGGTGTGCTGCCGGACATGAAGCGCGCACTGGTTGTCGAAGGCACCGGTGCTATCGTCGGCGGTGCAGTCAGCTCCTCGTCGAACACCGTCTTTGTCGACTCCGCAGCGGGCATCGCCGATGGTGCACGCACTGGCCTTGCCAACATTGTCACCGGCATCCTCTTTCTGGCAGCGATGTTTTTCACCCCGCTCTATGAAATCGTGCCCATCGAGGCCGCCGCGCCTGTGCTGGTCATCGTCGGTGCCATGATGATCGGGCAGATCACCGAGATTGATTTCACCCGCTTCGACATCGCACTGCCGGCATTTTTGACTATGGTCACCATGCCATTTACCTACTCGATTGCAAATGGTATCGGCATCGGTTTCATCACCTTTGCTGCGATGGCTATCTTCTCGGGTCGTGCCAAGTCCGTGCATCCGCTGATGTGGATTGTCTCCGGCCTGTTCGTCATCTACTTCGCCGCCGATCCGTTCACCGCTCTGCTGGGCGGCTAAAGAGTTTCCATGAGTACCACCACATCCCTCGAACGCTTTGCGCCCATCGTTATCGATGATCCCGCTGACAGCCGTCTCGATGACATCCGCAACCTCAACAAGTCCGATTCCCGCCCCGATTTGCCCGGTGGGAAGGGGCTGGTCATCGCCGAAGGCACGCTCATTGTGCCGCGGCTAGTGCGCTCACGCTTTCCGCTTCGCGCAGTCTTTGGTACTCGTCAGAAGCTAGCATCGCTTGCCGACGGACTGACCGCGAGCGAGGCCGCTATTGCGGAAACGGTGCCCTGGTTTGAACTCGACCGCGAGGTTCTGGCCGCAGCGGCCGGATTTGATCTTCACCGCGGCCTGCTGGCCACCGCTGACCGCGCGCCGGAGCTATCGGTGGACCAAGTTCTGAGCGGAGCCACCACCTTGGCCGTGATGGAGGGTGTCGGCGACCACGAGAACATCGGAGCTCTGTTCCGTAACGCGGCGGGCATGGGCGTGGATGGGGTCGTCTTCGGAGCGGCCTGCGCCGATCCGCTGTATCGCCGCAGCGTGCGCGTTTCCATGGGGCATGTGCTGACAGTCCCATTTGCGACTCTGCCCGGTACTACGACCACCTGGCAGCGAAGCCTTGACCAGCTCAAAGAGCAGGGCTTCCGCGTGGTGTCCATGACCCCTGCGGGCACGGTGGACCTGTGGGATGCCATGGACACGGACAAGGTCGCGATTCTCGTTGGTGCTGAGGGGCAGGGGCTTACCGAGCACGCGATGGCAGCCACCGATGTGCGTGCCCGCATTCCCATGTCACCGGGAACTGACAGCCTGAATGTGGCTACCTCCGCAGCGATCGCGTTCTACGAGCGACTGCGCGTTCAGTCGCAGCGCGCAGAACGGTAGAAACTATTTCCCGAACTTACCTCGTGCCCGCTGCCAGGTACGGCCAGCGAAGTTCTTGGCCTTAGCCCCAAAGCGGCTGAGCTCCTCCAGAAAGTCTCGGTTCGGCTCTGCATTGTGAACCTCGTAGTCGTCGTAGGCGCGGTCAAGCTCTGCGCCAGACTCGGAGGAACCCGGCTCACCCATTAGCCCGCGCGGACTACGAGACGTCGAATACGAAGTTCCGGGAGCCGCACGTCGGCCATCGACCGCAAAACCACTAACAGGGATATCTGTAGCCGGCGAATGCGGGTCGAATCCGAGCCAGTCGGTGATGACGGCGTCGGCAAGCTCTGCCGGGATGAACGGCAAACCGACCCCCTCGCGTGGACGTGAACCCGTATCTTCGGAAGCGTCGGGCAGCGGGCGGTGCTTGCCCGCCCAGAAGCTGCCCTCTGCGGGGCAGGGAAGACCGATATCCTCCAGCGTGCGGTAGCGAGTAGCGGAGAAAGCGCGCTTGAGCTCACCATCGTGCCAATGCGCAAAGGCGCCGAAGCCCGTGGATTTATTCGACACACTCGCATAGACGTCCGTGGCGGCAATCTCCTGGCGCAGACGCGGCGACAGCTTGGAAAGCTGCGAGACATCGTCGAGGACTGTCTGCAGTACGGCAACGCCCTCAAAGCCGCCGATGTAGTATTCGCCGTCACCGGTTTCCGCCGATCGATTGAGTGGGAAATCACCAATCGGTGTTACCGGCAGCGTCGAGTCATAGAGAGCCAGGAAACGACGCCCGAAACCGCGGTCATGCTGAACGCCGGTCTCTAGGATCGCAGCAGGGTCATTAGTGCTGATAAACCAAATCGTGACTACACCGCGGCGAATCGCGGAGAATTCGAAATCAGAAGTGTTGCCACTGGTCATGGAGCTCATTGTCGAGGCAAACTCCTACTTTTTCGGGCCGTTCGGACGTACGCCGAGAAGCACATCCTCCCACGACGGCATGACAGTCTTCTTCTTGCGCTTCGGCTGCTCCGCGTCCGGGTGCTGCAAGAACTCCGCCTCGTCGATATCGTCGTCGACGGCGTCGCTTTGCGACGGGTCGTCCTGCTCCCCGTGGCCTCGCTGCGGCTCCGCCGAAGACTGCCATGCGGCTGGCATCTCAGAGGTATCCGCGGTATCAGCTGCTCGATTGGCCTGCGGTGCCAAGTCGCGGTTGCGGCGGGCAAAGTCAGGGTCAATCAGTTCTGCTGCCAGCTCATTGCGAGCAATGGTGAGCGCGGAAAGCCCCTCCGCCTGGTAACTCCACTCGGCCACGTTGGTGGTGTGGCCGACATTCCAAGTCACGGTCACAATCCACTGCCCACTCGGGTCACGGTAGGCATCCCACGAGGCATCGGCGAGTTCCTGACCACGGGCGGCAAAAGCAGTGGCGAGAATCTCCCACAAGGACAGCTTGGCCGGGCCATCAAGGCGACGTGGCTTCGACTGCTTGCCGAGCTCCGCAATCCGCGCACGCTCTGCAAGCACCGGGTAGGCGAAGGACTCAATCTTGCGCGGCTGCATGCCGCTGTATTCAATGAGCTCCTCGACCGTCTGGCCGCTGCGAATGCGATCTTGAATCTCGCGGGGCGACAAAACGATGCGGGGCTCTTCCAGGACTGGCTTCGGTGCCGTTGGAGTCTTTTTCGGTGTCGCGTCTGTCGTAGCGGAGGTGCCGGCCGCCGCGCTGCCTTCGGCCGAGTCGCCGCTTGCGGTGGTGGCTTCCGCTGTGCTGACACCGGTGGAACTTCCGTCGGTGGAACCGCTCACTGTGGTGGCACTCTCCCCAGAGTTACCGCTGACAGCGGCGGTGGTTGCGCTGGATCCGTCGGCAAGCGATGCGGAATCAGTTGCAGCAGGGGAACCTGCGGCATCGGCGAGCTCGAAGTGCTCGACTAGGAAAGTGCGCAGGTTCTCGTCGAGAGGCAGCGTGAAGCGAAGTCCCTCCTGTCGTTCCTGCTCGGTGATATCAGCGGGAACGAGAATCAGTGAATCGGTCACATCGCCGTCCAGAACGGGCTTCAGCTCCCTCATGCGAGAACCTCCTTGTTGGTCGACGTTATAAGTAATGCTCACTAATCATGGTAAACGACAAAACTCCCGCGTCACGGACAAATGGGGCAATGCCCTTGCGCGTGGCGCAGGAGTTATGCGGCTGAGGCCGGTAAATGGCGGCTGCTCTGCGACCAATTTGGCGTTACCTTGCAGCGGCCATACTGCTACTTGGCAGCAGCCTTGCTGTTAGCTGCCCTGTTATTACTTTGCAGCGTAGCCGTTGTCCAGAACCCAGTCGATAGCGCCAGTCAGACGACGGATGTCCTCCGGGTCGATGGCCGGGAACATACCGATGCGCAGCTGGTTGCGGCCCAGCTTGCGGTACGGCTCGATGTCGAGGATGCCGTTGGCGCGCAGAACCTTGGCGATCTGTGCGGCGTCGATGTTGTCCTCGAAGTCGATGGTGCCGACGACCAGCGAGCGCTTTGCGGCATCGGTGACGAACGGAGTTGCCTCCGCGCGGTTCTCAGCCCAGTTGTAGAGGTGGGAGGAGGACTCGGTGGTGCGGGCAACCATGCCGTCGAGGCCACCGTTGGCGTTCATCCACTTGACCTGATCAGCCAGCATCAGCAAAGTGCCGACGGCCGGGGTGTTGTAGGTCTGGTTCTTGCGGGAGTTATCAACGGCAGTCTGCAGGTTCAGGAAAGCCGGGATGAAGCGGTCGGAAGAATTGATCTTCTCAATACGCTCGATGGCAGCCGGGGACATTGCAGCCAACCAGATGCCGCCGTCAGAAGCGAAGCACTTCTGCGGGGAGAAGTAGTAGACGTCAGCCTGGGACATGTCGACCGGGAGGCCGCCGGCGCCGGAGGTGGCATCGATAGCTACGAGCTGGCCCTCGGAGCCTGCCGGGCGGGTGACCGGAACCATGGTGCCCGTGGAGGTCTCGTTGTGAGCCCAACCAATAAGGTCAACGCCCTCTTCACCAGCGACAACCTCAGGTGCGGAACCCGGCTCTGCTTCGATGATCTGCGGAGCGTCGAGCCACGGAGCCATCTTGGATGCCTTGGCAAACTTAGAGGAGAACTCACCGTAAGTCAGGTGAGCGGACTTCTTCTCGATGAGCCCAAAGGTGGCAGCATCCCAGAAAGCGGTTGCGCCGCCGAGGGACAGGACAATCTCGTAGCCTTCCGGAAGCTGGAAGAGCTCAGCCAGACCCTCGCGAACCTCACCAACAACGTTCTTCACTGCCGGCTGACGGTGGGAGGTACCCATGATAGAGGTACCGCCGTCAACGATTGCCTGAATCTGTGCCGGGCGAACCTTCGACGGACCGCAGCCAAAGCGGCCGTCGCCGGGCTGGAACTCTTCAGGGAGGACTGGGAATTGATCGCTCATATGAGGCGCAACCTTTCAAAGTGCATTCAAAGTGAAGCTTGATATACAGCCGTTGTCTTCAAACTCTAGCGGTAATCGGGGGTACTTATAGCAAAAGGGTGGGGTTCAATTGCCCCCGCTTCCGTACTTTGCATAACAAAACAGGGTGGATTGGCGTATTTGCAAAGTTTGCGAAGAATTTTTTCCAGTTTTGTTGGTGCTGAAAACTTGGCGATGTGGGGCCTCGGGT
>NZ_JANIKI010000017.1:0-20524 GCF_024580435.1 Corynebacterium sp. 5QC2CO | reverse complement strand
ACATCGGCACACTATTGAGTTCTCACACAACACACACCCACGAAGACAACCACCCCAAACCAGGGCAACCACCACGTGAGCAGCGAGAGAAAACATTAACAAACAATTAACCAGAAAGTCAAACCAATGACTCTCAGCGGCTAACCGCACGAAAACATTTCCCCCACATCAGCCAACCAAACACATAAACTGCCTGGCCACGCTGACCTCCAGATACATTACACACACCCCACCAAAGACACAAAACCCCAGGTAAAATAGCGAAAACCACCACAAGCCACCACTGGAGAATCACTCCCTACGGTTCTGAAGCATCCAGAACCGAAGACTTGCGATGGTTTTCCACACCGCACGTTTAACTAGCACCGTGCGCTTAGCCGTTAGCCACTGACCAGAGGCCAACAATCACTAGCTAACCCGTTCAACCGATGCGCCAAGAGAATTGAGTGTCTCTACGAAGCCCGGGTAACCACGGTCGATGTGATAGACATCGTGCACCTCAGTGACGTCACCTTCTTCAGTACACAGCCCAGCAAGCACTAGTCCCGCTCCGGCGCGAATGTCCGAAGACCACACAGGTGCCGAACTCAGCGTTTCCTTTCCGCGAATCATCACGTGGTGGCCATCGATGGTCGCGTCAGTGCCGAGGCGAATCATCTCGTCGACAAACCGGAAGCGCGACTCAAAAACGTTCTCGGTAAGCACTGACGCCCCTTCGGACACCGCAGACAGAGCAATGGCCATGGGCTGCATGTCCGTCGGAAAGCCGGGGTATGGAAGCGTTTGATAGTTCACACCCTGCGGACGCCCGTCCATACGCACGCGGAAGCCCTGCGGATAGGTCTCGACCTGAGCGCCTGCGTTCTTCAGTTTTTCCAGAGGAAGGTGCAGGTACTTAGGGTTGATGCCAACGACCGTAATATCGCCGCCGGTCATCGCCGCAGCATAGGCCCAGGTCCCTGCGATAATTCGGTCGCCGACGACCTTGTGCTCAGTCGGGTGCAGCTTCTCGACACCCTCAACCGTGATGGTGTTAGATCCCGCACCCGAGATCTTGGCGCCCATCTCCACGAGCATCTCGCACAGGTCGACAATTTCAGGCTCACGGGCGGCGTTATCCAGCACAGTCGTACCTTCAGCTAGTACGGCCGCGGTCAGAATGTTCTCGGTCGCGCCGACGGACGGGAAGTCCAGCTTGATGTTCGCACCTTTGAGTCGCCCTGCCTCAGCCACCACGCAACCGTGGTGAATATAGGTGCGTGCACCCAATTTCTCCAGGCCAGCCTGATGCATGTCCAGCGGGCGGGAACCAATTGCGTCACCACCGGGCAGTGCGACAACCGCATTACGAGTACGCGCCGTCAGCGGCCCGAGCACACAGACCGAAGCGCGGAACTGGCGCACGGCATCGAAGTCAGCGTGATGCGAGAGCTCTTCGGGCACCGTGATTTCAATCCGGTCGCCCTCGCGCGTCACGGAGCAGCCGAGCCCTTCGAGGACTTTTTGCATCAACGGAACGTCGTCAATTTCAGGGCAGTTTGTCAGTACTGTCGTGCCTTCGGCGAGAAGCGCCGCGCCCATCAGCTTCAAAACCGAGTTCTTCGCCCCGGAAATCTGAACCTGACCGTTTAGCGTCGCTCCGCCTTTAACCAGAAATCGCTCATTTCCCACTCCCCCAGCCAACCACATTTCGCAATATCGCGCTTAGGCTTGAAACTATGAGCGTTCATCTAACTCGCATTTACACTCGCACCGGCGACGACGGCACCACCGGATTGTCCGATTTCAGCCGCGTCCCCAAGGACGATTCCCGCCTCATCGCCTACGCCACGTGCGAGGAGGCCAACGCTGCACTCGGCCAGGCGCTCAGCTTGGGCACGCTTGCCGACGAAGTCTCAGCCGTCATTCGCTACGTGCAGAATGACCTCTTTGATGCCGGAGCCGACCTGGCAACGCCTATTGAAGAAAACCCGAAGTACCCGCCGTTGCGTATCGAGCCGGATTACATCGAGCGACTCGAGCACTGGTGCGACCAGTTCAATGAGCAACTGCCGAAACTGGATTCCTTCATCCTCCCGGGAGGCACACCAGCCGCGGCACTGCTGCACACAGCTCGGGTGATTACTCGCCGGGCCGAGCGTGCGGCATGGGCTGCCTGCCGCGAGTTTCCCGAAACCACCTCAGTCCTACCGGCGAAGTATCTCAATCGCCTGTCTGATCTGTTGTTTATTCTTTCGAGAGTGGCCAATGACGGCAATGACGTTAAGTGGGTCCCCGGTGGTGAGCGCGAAACCGAGCGGCAATCAGGGGGTAAGTAGCAGGCCAAGTAGCAGAACTGACACCCCAATACCCGTGGGTTTGGGCGCAAAGGAACCGTCGTCAAGCGATTTACGGCAGTGCGCCGATGCGACGGGCCGCGTTGACGGCCTCATAGCGAGTGTGGGCGCCCAGCTTGCGCATCACGGAGCGGAGGTAGGACTTAACCGTCTCGGCACCGATGCCCATTTCCTCTGCGGCCTCGACGTTGGTGTGACCGAGGGCGACACAGGCGAGAACATCGAGCTCACGAGCAGACAACTTGGTGGTCTGCTTAACGCGAACCGGGGTGACCATCTGGTCACAGAGAACCTCGAGCTCCTGGCGCAGCTTCTCATCATCCACGCGGTTAGCGAGCATGCGCAGCTTGGAGTGCGTGGAGCGAACCTGCTCCCACTCAGCGCCATTCATGATGCGGCCGCCCTTACCGTTGCCAGAGCGATCCATGTTGCGGCAGGCATCGACGACAGCGAGGTCCTGCTCCAGGCAACGGGCGGTCATTGTGACCTCTTCAAGAACCTTGTCCCCCAGGCGCACCGAGGAGTGCACGCCACCGTAGAGCACGCCACGAACAAGACGCGAAACAATCACCGGCACGGCGACCAGCGAGTGCAGGCCTTCGTCACGAATCTTGTCGTCATACTCATGGGTAATAACCTTGGCGCGCAGGTAGTCACTGACACCCACCGGGCGGCGCGTGGCCAACACGCGACCACCGACACCCGCACCCGATTCCACAGTCAGATTCTGCAGGGCCGGGGTACGCAGGCCAACCCAGTTGTTGATCTGCATCTTAGAGTTATCGGTGACTTCCGCATACATTGTGACCGGAATACCAGTCGCATTCTTTAGGGCGACCAAGGACGACTTAATAACCTCATTGTCGTCCAGAATGCGGTGGGGATCCATCTCGCGTCCTCCTGCGTAACGGGCAAATTGCTTCACTGGCACCCACAGAGGCACCATCAGCCTGTGACTTCGCGCCGACTTACACTCCTACGAAATGGCCAACTACCGCTCAGCGGCTACTGACCCTTTCGGGGGCTGTAAACCGTACAAAGTAGATAGTACCCTCCGAACGGGTACACCTGCATTAAGGCATCCGTCACACAATCTTAGGAAACAACTAGGTTTCTCTACAAGTACGTAAAGAAAATACCAGGATAAATCCTGTCATTAGCCCCGCCTCGGCCGAATGGATACAAGGCAGGGGGTAGCTATTTTTCCGCCAATAAACTGCGTGAATGTTGATAACAGAGGGTAATGAACGGCGTTTTACCCCCAATGCGGACATTTTCGAAAAAGACCTTCGCTTATTTAGCACCGTGCGCTATTGTCATCCATGCAACAGGTTTTGTTGAGTTCCGCTTTCAATGCTACGTCCTCCACGTGGTTGTCCGAAGGTGGTGCACAGCAAACGCAAGAGGGAATCCGGTGCAATTCCGGAACTGTCCCGCAGCGGTAATCTGGAACAAAATTCGCCAACGGCACTGAGGTTATTTCAACCTTGGGAAGCGGCGAAAAGTAGGAAAACTGATTGTAAGGTTCTGCACGTAAGCATTGAAGCGAGCGGCAGTCGTCATCCCCTTATTGTCGGTCACGCCAGGAAGTCCGAATACCTGCCTGATGCGCCGAGGGCACTGTGAAGTGCCACGGCCACGGAGATCGCCCGCGGACAGGTGTGACGTGAAATGGAAGCGAAGAAATGCGACAGCTTCGCCTATATTTCTAGGCCTATTTTCATAGGCATTACGCCCTGCCCGCGGGCGTTTTTCTCGTTTTTAGCGCGGTTTAGCTGCACATATCGATGAGCTATTCACCAACCAAGCCACTCGCTTAAACATCCTCTGGATGGAGCACATCTCGCCCAATCGCCTTAGAAATCACGGGCGCCCAGGGCAAAGCCAATCGAGCATGTTCGACCAACCGTCGATCGGCCAAAATTTCCTCTTTGGAGCCAACTCGCAGTTTGCCGTCGGCAAGCACTGCTGCCCTATCGGCGAAATTCCACGCGAAGTCGATGTCGTGCGTGGCGACGACGACGGCTGTGCCCTGATCGCGCAATTGATTGAGCGTGTGTGCAAGCTTTCGGGTTGCCTGCGGATCGAGGCCGGCGGAGGGTTCGTCGAGAAGCAGCACGCGCGGATGCATCGCCAGCGCACCTGCGAGAGCGACGCGCTTACGCTGACCATAGGAAAGCTGGTGCGGAACGCGTTCGGCGAGATCAGTGATTTCGGCGGTGCCCAGGGCCTCCCGGACGCGCCGCTCGACTTCCTCGTTCCCTAGCCCCAGGTTGACGGGACCGAAAGAGACGTCTGCAAACACGCTAGCCGCGAAGATTTGCTCATCCGGATCCTGCGTGACCATCTGTACTGAGCGGCGGACCGTATTGCGGCCGTGCCGGGAGTACTTGTAGGCGGTGCCGTCAAGGCGGACCTCACCGCCATCGGGCTTAGAAGCTCCCGCGAGCATACGCAACAGCGTGGACTTGCCCGAGCCGTTTGCTCCCAACAGCGCTAGGCGCTCGCCGCCCGAAATTGCCAGATCCACGCCTTTCAGGACGTGAGTTTCGTCGTAAGCGTATGTAACTGCGGCCGCTTCCACAATGGCACCGTTGGCACCATGTACGTGATCAGCGCTATTTTTCCTGCTGATCGACATCCCTATACACCCCATTTCAGCAGCGCCCAGGCCGCAATCAACGACAAAAGTAAGGCACTGGATATTGCGAGGAACTTCGGCTGCCTCGGCCGCGAAATCACCAGTACTTTCATTGCGCTCGGATCGGCGCGCAGCTCAATTCCCTCTTGCATCTTGCGCGCGCGGGTAAAGGCAATGACAAAAAGGCTGGCGGACTGCGCCGCCGCATCACGGATCATCGCCCGGCGCGTGGAGTGCCCAAGACGTCGCGCTTGGGCTTCCGTCATTGAGCGCGCGGAGTGAATCAGCACGCCTGTCATCCGATAAATCACTTCAGCGAGGTACGTCAGGTACCGAGGCATGCCGTGCTTGTCGAGCCACGCAATAAGTTCCGAAATCGGAGTGGTCAGCGCAAAGACCATCGTGCAGCTGATACCCGCAAACGAACGCATCACAACCTGCGCCATTCGCTGCGGGCCATCCGGCGACCACGCGAGACCGTCGGGAGTAAGCGCTACCAAAAGCGGAAACGCGCCGACGAGCACAAAAGCCGCCGGTGCCAGCACCATTGCCACATACAGCTTGCGGGGCACTCGGGCTATGTACGCAATGAACCAAGCAATCACCGCAATGACAGGCGCAAAGGGAATCGGCGGAAGCGCAACTGCCAGAATCAACAGCCCACCGAGCAGCAGAATCTTTTCACCCACGTTGCGGCGTGCCCAAGCGCTGCGCGCCGCTGCGGCTTCTAGCGCATTCACTGCTCTTTCTCGCGCTTGTCTGAACGCGCAGCAGCCTTCCCTCGGTAGAAGCCAATAACGTAGAACAGGACGCCGGCACCGATAACGGCCTGGAGCGCGAACAGACCCGACTCGACCTCACCTGGTAGTTCGCCGACGAGTGGTTCGAACCACGGCTCGTAGTTCGGGTCGATTTCCTGAATTGTCTCCGTAGCAGTGGCATCAGTGCCGGCGAACGGCTCCTCGGCGTCGTCGTCCCCGTAGTTGAAGAACAGCGGGAACATGGCAATTACGGCTACCAGGACAATGAGACCGACGCTGACCCCCACGGAGTTCTTCTTCGGCTGGCTCGCTGCCTGTGCGTCGACAATCTGCGCGTTGTTTTTTGCATTCATAATCGTGCTCTCTTTCGCTTCTTTTCGCTTGACGACGGCTACTGCTTCTGGCCGGATACGGATGCAGCTGCAGCATTCTGCGAAGTAACAGATCCTGCAACAGCGTCGGCCGTGGTGTCTGCAGCTTTCGCCTCCAGCGCCGGTGCTGGCGCATCGCCGAAGCGGGACAGGAAGCCGAGATCGAGGAGCTCAGAGTGTGCCACGGCCAGCAGGGTGCGCATGAGAATGACGGTTACCAGAGCCTCGATGATTGCCAGCGGAATCTGCGTGATAGCGAACAGGCCGAGGAATGTAGCCAGCGCGCCACCAACACCGCCCGGGTTTGCCGGGTGTGCAAGAGCGAGCTGCATGGAGGTCACAACGTAGGTGGAGAGGTCAGCGAAGAACGCTGCCATAAACACCCCTGGTAGCAGGCCTCCGCCGAGCTTTCGAGTCAATACGTAGAAGGCGTAGCCTACCCACGGGCCGACGATTGCCATGGAGAAGATGTTCGCACCGAGCGTCGTAATGCCGCCGTGAGCGAGCAAGATTGCTTGGAAGAGCAACACGATGGAGCCAAGCAGCGCCATCACCGGAGGTTTGAAGATTACAGCACCAAAACCCGTACCTGTCGGGTGCGAAGTGGAACCCGTTACAGATGGAATCTTGATTGCGGAGAGCACGAAGGTAAACGCACCAGCAGCACCGAGCAGCATGCCGCTACCGGGATGTTCTTTCATAGTGCGCTTGACTTGCACTGCGCCGTGAATGACAAAGGGAGCGGCAGCTACACCCCACCCAATGCAATGAGTGACTGGGAGAAATCCCTCAGCAATATGCATGATGTAAATCATCTTTCTACGGCGCTATTCACCTCGACAGCACCGCTCGACCGCCAATCCGCGGACGCGAATTGGATGATTTACAGTCGGTCTCCTGGCTGATGGGCTGAGCAAAGCTTCACACTTCTATTAATGCCTCGCCTCCTTCCCCAAAGGTTTGAGTCCCCCTGAGTGGCTTCGACGAAGCATCGCAATCATCGGGTCTATTGCCTGCGTTTTCGGTTATCGCATATAACCGCTGTGCAGATAACGGCCGCAATCGCGCCCAATCACAGTGGCGAGGGCCGCTGCCTATTTGCAAGGCATTCCCGTGCACTGTAAATCACGTCTCAGAATAGTGGATTCTAAGAAACTTTAATTCTCTTTACCCTCACAATGGAGGTAAGGACGAGCAAGGCAACCAGATAGCGTTAACGTAGCTAGAGCAGGAGCATTGCAAAAATAGCGGTGCGCCTGCGACGGCGCCGACCGCGGCGACTATGACGGTGGCGGCACCGGAACTGACAGCTTCCACTTCCCTACGCAAGCCATGAAATAGACGAACTGGTCTGTACTAATTGCAGGATCAGGCGTACACTACGGCTACACGCGAAAACTCATTAGGAAGTCCTCTGTGATTTCCGGAATGGATAAGATTAATGACTATTTATAACGATGTCACTGAACTGATCGGCAACACCCCGCTGGTTAAGCTCAACCGTGTTACCGAGGGCCTGCCAGGCAACGTGATTGCCAAGCTGGAGTTTTACAACCCTGCCAACTCGGTCAAGGACCGCATCGGCAACGCAATTATCGATGCCGCCGAGCGCTCTGGCGAGCTCAAGCCGGGCGGAACCATCGTCGAGGGTACCTCGGGCAACACCGGTATCGCGCTGGCAATGGTCGGTGCAGCCCGCGGTTACAAGGTCATTCTCACTATGCCGGACACCATGAGCCAGGAGCGCCGCGTCGTTCTGCGCGCCTTCGGCGCTGAGCTTGTACTCACCCCGGGCGCGGATGGCATGCGCGGTGCTGTCGATAAGGCCAACGAAATCGTAGCTAACACCGACAATGCAATCCTGGCTTCCCAGTTCGCCAACCCGGCCAACCCGGCTATCCACGAGGCAACCACTGGTGAAGAAATCTGGGAAGCTACCGACGGCAAGGTTGATTACTTCGTGGCTGGTGTCGGCACCGGCGGCACCATTACCGGTGCAGGTCGCGCGCTGAAGAAGCACAACTCGGACATCAAGCTGGTTGCCGTTGAGCCGAAGGCCTCCCCGCTGCTGACCGAGGGCACCGCCGGCCCGCACAAGATTCAGGGCCTGGGCGCAAACTTCATCCCAGAGGTTCTCGATCAGGAGCTTCTCGACGAGATTATTGCGGTTACCAACGAGGACGCTATTGAGGTCTCCCGCAAGGTCGCTGCAGCCGAGGGCATCCTCGGCGGTATTTCCGCCGGTGCGAACATCAAGGCTGCTCTCGAGATTGCAGCCCGCCCGGAGTCCGAGGGCAAGAACATCGTCGCGATTGTTCCTGACTTCGGCGAGCGCTACGTCTCCTCCATCCTGTACGAGGATCTGCGCGACTAAAGCCAAGCGCTATAAGCGCCCGTAACCTTCCCTGCAGCGCCCGCTAGCTGGCACTTTCCGTCGGCAAGCGGGTTTTTGCATTGCCCACACTTCCGACCAGATAGAATTGACGCCCATGAGTGACTTTTTCCGAATCCTCAAAGAGGATCTGGACAATGCCCGCGCGCACGACCCAGCTGCGCGCGGTGATGTAGAAAATGCCATTGTCTACTCCGGCCTACACGCAATCTGGATTCACCGATTCTCGCACCGCCTTTGGAAACGAGGCGGGATTTTCAAGGGCATTGCACGAGTACTCGCACAGTTTTCCCGTTGGCTGACTGGTATTGAGATTCACCCGGGCGCTCAAATTGGCCGAAGGTTCTTCATCGACCACGGCATGGGCATCGTCATTGGCGAAACCGCAGAAATCGGTGACGGCTGCATGCTCTACCACGGCGTGACGCTTGGCGGACGCTCACTGGAGAAGGTAAAACGCCACCCCACCCTGGAGGACAACGTCACCGTCGGAGCAGGTGCGAAAGTCCTTGGCCCCATCACAATTGGTGCAGGCTCATCAATCGGCGCCAACTCCGTGGTCACCCACAGCTGCCCACCCGATTCCATCGTGATAGGAATTCCGGGCCGCGTACGCCCTGCCAAGCCCGAAGAGCACAAGCCGTTGTGCGATCCGGCGGTGTACGTCCAGGGCGACGGGGACTTCATCTAGCCCCTCCCTAAAACTAGCTCTACATACAAAAGCCGGCCGGCTGCTCTCCCTATCTTGAGCAGCCGGCCGGCTTCTTTGTGCGTTCTTCGCCCTTCAGCGACTAGTCAGCCAGTAGATCCTGGTATTCCGGGTTTTTCTCCACGAAGTTGGCAACAGCGGAGCAGCTAGTGCGAATCTTGCGGTTGTTCTTCCGAACATCATCCAACGCGCCTGCGATAAGCGGCTTGGACAGGCCTTGTCCACGGAACTTGCCATCTACAACCGTGTGGTCAAAGTCCAGGGCACCTTCCACCGGGGTGTAAGCGGCAAAGCCGGCCTCTTCTCCCTCTACGGTGAGAACGTAGCGCTGACCGGCCTCATCATGCGAAATAGTGTGTGCCATTTTCGAAATCACTTCCCTCTCGTGGTTGTGAAGCGTCGTCATTGCAAACGACTCTTAGGATGTAACCCAGATAACAGCTCTCGCTTCGGATTAATTCCGAATCCCGGCTAATTCTGCACTAGCGGGGGTTCGCCCGGGTGCTCGTCGGCACGCCCGACAGCGACACGGCACGGGACATCGCCCTTCGCGACCTTAGCCGCAGCCTCACCCTCTGCCCACCCCGGGCTGACGGCCTCAGCGAGTGGGCCTGCCAAATCCGCCATTTCGCAGTGAGACAGCCCCGGAGCCACCACACTGATGCGATAACGCTTCCGATCCCCCGGATCCATGCCTGGGTTGGCCTCCGCCCACAAATCAGCGAGCGAAGAAGTGCGCCCCACATCGGGCATGACATCCTCGTAGACGTTGACTTCCTGATCCGGAATCAGTTCCGCGAGCGCCCCACGAACCTTCTCAGCAGCCGATTGGCTGCCCTCAGCATCCGTGTAGACGAAGATGCGCACGACCCACGGCAGCGTCTTATCGTGGGACAGCGTTCCTGCTGAGGCGAATTCCTTACTCATGCACAACATCCTATCCGCTAGGGTGTGTACGCGGTTTAATTTCCCCCACTTTAAGGTTTTCGCACGGCTCAATGCACTTTGCTTTACGACGCTCACGTCGAAAACCCACCGGGGTGAAGAACAAAGAATCCCCAGCCCGTTTCCGGACTGGGGATTGATTGTGGCCAGAAGCGGGATCGAACCGCTGACCTTCCACTTTTCAGGCGGACGCTCTACCGACTGAGCTATCTGGCCAGACTTGAAATTAATCAAGTGGCGACCCTGACGGGACTTGAACCCGCGACCTCCGCCGTGACAGGGCGGCGCGCTAACCAACTGCGCCACAGGGCCTTAAATGCCGTGCTCAACTTCCTGACTTACCAGCGCTGTGCACGAGTTGTTACTCTACAGAACAGCGCTGAACATAAGCAAATCGCCAGTTCATGGCAGATATTTTAAGTTCAAAACTGACATCCAGCCCCGGGTCTCGGGGCAACCTAGACTGTGGCGCCCCCGGTGGCTGCGACGAGTTAATAGACAAAAGTATGCCCGCTCAGCATGTCGACGGGTGGACCCTCTTTGCCACTTAGCCCTTAATGCGAGTTACTGACTGCGTTTATGACTAGCGGCGTTGGGTCGATGCGAGTTACTGACTGCGTTTATGACAAAAATGGCCCGAAAAATGGCTTGAAAGTGTCATAAACTTACACAGTTTCACATTTGCAGCCCGCAGTTTTTCGGACCGTCAGTTTTGCTACCTAACCCCGGGGTTGTGGAGCTGCCGCAGTTGGGGGCCTGACCAGTCACTACCTTGAGAATCAGACACACTTTTTGTCTATTACCCCCCACACACACCGACGCCCAGCACACCACTAACCAAAAGCAAAAAAACACCAGCTCCAACCGGAACTGGTGTTTAGAATTGCGACCCTGACGGGACTTGAACCCGCGACCTCCGCCGTGACAGGGCGGCGCGCTAACCAACTGCGCCACAGGGCCATCATGATTTTTAGTGGTACTCCCAACGGGATTCGAACCCGTGTTGCCGCCGTGAAAGGGCGGAGTCCTAGGCCTCTAGACGATGGGAGCCCGACTTAACGCTGCAAAGAGTTAGCCACTATGTGGCGAAACAGCGTACATCTGCAGTGTATGAACATTGCATTTGCGCGCGCTCTTGGCAACGTAAAGAACTATAGAGGATAAGTACCCTTTTCCCAAAATCCACGTTTGAACTGGAATTTCTTGCTATTTCCGCGGACGCTCCTAGTACTCCGATAAGCTCACAACTATGGCAATTCCGGATTTCATTGTTCAGCTCCGCGAAAAAGTGGGCCACGCTCCGCTCTGGCTCCCTGGTGTCACGGCTATCGTCATTCGCGATGTTCCGCCGAATGCACCGATGTACGCTCTGCCCGAGGTCTTACTTGTTCGTCGCTCCGACAATGGCGAATGGACTCCGGTCACTGGAATCGTCGACCCGAACGAGCAGCCACACGACGCCGCTGTGAGGGAAGTAAAGGAAGAAACGGGACTCGACGTCACAGTTGAGGCCCTGCTTGGCACTGGCGCCGTCGGCCCTGTCGAACACCTCAACGGCGATGTTGCCTCATATCTGGATATCTCCATGCGCTGCAGTGTTGTTGGCGACGACGTCCCCTATGTCGCTGATGATGAATCCACTGATGTCGGATGGTTCCAAATCTCACAGATGCCACCGATGAAGCCACGCTTCCGCTTGATAGTCGCCGATGCCGTGGCGCAGCTCAAGCACCCGGCGGGCTTCAAGCCACGGATGGGCTACCACAAGCGGGAGAAGTAGGTGCCACAGAGGGCAAATACAGGCAAGATACGACAAAACCCCAGGCTGTTGATGACCTGGGGTTTTGCGTGCTTGTGGGCCCTGCGGGGCTCGAACCCGCGACCTGCGGATTAAAAGTCCGTAGCTCTACCAGCTGAGCTAAAGGCCCGCGCAACAAAATAGCCTAGCAATTACGCGCTTGTTTTTAATAATTGCCCTCCGCGAGTTTTGCCTTGCCCGCGTCGATAAGTTCACGCCCCGGAACTTTTTACTCCTTCTGTCCGACTGAATTAATAAGCAGGAATACTGCGGGCACTTGATGCAGGCTTCGACAAATCCGACGAAGTACACGCATCGTTTATGTCTACTTTTTCAGTCGAGGAAACATGGATGTCGTCGATATATCTCGTTGGCAATTTGGCATAACCACCGTCTACCACTTCATTTTTGTCCCACTGACAATTGGTCTAGCTCCGCTCGTCGCGCTCATGCAGACACTGTGGGCCACGACGAAAAATGACCTTTGGTACCGAGCGACGCGGCTTTTCGGCACCATCTTCATCATTAACTTCGCCATGGGCGTGGCTACGGGTATCGTCCAGGAATTCCAGTTCGGTATGAACTGGTCGGAGTACTCCCGCATGATTGGTGATGTCTTCGGCGGCCCGCTGGCTCTTGAAGGCCTCATCGCATTCTTCCTGGAATCCACTTTCCTGGGACTGTGGATTTTCGGTTGGGGGCGTATCCCCACCTGGATGCACACGCTCTCGATTTGGATTGTCGCTATTGCGGTGAATATCTCGGCGTATTTCATCATCGTCGCCAATTCGTTCATGCAGCATCCTGTAGGCGCGGTCTACAACCCGGAAACCGGCCGCGCAGAGCTGACAGACTTTGGCGCACTGTTGACCAACTCCACTGCCTTGGCAGCTTTCCCGCATGCCGTGGCCAGCTCTTTCCTTACCGCCGGCACGCTCGTTGTCGGTGTCAGCGGCTGGTGGCTAGTTCAGAGCCGCCGTGGTGGTCAGCGCGATAGTGTCCACGAGCGGACGTTCCACAAGGCCATGAAGGTCGGGCTCTGGACAACTGTGCTCAGCTCGCTAGCGGTGTTTATCACCGGCGATATCCAAGCCAAGCTCATGTTCGAGCAGCAGCCGATGAAGATGGCATCGGCCGAGTCCCTGTGCCACACGCAGACAGATCCAATGTTCTCGGTTCTGACCGTCGGTACGCACAACAATTGTGATTCAGTGCTGCACCTCATCGAGGTGCCATGGGTGCTGCCTTTCCTGGCCGAGGGCAAGTTCAGCGGCGTCACGCTCCAGGGCGTGCAGGACCTGCAGGAAAAGGCTGAGGCGCTCTTCGGTCCTGGTAATTACTCTCCGAACCTGTTCGTCACATACTGGTCTTTCCGCGCCATGATTGGGCTCATGGTCGGTTCGCTGGCTATCGCGTTTTTTGCTTGGCTGTTTACTCGCAAGGGGCGCGTGCCGACGGGCAAACGAGCCCGCATTTTCGCTGCTTGCAGTATCCTCGCGATTCCGTTCCCGTTCTTGGCCAGCAGCGCTGGCTGGATCTTTACGGAGATGGGCCGTCAGCCCTGGATTGTGCACCCGAACCCGGATCACGCGGGCGACCCGCGCACCGAGCTGATTCGCATGACCGTCGATATGGGTGTGTCCGACCATGCACCGGCCACGGTGATTATCACCCTGGTGGGCTTTACCCTGCTCTACCTGATTTTGACAGTGGTGTGGTTCTGGTTGATTCGCCGCGCAGTTATTGCCGGACCTCCGACCGAATCCGCTGAGGCAATCAACGCTATCAGCAATGCTCCTGAGCACGCTGGCCCGTCGTCACCAATCGCTACCGATCTGGGCGCGATTGTCTCGTCTCCGGTGCGATTCAACAAGGTCCATGCCCAGTCCGCTGCCAGCCCCGACTCCGAAGTCTCCGCGACTGAGGACACAAAGTAGATAAGGATGTACCTCTGACATGTTCGGATTAGATCTTCCCGTTTTGTGGTTTATCCTGATCGCGTTCCTCTTCGCCGGCTATTTCCTTCTCGAGGGCTTTGACTTCGGCGTCGGAATGCTGCTGCCGTTCGTTGGCCGCGATGAACCGCGTCGTAAAGCGATGCTCGGAACTATCGGGCCGGTATGGGACGGCAACGAAGTGTGGCTAATTACCGCTGGCGGCGCGCTCTTCGCGGCATTTCCGGAATGGTATGCGTCCATGTTTTCCGGCTTCTACCTGCCGCTCTTCTTGATTCTGGTGGCGTTGATTGTCCGTATCGTCGGGCTGGAATGGCGCTTCAAAGTCAACGATGAGCGCTGGCGCGCCTGGTGTGACCGCGCGATCATCTTCGGCTCCTGGTTGCCGCCGATTCTGTGGGGCGTGGCCGTGGCGAACCTGGTGCGTGGTGTCCCGCTGAATGCCGACAAGAACTTGGACTCCGGCTTTAGTACCCTGCTCGGGTTGCTGAACCCGTACGCCCTGGTCGGCGGGATTGCGTTTGCGGCTGTGTTCGCTCTTCACGCAGTTACTTTCCTGCGGCTGAAGACCGCCGGCAAGTTACGCGACGAGGTCGGCAACGCCGCTCGAATTCCGGCACTGTCGGCGCTGATTTTTGGCGGCGTGTTCCTCATCTGGACACAGCTGGGATACGGAAAGACCTGGCTGTGGGCTGTTGTTGTCATCGCCGTCGCGGGGCTGGTCATTGCCATCTCCGCAACCGTAAGCAACCGCGACGGCATCGCCTTTTCCGCAACCGCGGTCACCGTAGTCGCCGTCACCACCGTTGTCTTTGGCGCCATGTACCCGTACCTGATGCCGACGACGCTTGCCGACGGCGTCTCCCTCGATATCTGGAATTCCGCCTCTAACCCCTACACGCTGAAAATCATGACCTGGACCGCGCTGGTGATTACCCCACTGGTGATTGCCTACCAGGCGTGGACATACTGGGTTTTCCGTAAGCGACTGATGGCGGAGCGTAAGGTCTCGCAGTAGACCGTCCGTTGGAGGTTAGTTTCTAGAAAGTGGCACCTGTCGATCCGAAACTATTCAAGCTGTCGGCCCCAGCCTGGCGTTGGGTCATTTTCGCGGGCGCACTGACCGCCGCGAGCACAGGTGCCACGATCGCATTGGGGCTGGCAATCGGCACTATTACGGCGCAGGTTCTGGGTGAGGCAACTCCTAATTGGACACTATTCGCGCTGGTAGCCATGGCCGCCGTGCTCGTTCGGGTGGCCTGCTCCTACGCGCTCGTGCGTTTCGGCCAATCTGCGGGTGCACGCGTGGCTACAGACCTGCGCAGCCGTGCACTGCGAGCCCTGGCTCTGCGCGATCCTCGCACTGTCGACACCGCGCACTGGCGCGCATTGCTTTCGGTCGGGCTCGATGGTGTGGCCGTCTACGTGGCGGAATTCCTCCCTGCGCTGGTGGCCGCAGCGCTGGCTACCCCGATGGCACTGGTCGCGGTCGCTTGGTTAGACCTCCCATCGTTTGCCATCGCGGTTGTCACGCTGCCTCTTATTCCGCTGTTCATGTGGCTGGTAGGTCGCCTCACTGAGGGCCGCACAGAACGCCGTCTGGCCGACATCGGCACCGTTCGTGGTCAGATTCTCGACCTGGTCATCGGCCTGCCAACCCTCAAAGCACACGACATGGCCGATGCCCCCAGCGAGGAAATCAAGCGCCTGTCGACCCGCCACCGGAAATCCACCATGGAGGTCCTGCGCATCGCTTTCCTATCCGCGTCGGTCCTGGAATTCCTCACCACTCTGTCAGTCGCCCTCATCGCCGTCGGCATCGGTTTCCGGCTTCTGGGAGGCCACATGACACTGGCGACCGGCCTGGCAGTGCTCATCATCGCTCCAGAAATCTATGGCCCGGTGCGGCAGGTTGGCCAGAAATTCCACGCCGCTCAGGACGGTGTGGTCGCTGCCACCGAAGTCACGGAACTGTTAGACAAGGACGCTGGCCAGACTCCAAACTCCACAGACACCACCTCTGAAACGATGGAGGAGGTGGCCGAAGGAACGTCGTCAAGCAGTGCCCCCAGCTCACCCACGGTCGTGTTCGAACGCCTTTCCGCGCCGGGGCGAGACGGCGTGCGGCCAAGTGAATTAAGCGCCATCGCGCGGCCGGGCACGGTGACGGTGCTGGCGGGGCCGAACGGTGTGGGCAAGACGACAGCGCTGCTTGCGGTCGCCGGCATCGTGCACGAGGGGCTGGAAGGCTCCGTAACTATTCGCGACGGCGAGCGTATGCTCCGTGACCAGGATCTGCTGCGACGCATCGCGTGGCTGCCCCAGCGCCCAGTGTTGGACGCAGCGACGGTGGGAGACAATTCGCGGCGCTCACTCGGGCAACGTCAGCGGGAGGCGCTTCGGCGCGAGCTTGCCGACGACACCCGCGACCTCGTCCTCCTTGATGAACCGACAGCTCACCTGGATGCCGACAGTGCGCAGTCCGTGATTAGGCTCCTGCGTGCACGTGCCCGGCGCGGAGCCACGGTGATTGCCACCAGCCATGATCCGCTGTTGATTGCGGCCGCCGACGGCGTGGTGGAGGTGCAGTCGCGATGACTACTCTGCAAGCGCTTCGTCGCCTGGTGAAACCCCGCGACCTGGTGTGGCCGGTGTTGGCGGGCACCATCACGCTGCTGTCCGCGCTGAGTCTGACCGTGGTGTCAGCGTGGCTGATTACGCGTTCCTGGCAGATGCCGCCGCTGATGGACATCACCTTGGCGGTGACGTCTGTGCGCGCGCTGGGTATTTCGCGAGCTGCGTTTCGATACCTCGACCGGTTGGTCTCCCACGATGTGGCGTTGCGAACCGCCGAGCGCTCGCGCGTGAAGCTATGGGAGCATTTCGTCGCTGATAGCAGGCTGGCGCTGCGTGAGCGTTCCGATATTGTCACCGCGCTCGGGGCGAATATTGACGCACTTGCCGATGCCGTCGTGCGTTCAATAGTGCCCGCATTAGTGGCGCTTATGACCTCCCTCATCGCCGTCATCTTCGTAGCGCTACTCTCGCCTGCCGCTGCGGTTCTCCTGGCTGTGGGACTGCTTCTGGCCGGCGGTGTTGCTCCTTACCTGACGTATCGCGCCACTGCGCGCTCAAGTCAGCGTCGCGCGGCCGCGCTGCAGTCGCATGCCGCTGCCGTCGAAGCGCTGCTTTCCGACGCCGCCGGCCTGCGTATCCACGGCCAGTTGGATAAGGCAGTCTCTGCCGCGTCATCCTCCAGCAAAACGGTTGCGGCCATCGATGACGCCACAGGTCGAGCAAATGCCCGCGCTTCCGCGCTGAGCACCGCGGCTAGCGTGTTGACCGCTGTCCTGACCGTGGTCGTAGCGTCATGGTTGGTGACGGATTCGGCCGGGGGCGCTGGAGGCGGTTTACTGCACTCCCCCGAGTGGCTGACAGTTCTAGTTCTGGTGCCGCTGGCGGCTTTTGAGTCAGTTGGTCCGCTGCCAGCTGCTGCGCAAACACTGGCGCAATCGAGGGAAGCCTTGCTGACGCTCGCGTCAAGTGCGAGCGAATCAGAGGAAGCGGATGTCATGCGCTCGACCCCATCCCCCACAGCGCCAATCCACACGTCCACGCTCCCTCAGAACCACCTGGCAGTTCGGCCGACGCTGCAGGTTCAAGACTTAATCGTGGGCTACCCCGACGACAACAGTTCGAATACTGCGGAAGAGCCCGCTGCCCAGCCAGCTGATGCCGCAGCATCCCAACCAGCTCAACTGCCGATGCAAAACTTCGAGGTCACCTTCGGCGACTACCGGGAGATCACGGCGCCGTCGGGAAGCGGAAAGACGACGCTGCTGAAAACAATCGCCGGACTAATCCCGCCGATTGCGGGCACGGTGACTATCACTGACGGAGACGGACGCGAGCTGTGGCGCAGTGCGGCAAGTGCCGGAGAGCCCCACGTAAACACGGAGCAGTGCGACTTGGTGCGTTTTATCGCCGAGGATGAGCACATTTTCGCCACGACGGTGCGGGACAACATCTCTATTGGTAACCCGCAGGTCAGCGACGATGACATTTACTCCGTGCTGGACGCCGTGGGCCTGCGCGATTGGGTCGATGCCGCACCCGACGGCCTGGACACGATTCTGGACAGCGGCGCGGACAGTCTCTCGGGTGGTCAGCGGCGCAGGCTCATTCTCACCCGTGCGCTTGTCAGCACAGCGCCAATCCTGCTTCTCGACGAACCCACCGAACACCTCGACGAAGAGTCGAACCACATCCTGGAAATTCTCCGCAATACCACCGACCTGCCCGGTGGGAGGGGTCGCCGAACGGTGATCGTCGTCAGGCATCCGCGGACGCAGCGCTAACCGGGGCGATCCGATCCGCCAGATAAAACAGATTCGAAAACGGCAGTTCAGCGTGACACAATACTGTACGTGTTAGATACCTCCACGAGTCCACTCAGCGCCGCCAAGCCCGCCGATGCCACGTCCGCGCACATGCACATCGGCCCCTTTGAGCTCGCTTCCCCCGTGGTACTCGCTCCGATGGCCGGTGTCACCAACGTGGCATTCCGAACGCTGTGCCGCGAGCAGGAGCTGCAGCGTACAGGCACGGTCTCCGGCCTCTATGTCTGCGAGATGGTCACCGCGCGAGCACTGGTCGAGCGCAACGAGAAGACCATGCACATGACCACCTTCGCGCCTGACGAAAACCCGCGCAGCCTGCAGCTCTACACCACTGATCCGAAGTGGACCTACGAGGCAGCGAAGATGATTGTCGACGAAAACCTCGCCGACCACATCGATATGAACTTCGGCTGCCCAGTACCAAAGGTCACCCGCAAGGGCGGCGGCTCGGCGCTGCCGTATAAGCGCCGCCTCTTCGGCAACATCGTCGCCGCAGCGGTAAAAGCCACTGAGGGCACGGACATCCCGGTGACCGTGAAATTCCGCGTCGGTATCGACGACGAGCACCACACACACCTCGATGCCGGCCGCATCGCCGCTGAGATGGGCGCCCAGGCTGTGGCTCTGCACGCCCGCACCGCAGCGCAGCGCTACTCCGGTCACGCCGACTGGTCGCAGATCGCGCGACTGAAGGAGCACATGGTCGACTCCGGCTTCAGCGATATCCCAGTGCTTGGCAACGGCGACATCTTCGCCTCCACTGATGCCCGCAAAATGCTCGACGAGACCGGCTGCGACGGTGTCGTCGTCGGTCGCGGCTGCCTTGGTCGCCCGTGGCTGTTCGCGCAGTTGTCCGCCGAGCTGCGTGGCGAAGAAGTGCCGCCGGCACCAACATTTGGTGAGGTCGCGGGGATTATCCGTCGTCACGCGGAACTGCTCGTGGAGCACGAGGGCGAGCGTAAGGGCTGCCGCGACCTGCGCAAGCACATCGCCTGGTACCTGCGGGGATACCCTGCCGGCAGTGAGGTGCGGAAGTCTCTCGCGCGCGTCGATTCGCTGGCAACGCTCGACGAGATTCTTGCACCGCTTTACGACGGCCCCAGCGCCCACGCCCGCCCGGAGGACGCCGACGGCGCCCGCGGCCGACAGGGGTCCCCTGCAAAGGTGGTCTTGCCGGAGGGCTGGCTGGACGACCCGGAGGACGACACCGTGCCCGAGGGCGCGGAGATTATGCACTCCGGCGGCTAGGCTTCGGTTCTGAGCGAGTGTTTACATAACTTTACGAGGGGTAATTGGGGGCTCCCCACTAACGCGCGACCTTGTTGAGGATTGCCTACTATGGAACGCATGCGCACTGTCTATCGAGAACAAATGGACAACTTGGCTCACAGCCTGATTGTGATGTGTGACCGAGTTGGCTCCATGCATAAGCTTGCGAACAAGGCCCTCTTTGAGGCTGATTTAGTCTCGGCTGAAACCGTTCTTTCCCAGATTGATTCTCTCGAAGACCTGCGCCAGGATGCGGAGCAGCGAGCCTTCGAGCTGTTGGCCCGCGAAGCTCCTGTGGCTGGTGATCTCCGGCAGATTGTCAGTGGCCTCTACATTGTCGAGGACATCTCCCGCATGGGCGCGTTGAGTGTGCATATTGCCAACGTTGCCCGGCGTCGCCACCCGAACAAGGCACTGCCGGAGCCCGTGGAGGGGTTCTTCCGCGAGATGGCCTCCGTATCTGAGCAGATGACGCACGAAACCCGTCAGGTGCTCATCGACTACGACGTTGACCAGGCATTGGCCTTGGATAAGACCGATGACAGCATCGACGACATCCACCAGCACCTGTTTACGCTGACCAACGACGATAATTGGCCGCACTCCCCTGCGCAGACAGTGGATGTCACTCTGCTGAGCCGCTTCTACGAGCGCTACGCGGATCACGCCGTCGAGGTTGCCGCCCGGATTATTTACCTGGCCACCGGTTACAAGCGCGATGTCTACCTGGACAAGCTTGAGGACGAGCGCGACCAGCGCAGCTTTAACCAACGCCTGCAGGCCCTGGAGCGTCACCTGCGGATGTAGGTCCGTGAAGTTGCAGGCTGTTGGGGGCTGGGTATTGGGCTGCGCTGAAGGGCTGTTGGGGGGTGGGTGTTTGGGCTGAGCTGTAGGGATGTTGGGGGCTGCTGGCCTGTAGGGATGTTGGGGGCTGCTGGCCTGGGGCG
>NZ_JANIKI010000016.1:0-41897 GCF_024580435.1 Corynebacterium sp. 5QC2CO | reverse complement strand
ATGGTGGGGCGGGGAGGTTCTCGTGGCAGCACCTTTGGCGGCCGGCAGCTGTGTTGGTGGGCTATTTGTGCTGGCAGGAGGTTCTTTTTCTTTAATTGCCGCTGGGGTTGACCTCTGAGGAGCTGGCGGCTATCCCCGCACAGGGTGACGATTGAGCGCGGTGTGTAACCCACATTCAATGATGGCTGCAAGTGCTTTTAGTTGAGATAGTTTATGTCCGACTTAAAGATGCTTCCGCGCCCTGTTTTTGGCTGTGTAAAAGCGTGATTCTTGAAGCCGTTATCGGGAGCGGTGAAGCGGAGCTTGGGGTGGTGTTGAGGGGCACTGTTTGTGGTGCCGTATCTGAGCTAAGAAGCGCCCAAAAGTTAAAAAAAGGTTAACTGAAAACAAAGTTTAGTGCTTGCCAGGTCTTGTGTTGTGGTCTACGGTTGCAGGTCATAAGTTCCAAACGGTTCGATGAAACATTATTTCAACTGCGGAATCGCAAAGAATCGGTTGGAGAAGTCCAACAATAAAGATCAAAGAGATTTTAAGAGAGGTGACCTCTGATGAACGCATTCAACGAGATTATGGATACTGTGTCCCCGATTTTCCGGGACGGCAAGGAATCTAAGCAGGATGCGCTGGCATCGCTGCTTGCCGAAGCCATCGTGGAGGCGAACCCGAACCAGGGCATCGCCGCCGACGACCGCCGCGCTGCCTAACAAGAATTAGCTTTGGTCCGATTCCTGCTAGGCAGCTAGTGGGGAAGCAATCCCTACTGGTTATTCCTACTGGTTCAGGAACTCCCGGACCTGCTCCATATCCTTATCACCGCGACCCGACAGGTTCACGAGCAACAGCAAAGGCTCATCGCCTTCGTGAACCGGCAGCCCGAGCTCGCTACCAGCGGCAGGGTCGGTTTCACGGAGTCGCGCAATCTTAATGGCCTGCGCCAGCGCATGCGAGGATTCCATCGCCGGAATAATGCCCTCCATGCGGCTGAGCAGCTGGAATGCTTCCAGCGCCTCCTCGTCGGTAATTCCGACATAGCTGGCGCGGCCATTCTCCTTCAGCATGCCGTGCTCCGGGCCAACAGACGGGTAATCCAAGCCCGCCGAGATGGAGTGCGATGGCAACACCTCGCCGTCGTCGGAAAGCATGACAAATGAGCGCATGCCGTGAAGGACGCCAGTCTTGCCCGCATTGATGGGCGCGCCGTGACGATCGGTGTCGAGTCCCTCACCTGCGGGCTCGACGCCAATGAGGGCGACATCGGAGTCGTCAATGTAGTTAGCAAATGCGCCGATGGCGTTGGAGCCGCCACCGACGGCTGCGATGACAGCGTCGGGAAGCTTGCCGTAACGCTCGACCATCTGACTGCGTGATTCCTCCGAGATGACCTGCTGGAATTCACGCACGATAGTGGGGAATGGGTGCGGACCGGCGGCGGTGCCCAGCAGGTAGAAAGTGGAGTCGAGAGTCTTGCTCCACTCGACCAGTGCCTCGTCAATAGCATCCTTCAAACCGGCCTCGCCGGTGGTGACGGGAACGACCTTCGCGCCCATGAGCTCCATGCGCTCGACATTGGGGTGCTGGCGGGCGACATCGTGCGCGCCCATGTAAATCTCGCACTCAAGTCCCAGCAGTGCTGTGGCCATCGCGGTGGCCGTGCCGTGCTGGCCTGCACCCGTCTCAGCAATGAGGCGGGTTTTCCCCATGCGCTTTGCCAGCAGTGCCTGGCCGACCACGTTGTTGCCCTTGTGCGCGCCGCCGTGGTTCAAGTCCTCGCGTTTCAGCACAATCGTCGTGTTCGGCGTGGATAGACGACGGCATTCGAACAGCGGGGTTGCGCGGCCGAGGAAATCACGACGCAGTTCTTCCAGCTCGCGCTGGAACTCCGAATCGCTCATCGCCTCGATGTAAGCCGCTTCCAGCTCATCGAGTGCTGGCAGCAGGAACTCCGGCACTTCCTGTCCGCCAAAGCGGCCGAAAAATGCAGGTAAGAGGGTTTCGCGCACCTCGCCCGCGCCGTTAACGCTTGCCGACGGCACCTTGGTTGCAGTCGGTGCTGAAGCCTTGGCGATGGCATCCGCGCTGGGGTTGTAATCAGTCATTGAGAGGGGCCTTTCGTTGCTGTTGTTTATTTCAGCGGGCCCTGGTTCTCTTTGTCGAACCGATAAAAGAAAAGAGCCCGCCAGATTTATCTTCTTGCGAGCTCGTACTTGACGGGTTTGCCGTCGAATTTAATGAGATGACGTGACGTTGCTCGCGGACTTAAGCGAGCCACCACCACTGTGGGCCGCACGGCACGGGTGTGTTCATCAGGGGTGTCATCATGAATCTGACCATAACTCAAGCTTTCTGCAGTAGCCAAAGCGGGGTAGGGTGTGGGGGCGGGGATTGGGCGCGAAATGTGTACGGGGCATCGTAACTGTGCATGGGGCGTAAGGCAGTTCCCTCTAAGCCTGGGCATATGCAGAGGCGGAATATCAACATTCCCCCTCGACACCGCTGGCCACGAGGACTAACGTTCCGATGGTGATTACGCTGTCGCGGCAGACCACTAAATCACGTCGGGGAGTTCGTCCCACGACGTTGGTGGTGTGGTGTTATGTCGCCCTCATAACCGTTGGCACGGTTTTGTTAATGCTGCCGATTTCGGCGGCCAATAGCCATCCCACGGGGCATTGTGCCCCGAGCCCTGGGGATATGTGCCTGCCCACGGCGCTGTCTGATGCTCTGTTCACAGCCACCTCGGCAGCAAGCCTGACCGGCCTGATCACCGTAGATACGGCCACCCATTGGTCAACTTTCGGCAAGGTTGTCATCATGCTGTTAATTCAGCTAGGTGGTCTCGGGTTCATGACCTTGGCTTCGCTCTTTGGCCTTTTCGTTGCGGGAAGGCTCGGCCTGAACCGCCGTGCCGGTGCTCGCGTCGAAGGCCGCGGTATGGACATGGGCGAGATCTCATGGGTTGTCCGTGCTGCCGTTAGCTTCACTCTGTTGGTGGAGTTTGTTGTGGCAGTGGCACTAATGCTGCGGTTCCACCTAGGTTATGGGTACGGCTGGGGGAGAGCAGCGTGGGAGGGGTTGTTCCATGCCATCTCAAGCTTCAACAATGCCGGTTTTGCTCTGTATGCGGACAACGTCATTGGGTTCCACAGTGATGCCTGGATACTTTTGCCGTTGGCCTTCTCTCTTATCGTTGGTGGTCTGGGTTTTTCCGTTCTGCTCGAAGCTTGGCGACACCTGAAAGCGTGGCTTAGTGTCCGCACGCGAGGGCAGTTGCCTAAACGCTGGTCTCTGACTACTCGCTTCACTATCAAAGGCACCATCCTGCTGATTGCTTTGGGCACAATCATGGTGGCATTTGGTGAGTGGTCCAATGCCATGTCTGGATTCACGACGGGGGAGAAGATACTCAACTCATTCTTCGCTAGTGTGAGCCCGCGTACCGCGGGGTTCAACGCGCTCGATTACGCGGATTTCCACCCATCGACACTGCTGGGCACTGACTTCCTCATGTTCATTGGTGGCGGCACCGGTGGTACTGCAGGTGGCGTGAAAATCACGACGTCGGCAGTCATTCTCGCCGCCGTTCTCGCGGAGATTCGCGGTGACACCTCCGTGTCCGTGGCTCGGCGGCGCCTCAACCCAAAGGTGCTGCGTCAGGCCCTCGTCGTTCTTGCATTCGGTATTGGCCAGGTTTTTCTGGCAGTAATCGCCGTCAGTTTCCTAGCGCCACAGTTTTCTACTGACCAAATCCTTTTTGAAGTAGTCAGTGCCTTCGCCACGGTAGGCCTATCCACAGGCATCACCGCTAATCTACCGGTGGCGGCACAGACAATCTTCATCGTGCTGATGTTCACCGGACGTGTTGGCCCAATCGCTTTGGCGACGGCCTTGGCCGCCCGCCCACGCCAGCGCATCTACGAATATCCAGAAGAAAGGCCCTTCATTGGCTAACTCGAAATTCAACCCGTTTGCTGGTTTTGCAGAGAATTTCTCTAACCAAGTCAGCTCTTCTCCTGTTGTCATTCTCGGCATGGGGCGTTTCGGACAGGCGCTCGGCGAGGAGCTGGTCGCTGGCGGTATCGAGGTTCTCTGCGTAGACCATCGCGAAAAGGTGGTTCAGGAGCTGTCCTCGACCTTCGATCACGTAGTTACCGCCGACACCACCATGCCGGAAGTACTGAAGCAGCTCGGCGTCGATGAAGCCGAACGTGTGGTCATCGCAATCGGCAGTGATATCGAGGCTTCATTGCTGACCGCATCCGCACTGGTGGACATGGATGTGCCGCTGATTTGGGCAAAGGCCGATAACCAGGCCCACGCCAAGATTCTGGGTCAGATCGGTGTTCACCACGTCATTCGCCCGGAGGCCGACACTGGCCGTCGTATTGCGCACCTAATCGGCGGCAAGGTCCAGGACTTCCTGGAGTTCGACCGCGACTACGCAGTCGGCAAAGTCGCCCCACCGATCCATTGCCTGGATAAGACAGTGGCAGAGATTAACCAGAGCGCACCGATTACGGTTGTCGCCGTTCAAAAGCGCGGTCAGCGCTTCCGCCCCGCACTTGCCGACGACCGTATTACCGCAGGTGACCTCCTGATTGTCTCGGGTGCCATTCGGCAGTTGGAGACATTCGCCGGAGAGTAGGCGCTGATTGCTACTTGTCGCCGTGGCTGTCGATTCCGTCGACGCCTGTGACCGTGGTCAGCAAAAACACGGAATCCGTTAGAGCTTTCACGCCATGCTTGACGTGGGTGAGCACCTTGAGATTGCCCTCGGAAATCGTGGTTTCATCGGCACCGGTAATTTCAACTTCGCCAACAAGAACAAGCATCGAGGCTGCGGGCGGTGAGTTATGGGCGGAAAGCTCAGTTCCTTCAGCCAGTGCGATGAGAGTCTGGCGTAGCGGGCCGTCGTGGACAACAATTTCCGCAGCGCGGCCATTGCTGTCGCTTTTGGCCTGAGCGAGAAGTTCGTCCTTGTGGGAAAGAATCTTCATGGTTCTAGCTCCTTGGGGAAACCACAGCGCGCAGAGCACGCGCTGCCTCTTCCGGATTTGCTGCCTCGGTTAGTGCGCGAACCACCACCATGCGCTCCGCACCAGCGCCGATAACTTCGCTGGCGGTCTCGGCATTGATACCGCCGATTGCCCACCATGGCTTGACGGGGTCACTTGCGCCGCGGTCGTGTGGGCGCACAATATCGGCCACGGAATCCTGGTGGGACTCCGCTGAACCCTGTGCGCGTACCCTCCGCACGAGTGCCGCAGCTTCACGGACCATCTCGACTCCGACGGGCTGACGGTCGGGCTTCGTCGGGGTGGCGTAAACCGGGCCGATCACCGCGTAATCGATGCCATCGTCGGCAAGCGAGGCGGCGAACATGTCCAGATTTCGGTTGGATCGGCCGATGAGAACCTCGGGGCCAACGATCTGGCGGGCCTGCTCGGTGGTGAGGTCCTCCTGGCCCACATGCAGGATGTCTGCACCGGTCAGCGCGGCAATGTCGGCGCGGTCATTGACGGCGAAGAGCTTGCCGTGTTCAGCGGCGACCTCGGCGAGGACCTCCACGGCGGCGATCTCGTCGCGGGTGTCGACTTTCTTGTCGCGCAGCTGAATGATGTCGGTGCCGCCTTCGTAACAGGCGTGCAGGAATTCGCGCAGATCACCGCGGGATGCGCGCGAGTCGGTGCAGAGGTACAGGCGGGCGTCGGCGAGCAGGGCGCGTCGTGTTGTGCGAGTGGCGGCTGATGAGGCGTTCATGTCCCCATGTTAGGCGAGGTTGGGGATGCGGTGTCGTGGCGGAGAGTCCGAAGTCATATGATGGGGGAGTACCACGTTCCGCGGGAGCCGTACTCGGTATCGATGAGATGCCGCTGGCTGAGAGGGCGAGTAACGCCGACCGCTTTTACCTGATGCGGGTTATGCCGCCGGAGGGAGGAATGGCAGTGAATGCTGCCGCTATGGGTGCTGCCTCGACAAGTGAGGGTGGCACAGGGGATACGTCGTCAAGCGTTGTTATCGCAGGCGCGGGCATTATTGGCTTGGCGACGGCATGGAGACTACTCCGCCAGGGATTCGATGTGACCGTCCTCGATGCCGAGCCCGTTTCCGGCGCAACTTTCGCGGCGGCGGGCATGCTGGCGCCGGTGGCCGAAGTCGTGTGGGATCAGCCGACGCTGTATCCGCTGATGGTGGAGTCGGGCAAGCTCTACCGCGACTTTGCCCAGACTATCGCCGAGGAATCGGGCCACGATGTTGGCTATATCGAGAATTCCACGTTCGTTTGTGCGGGCGATGCCGCCGACCGGCAGACACTCAGCGAGCTCGTTGAGCTGCAGCATGACATGGGTATGGAGATCAACCGCATCACCGCCACCGAAGCGCGCCGGGCAGAACCGGCACTGGGGCCGGGCTGTGTTGGTGCGGTGGATATTCCGGGAGATCACCAGGTCAATCCGCGTCTGCTCGCCGAGGCGTTGCTGACCATTCTGGGAGACCGCGTCATCCGCACCCGCGCGGAAGAGGTTATCTACGCTTCCGACCGCGCCATCGGGCTGCGCGGTGCGGACGGAAATGACTACCTCGCCGATGAGGTCGTGCTTGCTGCGGGGCTGAACACCGCCGACATCACTGGTCTGCCGGAGAATCTGAATCTGCCACTGCGTCCGGTCTATGGGGATGTGCTGCGTTTGCGTGTACCGGAGCGCTTGCAGCCGCTGGTCACTCGCACTATTCGCGGTGTGGTTCAGGGGCGTCCGGTTTATATCGTCCCGCGTGCTGACGGCACCGTCGTGCTCGGCGCTACCTCGCGTGAAGATGACCTGACCGGCGTCTCCGCCGAAGGAGTCCACCAGCTACTCCGCGACGCATACCGCCTGGTGCCCGGCATTCTCGACTGCGAAATCTACGAGATGACCGCCCGCGCCCGGCCTGGCTCCCCGGACGATGTCCCCATGATTGGCCGCGTGGCTCCAGGGCTGACCGTGTCCACCGGCTACTTCCGTCACGGCATTCTGCTTATGGCCATCGGCTCCAAGCTCACGGTCGACGTCGTCGCAGGTCGGGAAAATGACAACGACCCGGCGCTTCTTTCCGCCGTCAATCCATTCCGCTTCAGCGACTAGAGGAGGCTCGCTTATGTCCACCACAACACTCAATGGCGAAGGCTACACACCGACTGCGGGGGAGATGGTCGCAGATCTCGTCGCAAAGCACACGGGGCATGCGCTTAACGACGACGGCACTGCCGCGGACGGCACCCGCCTGGGAATCGCGGTAGCCGTGGACGGCGCGGTGATTCCGCGAGCCAAGTGGGCGACCACACCGGTGGCAGGTGCCATCGACATCGTGACAGCAGTTCAGGGAGGCTAGAGATGACCGCGAATTCCGCACAAGCAAACATGTCCGCGCAGGAAAATGAAACCGGGACGGCGAGCGAAGTTACACGCGAACCGCTGCGCATTGGCGGGCTGGAGTTGAACTCTCGTCTGATTATGGGAACTGGCGGTGCGACCAGCATGGATACGCTGGAGCGCGCGCTGGTGGCTTCGGGCACCGAGCTGACTACGGTGGCGATGCGCCGCTTTACGCCCGGCACGAAGCAGAACGTTTTTGAGATTCTGCAGCGCAACAATATTGCGGCGCTGCCGAATACTGCGGGGTGCTATACCGCTCGTGACGCGGTGCTGACTGCGCAGTTGGCCCGCGAGGCGCTGGAGACCAACCTGCTGAAGCTCGAGGTCATCGCTGACGAGGACACCCTTCTGCCGGACCCCGTCGAGCTGGTTGCCGCTGCGGAGCAGTTAGTAGCTGACGACTTCGTCGTTTTCGCTTACACCAACGATGATCCGGCGCTGGCCAAGCGGCTGGAGGATCTGGGCTGTGCAGCTGTCATGCCGGCGGGCTCGCCTATCGGCACTGGTCTGGGCATTCTTAACCCACACAACATCGAGCTGATTGTGGACCGCGCGAATGTACCCATCATCCTGGATGCGGGCATCGGTACCGCGTCTGAGGCTGCACAGGCGATGGAACTAGGCTGCGATGCAGTGCTGCTGGCATCCGCTGTGACCCGTGCACATGATCCGGTGGGCATGGCCACAGCGATGCGCTTCGGCGTTGAGGCAGGACTGACTGCTCGCGAGTCCGGCCGCATTCCACGGCGTCGACTAGCCCAGGCTAGTTCGTCGTTCGAGGGAATCATCACTGAGCGCATCAGCGGCGCACGCGAGCAGGATTCTCTGTAATGGCTGAGCAGGGTGTCAATCTTTCGGACCGCGACCTGCGCCGGTACGCGCGGCACCTAACACTTCCGGGCTTTGGTGCCGAGGGACAGCGGATCTTGCGAGCCGCCCGCGTCCTCATCATCGGAGCTGGTGGCTTGGGATCTCCTGCGCTGTTGTACCTGGCCGGGGCAGGGGTCGGGCACATCACCATCATTGACGATGACGTGGTCGACGAGTCCAATCTTCAGCGCCAGGTCATTCACCGTGAGTCCGATATTGGTCGCCCGAAGTCCGAATCCGCCGCGGATGCCGTGAGGCGTCTCGACTCCGAGGCATCGGTGACCGCAATCGTCGGCAGGTTAAGCGTCGACAATGCCGAGGAGCTCTTCGCCACTCACGATGTAGTGCTCGATGGCGCGGACAACTTCGCCACGCGCTACCTGTCCTCCGATGCCGCGGAGCTGACCGGAACGCCGCTGGTCTGGGCCACAATTCTGCAGTTCGCAGGGCAACTGTCCGTCTTCTGGCCTGGCCACGGCCCCATGCTTCGCGATCTCTACCCCGACATCCCCGACCCCGGCTCCGTGCCGTCGTGCGCCGCAGGCGGTGTCCTCGGCGCAATGGTCGGACAAATCGGCTCCATGATGGTCGTCGAAGCTATCAAGGTGCTCACCGGTGTCGGCAAGGTCGCCGTCGGCAAACTCGTGCTTATCGACGCCTTGGAGGCAACCACCCGCACACTGTCCTTTGCGGCCGACCCGGAGCGCGAACCCGTTTCCGACTTGACCGAAATTGCGCAGGTGTGCGCAGCTTCGTGGTCCGAGGATGAGGAGAGCCCGGAGCAGAGCGTGCGCAGCATTGGTCCCAACATGGCGCACGAGCTTCTTGCCGAGGGTGTGCCTCTCATCGATGTACGCGAGCCCGAAGAGCACGCGGAGGCTGCCATTGCCGGATCTGTGCTTGTGCCACTCGGCGACATTCGCAGCCGTGGGTGGGCTGCGATTCGCGAAGCGTGGGCTGAGCAGAACCTCCAGTCGAACTACCCACGAGTCATCATTCACTGCCACTCGGGTGCCCGCTCGCAACAGGCGATTGAGCTGTTGGCCAGCGAGACCGAGGCTGATGGTGCCACACCGGAGCTCATCAATCTGGGCGGGGGCATTGTGGCCTGGCAGGCTGCGGGGCAGGAGACCGTCGTAAAGCGTGGCGGAACGCACTAATTAGTGGCTACCGCCACGCGCTGTTGAACAGTGTGCCTACGCCTGCGGCTTCAGCGTTGTCGACCACAACTCGGTGCCACGAGTGGTGAGCAGACGGACGGTCATCTCGCGTGAGTCGCCGTCGATATCGACTTCGCCGAAGTGCTGGAAATCCTGTGTGGGGTCGGCGTTGGCATTGTCTTTACCCGGTGCGTGGACGTACTCCACCTTCGGCCCGAAGGTCGAATCCATTTCGTTGGGGCCGAATGCGCCCGCGTGGAGAGGACCGGAGACGAATTCCCAGAAGGGTGCGAAGTCGGTGAACTGTGCGCGCTCTGGGCTGTAGTGATGAGCCGCGGTGTAGTGCACATCGGCGGTGAGCCAGACGACATTTGAAACATCTTTAACGGCGCTGAGCAGGCGGGCGATTTCACGTTCGCGTCCTGCAGGCGCACCGGCGGCACCATTGGATACGCTTTCTTGGTCACCATCGTCGCCGTCGGGGACGATGATGCCAAGTGGCAGGTCATTAGCAACGATCTTCCACGTCGCGCGGGAGTCCTTGAGGGAGTCGATTAACCAGCTGGTCTGCTTTTCGCCAAGGATTGGTTCTTCGGTTGTCGAGCGCGGATTATTGGAAGTGTTTTCTCCCTTGTAACTGCGCATATCCAGAATGAAGATGTCTAGCAACGGGCCGTAGGATACCTTGCGGTAGACGCGCCCATCGACAGCCATTTGTTGATCAAGTGGCTGCCACTCATGGAAGGCCTGGTAGGCGCGCTTGGCCAGGGTGTTGACGTCGCGCTCGGTATAGCGATCATCATCGAGGACCTCGTTGGGGTACCAGTTGTTGACTGTTTCGTGGTCATCCCACTGGACTAGCTGCGGAACCTGCGCGTTGAAGGCCAAGTAGTTCTTGTCCATGAGGTTGTAGGAGTACTGGCCACGATACTCTTCGAGGGTTTCAGCAACCTTGGATTTGGCTGGAGTGACATGGTTGCGCCACACAGTGCCGTCGGAAAGCGTGACGGATTCCTCCAGCGGACCGTCGGCGTAGCAGGTGTCGCCTGAGTGAATGAATAGGTCTGGATTGCGTTCCAGCATGGTGGAAAAACCGGTGTAGCCACCGATTTCGTCGTTAATTCCCCAACCCTGACCTGCGACATCGCCGGACCAGTGCAATCGGATGTTGGATGCGCGGTTGGGGGCAGTACGGAAGGTGCCAATAACGGGATCAGAGCAAATTCCAGTATCTGCCTCTTCGAGCGTGACGCGGTAAAAGATTTCCTGTCCCGGCTCGAGACCGACGACACGTAGACGTCCAGTGCCGTCGGTGTCTGGAGTTAACAGAGAGTTGCTGCGGAATACCTTGGCATTCTGGAAGCTCTCAGTTGCAGCAGTTTCAACCACCATGTGGGCGGGGCGGTCTGAGCGAGCCCAAATTAATGCGCCGTCGCCGCGGATATCGCCACTTGCAACGCCGTGGGTGAGCTGTGGCCGAGAACGCAGTAGCCCTGGGGAGGCCAGTGACGGCGAACCCGGTGTAACTGAAGCGGCAGCTCCAGAGGCATGAGCGAGCGTGACTGAAGTAGCAAGTGCGGTGGATGCGCCTAAACGTAGAGCGCTGCGACGGGAAAGCTGCATGGAGTCGAACGATAGGTTTTCCACTTTGACGTTCAGTTAAACCAGCGTGAACTCGAAGGAAAAAGTCGCAATTACAGCACAAAGGCTTAGTTATTGAGAATGACTGGGCTTCCTTTTGTAACGTAGATAACCGACTTGGGAGGAATGTGTCTTCCGAGCTGTCTTTTCTGAGACAGACAATCTAGAAGTGAAAGGCGCTGACCCCGATAATGGGATCTACACAAACGCCACAAGTAAAAACGCAAGAAAAGAAGTCGGGCGGTTTTCTTAAGAACCTGCCGACCGACCCGTTGATTTTCACGACAGCGATGGGTTTCATTGTCATCTTTGTGGCAGTGACCATAGCGCTGGGGGATACCGCTCGGGATGCCTACTCGGCCGCTTCCGATTGGGTTACGTCTAACATGGGCTGGCTGTTCATCGGTGGTGTCTCGGCAAGCTTTATCTTCCTCATCGGCTTGTTTGTGTCCCGCTACGGACGCATTCAACTTGGCGATGATGACGAAGAGCCCGAATACACCATCGCCGAATGGTTCGGCATGCTCTTCGCCGGCGGTACTGGCTCCATGCTGATGTTCTGGGGTGTGGCTGAACCGCTCAACCACGCTTACAACCCGCCGTTCGGTCAAGAGCCGATGAGCCGCGAAGCTCAGAACACTGCGATGGCATTTACCATCTACCACCTGGGTATTCACATGTGGGTCATCATGGCGCTGCCGGGGCTCGCGCTGGGGTACTTCATTTACAAGCGTCACCTGCCGCCGCGCGTCTCCTCCATCTTCGCGCCGCTGCTCGGTGCCCGCATCTACTCATGGCCGGGCAAGCTTATCGACGCTGTCGCCATCATCGGTACCGTCGTCGGTATCGCGGTATCGGTGGGCATGGGTGCGCTGCAGATTAACTCCGGTGCTGCTCGTGTAATCGGTACCCCGGAAAGCTCAATGGTGCAGCTCATTCTGATTGCCATCATTATTGTGATTGCCTCTATTTCCGTGGCCCGCGGTCTGGACAAAGGTATTAAGGTGTTGTCCAATGCGAACATTTGGGCCGCCATGGCATTGATGGTCTTCGTGCTGCTCATGGGCCCGACATTGACGCTGCTGCGTCAGACCGTCGATACGACAGGTGTCTACTTGGATGCGCTGCCGCGCATCATGTTCTGGACTGACTCCTACGACGTCAACCCGAATTGGAAACAGGGTGCCTGGACGGTCTTCTACTGGGCCTGGACAATCTGCTGGTCGCCATTTGTGGGCATGTTCGTCGCCCGTATTTCCCGTGGCCGTACAGTCCGTCAGTTCATTGCCGGTGTGATTGCACTGCCGACAATCGTGTCAATCATGTGGTTCTCCATCTTCGGCCGTGCCGGCTTTGAACTGGAAAATGAGCAGCCCGGTATTCTGACCAAACCAGTTGTCGAGGGCGGAGACCCGTCACCGGCGCTCTTTATCCTCCTGGAGCAGTTCCCGTTGGCAACGCTTGTCAGCGTGTTCGCGCTCTTTGTGATCATGATCTTCTTCGTCACCTCCATCGACTCGGCTTCGATGGTGATGGACATGATGTCCACCGGTGAGGAAAACAAGGCTCCGACCTTCTACCGAGTGCTGTGGGGCGTCATGATCGGTGCTGTGGCAGCTTCTCTGCTGCTGATTTCTGGTGAAACCGCACTGGAAGCGCTGCAATCTGCGGTGATTGTCATCGGTGTACCGTTCTTCTTCCTCCACTTCGTGATGATGTACTCCTTGGTCAAAGGCATGAGTGATGACCACATGGCAGTGCGCAAGCCGGTTACCCGCCAGTGGGAGAAGACCGATACTCCAGAGAAGTTGGAGAAGCACGAAGCTGCACCCGCGCCGGGCTACGACGAAGAGGGCAATGAGCTACCGCGCTTTGAGTACACCCACGATGAAGAGGGGCGCCTGGTTATTCAGTCCGATGTGGTCGTTGAAGGTGAGTTTGAGTCTGGCGAAAAGTCGGAATCCGAGAGGCCAGAGGAGTCGGAGACCAAGTCTGAGTCGTAGTAGAGCACGGTCGCAGTAGTGCCCGGCACTTGTGGCCACGCTATTCACCTATCGTTGCGCTGTAGCGTGGCCATCAGTGAGTAGCGCATCGATAAGAGCGAAGGCAAAGGCCGTAGCCAAACAAAAACGCCGCCCACGGAAACCAAAAGCAGTTTCCGTGGGCGGCGTCGCTGTGTTCGTCGTAAAGCGAGTGCGGCAGTAAGCCGTGATTAGCTCTACTCGTAGGTGCCTCGGAGGTCCTTGTAGTCCTCATCGTGCCAATCCACGTTGGCCTGGTCCTTGGTGGTGACACCGACATCAGGCTGCTGCGGAACTTTCGCAATGATGTTGCGGCGGGCGCGGCCGGCGCGGAGCTGGCTTTCGATACGCTCGGCAAGATTGGCCAGACCGAAGTTGATGGCGATCAGGATGATTGCCACGATGACCAGCGATGGGATCATGGCGCCGTAGTACTCGCCGAGCTGGCGGCCAGAGCGGACGACCTCGACGTAGCCGATCATGTAGCCCAGCGCGGAGTCCTTCAGCGCAATGACCATCTGCGAGATAATCGCCGGCAACATGGCGGCAACCGCCTGCGGCAGCAAAATGGTGACCATCGTCTGGCGGTGGGAGAGACCCAGCGCAATTGCGGCTTCACGCTGGCCCTTCGGCAGCGACTCGATGCCGGAGCGCAGCGTCTCGCCAATCACAGAGCCGTTGTACATGGTCAGACCAAACACAACAGCGGCAAAACCGAGGTAATTCGACGGGAACAGCTGCCAGATGGCGAACACCGAGTAGCCAAACAGCATGAGTACCAGCACCGGAATGGCGCGGAAAAACTCGACAATCACCGAGCACAGCCAGCGCACGGGTGCGACCGGGCTCAGCCTGCCGACGCCCAGGAGAGCGCCAATTACCAGCGCCAACACAATAGAGACCACAGCCGCGATAATGGTGCTGACCAGGCCGGGCAGGATGTAGGTAGTCCAGGTGGTGGATTCGAGGAAGAACGACCACTTATTGGCTTCGAACTGGCCCTTGTCGGCCAGTTTCATTCCCACCCAGGCGAGGATCGCAACGGTGATTGCAGCCACGATCCAGGTGAGAATTCGGTTGAAACGCTGAGCCTTGGGGCCCGGCGCGTCATAAAGAACTGTTGCGCGAGTAGCCATTAGCGCTTCACCGCCCATCGCTTGCCAGCCCAGCCGAAGAACAGGCCGGTCGGCAAAGTCAGAATAATAAAGCCGACAGCGATGATGCCGAAGATAATCAGGATATCGCTGGCGTAGTTTTCGGTCATCGTCTTCATCAGCAGCGACGCTTCAGCCACACCGATTACCGAGGCAATCGTGGTGTTCTTCGTCAACGCAATCAGGGTGTTGCCGAGCGGAACGATAGCGCCACGGAACGCCTGCGGGAAGATGATGTAGCGGAAGCTCTGACCAAAGCTAAGCCCCAGGGAGCGGGCGGCTTCGGCCTGCCCGAACGGCACCGTGTTAATACCGGCGCGCAGGGACTCCGCAACAAAGCACGAGGTGTAGGCAACAAAAGCCAACACCGCGAGGCGGAAGTTCTGCTTGACAATAAAGGAGTCATTCTCCGCAGCCAGCAGCAGCCCCAAGTTGTAGTAGAGGCCCATCGAGGCCAACAGCACAATCAGCGTCAGTGGGGTATTGCGCACGACGTTGATGTACCAGGTCGACAGGGTACGCAGGATTCCCACGGGGCTCACGCGCATAGCGGTGAGAAGCGTGCCAAAAATCAGGGAACCAATCGCCGAGGCAATCGTCAGCTTGATGGTTACCCAGAAAGCCGGAAGTAGTTCCGGCCCCATTTCACTCCATAGTTCTGGATTCATTGTTTGCTCGCACCCCTTCCTACTTCTTCTCTACAAACGACAAATCGCCGATTGCCGGCTTGTCGTCGAGCTCGAACTTGTCGCCCAAGTGTTTCTTCAGGATCTTCTGCAGTTCACCGGTGTCGTACAGCGACTCCAGTGCCTCATTGATGGCCTCACGGCTAGCATCATCGCCCTTGGGCAGACCGATGCCGTAGTACTCGTTGGTCCAGTAAGAATCATCGGGGTTGCGTAGCTCGACCACGCGGAAGTCATCGCCGAAGCGCTCCTTGTAGCGCTGTGCGAAGCCCGCGAGGATGGTCGCATCGGTGGTCAGGGCATCGACGACACCCTGCTTCACACCTTCGGCGCATGCGGCGTAGGTATCGAACTCCTGCAGCTGCACCTCCGGCAGAGCGTCCTTGACTTTCTGCGCTGGGGTGGAGCCGGATACAGAACACAGGCGAGTGCCCGGGGCGACGTCGTCAAGCCCCTGGATGCCCTCGGAACCGCGCACCAACAGTGCCTGGTGCGTGACCAGGTACGGGCCGGCGAAGTCGACGGCAGCCAGGCGGCCAGCGTTGATGGAGTAGGTGGCGGCGATCATGTTGACCTCGCCGTTGTTAATCAGCGTCTCGCGCTGAGAGGACGGGGTCTCGCGCCACTCCATCTCGGGCACATCCCAACCGTTCTTGTTGGCGATGTACTCGATGACGTAGCGGGAAACATCGTTGTCGACGCCCGCGAACTCACGTTCCGGGGTGCGCTCGCCGAGACCCGGCTGGTCAAACTTCGTACCCAGTGTCACGTGCCCGGCTTCGATATCGGCCAGCAGGTTTCGGGGTCCGCCGCTACCGCAGGCCGCGAGGCTCATTGTCGTGGCAACAGCTACGACAGCCGCCGCAACTCGCTTGCCGACGACACCTCGGCGGCCCTGGTTGCGACTGCGTCCCCGGCCTCCTCGTAATAGTGAAAGCTTCATGGTGACCAGCCCGCCTAGTGTCCGACGATCTTGGCCAAGAAGTCCTTGGCACGATCGCTCTGCGGGTTGGTGAAGAAGGTCTCCGGGTCGGTGTCTTCGACAATCGCACCGTCGGCCATGAACAGGATGCGGTCGGCCACGCGGCGGGCGAAGCTCATCTCGTGGGTGACGCAAACCATGGTCATGCCGCCCTTGGCCAGGTCGGTCATGACATCGAGGACCTCGTTGATCATTTCCGGGTCGAGCGCGGAGGTGGGCTCGTCGAAAAGCATGACCTTCGGGTCCATGGCCAGGGCGCGTGCGATGGCGACGCGCTGCTGCTGACCGCCGGAGAGCTGCGCCGGGTACTTGTCAGCCTGTTCCGCAATGCCGACACGGGCGAGCAGCTTGTCCGCACGCTCGCGGGCCTCGGCTTTGGAGATCTTGCGGACCTTCAGTGGGGCCAACGTGACATTGTCGCGAATGGTCATGTGGCTGAAGAGGTTGAACTGCTGGAAGACCATGCCGACCTCAGCACGCAGACGGGTGAGTTCCTTACCCTCTTCTGGGAGAAGTTTGCCGTTGATGCGGATCTCGCCGCTGTCGATGGTCTCGAGGCGGTTGATGGTTCGGCACAGTGTGGACTTACCAGAGCCGGAGGGGCCGAGGATAACTACGACCTGGCCAGCTGGGATTTCCAGGTTGATGTCGCGCAAAGCGTGGTAATCGCCGTAGTGCTTGTTCACCTCAGCAATCGAAATCATGCTCTGTGGTGTGGATGATTCAGTCATGGGGAAAAGTATAGGTGACTCACGACACATAACTGCTATCGGTGTTCCTTGTGCGATATTCACCTGTGAAAAGTGACTGCACACCAATTAGTTCTAAAGATCCACGCGATGGCGCCTCGCAACAGGCTTGCGGCCATGCACGAACCAGTAGAAGACGGCCGCGAGAACCACCACGACCGCCAGGCCTGCGTACATCTTGTCGAATCCCATAGTGGCGGCTACCGAACCCAAAACAATCGGGCCGAGGCCGATGCCTGCGTCGACAAGCAGGAGCAGCGTCGAGATGCCCGTGCCCAACTTGTGCGCCGGCGCCAGGTGCACGGAGATGGTCTGGCAGGCCGGCATCAGCGTGCCGTAGCCGAGGCCGCAGAGCGCACCGGCGGCGATAACGTGCCAGTCAGCGGTTGCGAAAGCCAGAACAAGCAGTGAGATGGTAAAGCACACCAGGCCGATGGCAATCACCGGGTTGTCGCCGCGGTGATCTTGTAGGCGTCCCAGTGAGAAACGCGCCGCCATCATTGCCACCGCATAGGCGATGAAGAAGAAGCTGGCGCCTCTAGCCAGGCCGCTCAGCTGCGAGTATCGGTTCAGGAATGTAATCACGCCCGCATACGCCAGGCCGATGAGCAGCATGAACAGGCCGATTGGCACCACTCTCGGCGTCATGATGTCATCGAAGGAAAACGTGCGCTTCGTCTCGCTTGCCGACGAATCCTCGGTGGCCCCGTCCTTGGTTGCCGCGGTGGCAGGCTCGTTGGGTTGTGGCAGAACGAGCGCCAGCACCAGTCCGACAATGGACAGGCCGAGGGCTGTGGCAAAGAGGACGCTGTAGCCGACCGAACCAATAAGGGCCAGGCCGAGAGCTGGGCCAATCGCTGTGGCCAGGGTGGTTCCGAGCGAGATGTAGCCAGTGCCCTCTGCGCGGCGCGAAGCCGGAATAGCGGTCTGGGCGGCGGCCATCACGGCGGTGGAAGCGAATGCGTAGGTCAGGCCGTGGATGATGCGGATTGCAATCAGGATCGGCAGGGATGCGGCCCACATGTAGGCGGCGCAGGCCGCCACGATGACAGCAAGCGAGCCAAGCATGATTCTGCGGCCACCGAAGGTGTCCACCAAGTAGCCGGAAAAGAGGCGAGCGATGGTGGCGCCGACCACGAAAGAACTGGCGGCGAAGCCACCGGCGGCATCGGAGGCGGAGAAGCGCTGGACGGCGTAGAGCGCCATGACTGTGATTGAAAGGTAGAACACCAGGTACATGCTGAAGTTAATCAGCCAGCTGATGATGAACGCGGGGGAGAAGAGCTTGTCCTGCCCGTGCTGCTCGTCCTGCTCGTTCTGTTTGTGCCTGTTCTGTGTGGTCGTATGCGTTGTCATGCTGAAGATACGGTCTCTTTTCTCGTTTGAAAACGATCGTGGAATTAGTGCTTTGGCAAAACTGCTTTCCGGTATTTGTATCGTGCAAAAATGCAGTTAGGAGTCGAATTATAACAATTGGTTTGTATGATGCAAATGTGCTTTTTCGGCCTTAACCCCATCCGCGACGCGCTAGAATAGGGAAGTTGAGCAAAACAGATACATCTCGCAGGCCCATTAAAGGGTCGACATAAAGGCGACAAGAGGATTGACTGCCACCGTGCGAAAAGACGACCTGGCCGCGCTCGTTTACGAGAACATGCTGCTATCCCGGGTGAGCTCCAGCGGCTACCGACCACATCGCAAGGACATCCTGTTGGATCGCTCCGCCGCAGCACTGCTGGCTAGGCTGGAAGCACAACCGGATATGACAGTCGCCGAGCTCTCCGATGCACTAGGGCTGGACATTTCTACAGTGCATCGCCAGCTGGCCGCCGCCATGCGGCAGGGGTATATCGCGAAGAGGTCCGCGCCGTCGTCAAGCGCGAAGGTGCATAGCGCGACCGACAAGGGGCTAGAGCTGCTACACCGGGAGATTGAGGCGCGTAAGAATAGCGTCGATGACATTACGCATGACTGGGAGGACTCGGAGCTCGCGGAGTTCGTGCGATTGATGCGCAAATTCAACGAAGGTGTGGAAGAAATGCGTGGTCATCCATGGCCTAGATAACCGCGGATGTTGTGGTCATGGAATACTTGAGGGCGTGGCTGAGAAAAAGAAGATCGCAAACGTCCTTGCAAACCGATACGCCTCTGCGACTCTGGCTGAGTTGTGGAGCCCTGAGTACAAGATCATCCTCGAGCGCAAGCTCTGGATTGCAGTTCTGAAGGCTCAGGTCGCCCGCGGAATTGAGGTGCCGGAGGGCACTATCGAGGCGTATGAGAAGGTCATCGACCAGGTTGACCTCGACTCCATTGCCGCCCGTGAGCGTATTACTCGCCACGATGTGAAGGCCCGCATTGAAGAGTTCTGCGACCTGGCTGGCACTGAGCACATTCACAAGGGTATGACCTCGCGTGACCTGACTGAAAACGTCGAGCAGCTGCAGGTTCTGCAGTCGCTGAAGGTCGTGCGAGACAAGGCCGTTGCCGTTGCCGCCCGCACTGCGGAGAAGGCCTCCGAGTACCAGTCGCTGGTCATGGCGGGTCGCTCCCACAACGTCGCCGCACAGGCAACGACTCTGGGCAAGCGCTTCGCCTCTGCTGCGGACGAGATGCTGCTGGGCATTGAGCGCGTAGAAGACCTGATTTCCCGCTACCCACTACGCGGCATCAAGGGCCCGATGGGTACCGCCCAGGACATGCTGGATCTGCTTGACGGGGACGAGTCCGCACTGGCCTCCCTGGAAAACGAAATCGCTGAAGGTCTCGGCTTCGACCGCGTCTTTGACTCCGTCGGTCAGGTCTACCCGCGCACCCTCGACTTCGACGCTCTGTCCGCACTGGTCGAGCTCGGTGCAGGTCCGGCATCGCTGGCCACCACCATTCGCCTGATGGCCGGTAATGAGACCGTCACCGAGGGCTTCAAGGAAGGCCAGGTCGGTTCATCCGCCATGCCGCACAAGATGAACGCCCGCTCTTGTGAGCGCGTCCACGGCTTCCAGGTGATTCTGCGCGGTTACATGACCATGCTCTCCGAGTACGCCGGTACTCAGTGGAACGAGGGCGACGTTTCCTGCTCCGTGGTTCGCCGCGTTGCGCTGCCGGATGCATTCTTCGCCATGGACGGCATGTTTGAAACCTTCCTCACTGTCCTGTCCGAGTTCGGTGCATTCCCGGCCATGATCGACCGCGAGCTGGAGCGCTACCTGCCGTTCCTCGCCACCACCAAGATTCTCATGGCAGCCGTCCGCGCTGGTATGGGGCGCGAGGAGGCCCACGAGATCATCAAGGAGCACGCCGTCGCCACCGCACTGGATATGCGCGAAAAGGGCGCCGAGCAGAATCTCACTGAACGTCTCGCTGCAGATGAGCGTTTCCCGCTGGATGCCGCAGGGCTTGCCGACGCTCTGGCGAACCGCCACGCGTTCATCGGTGCCGCTGAATCCCAGGTTGACCGCGTTGTTGCACGGGTGCAGGCTGTCGTGGACAAGTACCCAGAGGCCGCGGCCTACAAGCCGGGCGAGATTCTGTAGCTTTGCGAGCGTCACGCGTAAACGTGGAAGCGCGTAGAACGCAAGGAGATAAGGTCCCTTGAAAAACTCTGTCACGTTGGTGGCAGAGTTTTTCTTTGTTTGTTGGCGAAAGCACCGGTGAGCAGCCAAGTTCCTCGGTACGATGAGCGGTAAGTATCGAAACCTCTACGCGAAAGGTGCCCGACGTGACATCGGCTGTTAGGACTTCGCTTTCTCGCCCAGGTGCCACATTGAATGTGCTGCGCTGGGTTCCAGAAAATGACAAGGGCGCGCCCATTACTCCTAAGGGAGTGGTGCAGATTGTCCACGGCATGGTCGAGTACGCCAACCGCTACGCCAAATTCGCCGAGTACCTCGTATCCCAGGGCTATGCCGTCGTCGCGCACGACCATCGCGGCCACGGTATGACCAAGACGGATGCTGGCATCCCGGGCTACTTCGCTGACTACGGTGGCTGGAACCTGATCCTCGAAGACCTCCACGCGGTGCGCCAGTATGTTGACGCAGAATTCCCAGGCAGCAAGCACTATATTCTCGGCCACTCCATGGGGTCGCTTCTGACTCGTAACTACATCGCCAAGTACGGCGATGGGCTTACCGGCGTCATTATCATGGGCACCGTGGCGTGGCCAGGAACTAAGGGCGACGCGGGAATGAAGGTGGCAAACCTGCTGGCTAAGATTCATCCTACCGCGCCGGGCAAGCTGCTCAACACTCTCACCTTTGCTGATTACAACAAGGGCTTTGAGCGCCGCACTAAGTTTGATTGGCTGACCCGCGACCACAAGATTGTCGATGCTTATATTGCGGACGACAAGTGCGGTTTCGTTCCCACCAATGCCTTTTTCCGCGACCTTCTCGTCGGCACGCACTACGCGAACTCGTCTGAAGCCTATGAGAAAGCGCCTGATGAGCTGCCGCTTTTCGTGGTTTCCGGTGCCGTTGATCCGGCGGGTGGTGCGGCCTGTGTGACTGAGGTCGTGGGCAAATACCTGAATGCGGGCAAGAAGGACGTGCGCTTCAAGGTCTATCCGGAAGGTCGCCATGAGATTCTCAACGAGTTGAATAAGGAAGAGGTCTACGCTGACATTTTGGCGTGGTTGGAGTCCCGCTAGGGGGCTGGTTACTAGGCAAGAAGTGTGCCCGCTCGGCGTGTCGACCGGTGGGCACCTTTTGCTACTTACCCCAATGCGAGTTACTGAGTGCGTTTATGTCAGCGCCGGCGGGCCAACGCAAGTTACTGACTGCGTTTATGACAAAAACGGCCTGAAAAATTGCCTGAAAGTGTCATAAACTCGCACAGTTTCATATTTGCAGCCCGTAATCATATTTGGCACCCGTAATATTTGGGTCTGCCCAGTCATTATCTTGAGGATCAGACATACTTTTGTCATGTAACGTTCTTTTCACGCTTGAAGAAAAGGAACCGACCACATGATCAGAAGAAGACAACTCTCAGCGGTCGTGCTCACCATCTCCATGCTGCTGGTTCTCGTAGGTTCTTTTGCGGGAATCACAACAGGGCGTGCACAGGCGCAAGAGGCCGCGAGTACTATCTCGCCAACCATGGTGATCCTGGATGCTTCAGGGTCAATGCTTGCCGACGACGCGGGCGGCCAAACCCGAATGGAGGCAGCGAAGACTGCCACGAGTAAGTTCGCCGAATCTGTGTCAGAGGACTCCGAAATTGGGTTCATGGTCTACGGCACGGAAGTCGGCAATTCGCCGGAGGAGCGGGAAGCTGGCTGTCAGGACATCACCACGCTGCTGCCCGTGCAGGCTGGCAACTCGGCGAAGATTCCTGCTGAAATAGGAAAGGTCCAAGCCTCCGGCCACACCCCGATGGGGCCTGCGCTGCGTCAGGCTGCCAATGAGTTGCCGAAAGAAGGGCAACGTTCGATTGTGTTGATCTCCGATGGTGGGGACACCTGTGCTCCACCACCGGTGTGCGAAGTAGCTAAGGAACTCAAGCAGCAGGGCATTGACCTGGTCATCAACACAGTTGGTTTCCTCGTTGACGCAGGCGCACGTGCTGAACTGGAGTGCATTGCTGAGGCCACTGGCGGCGAGTACCTGGACGCCCAGGACTCCGATTCGCTGGCTGAGTCCATGAAGACGCTGGCGACCCGCACCGCACGCACCGCGCAGTCCAGCGCGCACGAGATACAGGGCGGCGACGCTCCTACGAGCGCTACCCAGGTGCCTGCCGACGTGGAAACGTTCTCGACCAAGCTGCGGGAAAAGACTCCTGAGTCCGAGCGCAGCATCGGTAATCAGGAAGGCGACGGTGCTGAGTACTTCTCCGTCCCGGTTGCTGAGGGAGAGCGGCTTGCAATTAGTGTGGCTACCGTGCCGGGAGCGTCGTCAGGCGCGACTTTGATGGACCTAGATGTCCGCAACTTCGCGCTCACAATGCATTTGGATGACAGCAGTTGCTTCCTGGCCAATGATTTCGGCAATGGCATCATCGACTCCAATGGCCCCTTTTTCGCATCGATAACAACCAAGCAGTCCGGGGGAGCTGAGGGAGACTGTAAGCCGGGCAATATGGTGTTCTCCGTGGCCCGAAAAGGAGGCCCCTTCGAAGGTCAAGACATTCCTGCAGAAGTGACTATCAAGCGCTTCGCCAACGAAAACCTGACCGATGTGCCGGAGGCGTTCCCCTCCGACAAGGAGAGATTGACCCCTCCGCCCGCGACACCAGAGACAGATCAGGCTAACAAGGTCACCCCAGGTTCGTGGTTCGATGACGCCACGGAACTTACTGCCGACAACATCAGCAGCGTCACGGCCGACATTGTTCCTGGTGAGACGCACGTGTACAAGATCAAGTCCGAGTATGGCCAGCAGCTCCGCGGCGCCGTCAAGCTCATCGACGCCCCAGAAGCGGACAAGCTTGCACAAATCTCCGGCCTGGATATCAAGACACTGAATTCGGCGCGTCAGCTCGCCGGTAGCGAGGAAAACCGTCCTGTAAATGAACACCAGATCGGCGAGGAGACAACATTTGGTAACTCGGCCCGGATTAACTACCGCAATCGGATTGGCGAAGATGGTGAAACATCAGGCGATTACGAGGCCGAAAGAGCCTGGTTGGATGGCGACCAGTACATCGTTGTCTTCTTTAACAACAGCTGGGGCGCCGGTAAATCCCACGATGTCGCGGATGTTCAAAGCGTTCCGGTGACTTACCAGCTGACCACGGAGCTGGTCGGTGAGAAGATTCCTGGCCCAAGCTTTGAGAAGGTAGCGCACACGTCGCCAAGCAGTGAAGCTCCGACTAGCAGCGAACAGGAATCCGAGGACACCCCACCGGAGGATGACGGTTCCTCGAACATGATGTGGATTTCTATCGGTGGAGTTCTGCTAGCCGTGTTCGTCGGCGCAGCGATCGCATTGACGCGCAAGTAACGCTAGAGCGTCCAGTACACGCCGAATCGGTCTGGCTTGACGACGGCTTCCGTGCCCTCGGCAACCTCAGCGCCTGCCAAGCCAAGTGCTTGGCAGGCGCTTTCGATTTCTTCGGAAGAATCGCTGGAGAGGCTCATCGCCACACCGTCGCTGAAGGTGAAATTGTGCATGCCCGGCGAGTCGAGCGTCATGAAATTCCCTGACCCGAAAAGCTGGTTGTAGACCTCCGTGGCGGCGGCAGCTTGTGGTTCGTCGCCAGTCCACATGAAGTAGGGGATAACGGTGGGATTCGCTGTCTTTGCGGCAGCGTCCGTGCTTTCAGCCCCGCCGGGTGATGGATCAACCATCAGTTGCCAGTTGACCCCATTTCCGTCGGCCAACCAGCCAAAGAGCGGCGAGAAATCGTAGTTGGTCAGAGGCATGAGTGCGGCACCACCGCTGATGGTTTCATCACCTGCCATCAGATGCTCCCACAGTCTGCGCAGCTGGTTTTCCTGACCAGAGGCAAAGCGCACCATAAAAGACACAGCGGGGGTTAGCTGGCGGTTTCCGTCCTCAATGAGCTCGAAATCCATTCCGCCGATAGTGAGCGTGGTGGAGTTGGACTTGATGTTGGAGTTAAAACCTTCGGCGTAAAACCGCGCAGCGGCGCGGGGGTCGTCGTTAAGCGCGATTACGGCCGAGATAGAAACAGTCATGAAAAAGAGCCTAACGGCGAGCACCTAACCGCGCGAATACTCGTCTCTTAGGATGAGCGACGAAGGAGGCAGGTTTAGAAATCCCAGTCTTCATCTGCGGTATCTTCGGCTTTTCCGATGACATATGCGGAGCCGGAACCGGAGAAAAAGTCGTGGTTTTCATCTGACCCCGGGGTGAGGGCGGCGAGAATCTCGGGTTTGAATGCGGTCTCATCATGGTTAAACCGCTGCGGGTACCCCAAGTTCATGAGCGCTTTGTTGGCGTTGTATCGAATGAAGTTGGCAACGTCGTCGTAAAGCCCGAGTGGTTGGTATAGGGCTTCGGAGTACCTTAGCTCGAGCTGGTATAGCTCGTCGAGAAGCTCGAAGACGGAAGCCTTCATCTGTCTTTGCGTGGCGGTGTCGTAGGTTTCTACGCCGCGCTGGAATTTGTAGCCGGAGTAATAGCCGTGAACAGCTTTGTCACGCAGGATCAGGCGCACCATGTCGGCGGTGTTGGTCAGGATGCCTCGTGATGCGAAGTGCAGCGGGAGGTAGAAACCGGCGTAGAGCGAGAAGGACGAAAGAAGCGTTGCTGCCGCCTTTCGCTGGAGTGGAACGGCACCGTAATAGTGTTTGAGCACGGCTTTTGACCGAGCCTGCAGGATGTCGTTGGAGACTGCCCATTGGTAGGCAGCGTCGATGTCCGGGGTATTGGACAGCGTGGAAAAAACTGAAGAATAGGACTTTGCATGCACTGCTTGCATGAAAGCGATATTCGTGTAGACGGCCTCTTCATGTTCTGTGCGGGCATCTTGAATTTGGGAAATCTCCCCAACAGACGCCTGGACTGTGTCGAGCATGGTCAGCCCGGTGAAGACCTTCATGGTTAGCTCGCGTTCTAGATCGGTGAGACGTCGCCAGTCTGCAAGATCATTGGACAGCGGGACTTTTTCGGGTAGCCAAAAATTTGCCGTCAGGCGATTCCACACTTCGAGATCTTTGTCATCTTGCACTCGGTTCCAGTTGATTGGCCGAAGGCGGGTAGCGGGGTCCTTTCGAAAAGACGGTGGCGTAGTTGAATAGCTGTAGATGTTCAAGAAGTAGCGCTCCTCCAGAATTTTTCCAGGCCCTCTTTGACGTTTTCCACATCGTGGTCTGTCCCCAGTAACTCGTAGTGGTATAGCTCCGGGACCTGGCATTTTGCAGAAATGATGGCTCCGGCTATGCAAAAGTCGGTGCCGAAATTTGTGTTGCCCGAGGTGATGACACCGCGGATGAAACTCCTGTTGGTTTCGTCGTTGAGAAAAGCGATGACTTGTTTAGGCACCGCGCGGCGCCGACATCCGCCGCCATAAGTCGGTGTGATTAGGACGAATGGGCTGCAAACGCGAATCATTCCGTCTTTTCGCGGATGTAACGGGATGCGTGCTGCTGGTTGATCCAGCTTTTGGACGAACCGGTGAGTGTTTTCAGAAGCACTGGAGAAGTACACGATTCGGGGTGACTCCTCCGGTGGGAGTTCCGTGAAAGTCAGCGGCGTCTTCGATGATGAAGACACTCAATTACCTCCTATGTTCAATGGATTGAACATAAAATAGAGGAGTGAATGGGATGTCAACAAGGCGTTGCCTACGTGCGGCTGAAAGTGCTTAGTCACGCAACTGCGAAGTAAAGCCGCGACTCTGCATTAACGGCGGAAAAACCCAGCAGCTGATTTTCAAGGCAGGAAAGTGGCGGGGTTGCTGGTGGGGGTGGGGAAGGAGGCGGTGTCTCTTTCGAGGGGAGAGGGGCATGTCAGTGGTGCCCCCGGCAAAAGCACAACTGGGAAAACAAAAACGCCGCGCTTTGGAAAGGTCCAGTCAATGAGGAGACTGGTTTTCCAAAACGCGGCGTTTTCTACAGCGCTTTCGCGTCAACTACTTCAGCGGGCGAACACTTCCGGTGAAGTGCGGACGCTTCTTCTTGCGATCCCACGCGACGATGTTGACTGCACGGCCGATGTTGGAGCTGCCCTCAGTCAGGTGGTGAGCAGCACCTGCACCGTCACCGGTGTGGGTGAGTGCGACGTTGATGGTGGTCGGCAGAACGACCGGCGCACCGAAGGAGATCTGGAACTCGTACGACTGACCCGGCAGAACCTGTGCCTCAGCCAGCGCGCGGGAGGCGGTGTACATGCCGTGTGCAATCGCTGCCGGCATGCCCAGAGCCTTCGCGGAGACAGAGGTGATGTGAATCGGGTTCCAGTCACCGGAAACCTTGGCCCACTTGCGGCCGGTGTTGCCAGCCAGCTTCCACTGAGCAGTGGGGAAGGGGACCTTGAACTGCTCGCGCTTGATGGTCTCGGCGCCGGACTTGATGGCCTCACGCTGTGCCTGGACCTCTTCGAAGCCCTCGGCATCCTTCAGGCGAACGCCCTTGGCCAGGTACACCGACTGCTCCTCGACCAAGGTGGCACCGGATGTGGACGATGTAACAGTCGACTCCAGAACAACCTCAGTGCCCGAGCGGTGAGCGCGGAATGCGGCAACCTTCACCGAGATATCAACCTTGCCACCGAGCGTGACAGGCGAGATTTCGCGGTAAGTGTTCTCGGTGTGGACCAGACCCATCATCGGCAGCGGGAAATCATCCGCAGCCATTAGCTCCATCTGAATGGGCATGATTAGGGCGTGGATGTGGCCGAAGAAAGCCTGCTCAGACTTCGGGGCGCCAACGACATCGCGGAAGTCCTGGTCACGGTCGGCATCGACAGCGACGCCCTTGACCACTAGTTCATCGACCTTGATTTCGGTGGAGTTCGGGCGCTTCTTCGCCGAACCAGCAGCTGCCTTGGCGTAGAGCGGAACCAGATTGGGAATGGCATCCAGGGTCTTAGCCATAAGTTATCCTCTTTCCTCCTTATCGGGAGCCTATGCGGAAGCCGCGACTTCGCTTAGGCACCGACGATGTTCTGACCACAGACGCGCAGGACGTGGCCATTGACGCCGAGAGCGCGGTCGGAGACCAGGAAGGCGATTGCCTGGGCGACATCGCCCGGCTGGCCACCCTGCTGCAGCGAGTTCACGCGTCGAGCAACCTGGCGATTGACGAACGGAATGGCAGCGGTCATGTCGGTCTCGATGAAGCCCGGAGCAACAGCGTTGATGTTGCCGCCGCGCTTAGCGAACTCCTCAGCGTAAGCCTCGACCATTGCGATAACACCGGCCTTGGAGGTGGCGTAGTTGGTCTGACCGCGGTTACCTGCGATACCGGAGGTGGAAGCCATGGTGGCAATACGTGGAGCCTTCTCGAAGGCCTTGTGGTTCAGCAGCTGCTCGTTCATCTTCAGCTGAGACTCGATGTTGACGGCGATGACCGAGCCCCACTTGGCGTCGTCCATGTTGGCGAACATCTTGTCGCGGGTGATGCCTGCATTGTGGATGACGATGTCCAGGCGGCCGTAGCGAGCTACAGCGGCATCGGCAATGGCGTTGCCGGCGTCGTCGGCAGTGATGTCCTGCTGCAGAGCCAGGCCACCGAGCTCGTTGGCAACCTTGGACAGAGCCTCGCCAGCCTGCGGAACGTCGATGACGATGACCTCTGCGCCGTCAGCCTTGAGCTGGCGAGCGATAGCGGCACCGATACCACGGGCGGAACCGGTGACAGCGGCAACCTTGCCAGCCAGCGGCTTATCCCAGTCGGCCGGGATCTCACCAGCGTCGGAGGTGACGCGGAGGAACTGGCCGTCGATGAAGGCCGAGCGGCCGGAGAGGAAGAAGTGCAGGGAGGAAATCACGGACGGTGCGGTGACCGAGACATCCGGAGCAACGAGGATGCCGTTGGCGGTGGAGCCGCCACGAACCTCGTGGCCGAGCGAGCGAATCAGGCCCTCGATACCACCGGCGACAGCGTTCTCAGCGATCTCGGCCGGGGTTGCGTTGTGGTGAGAATCCTTGGCGCGGGAGACGGTGACGATGCGGCCACCCTTGTCCAGCTTGCGCATGTGCTTTGCGGCAGCGAGCACTGGGCCCTGCAGCTCTGCCGGGCGCTTAGCCTCGGTGGCGACGAGGACAATGGCACCAATCTTGTCGTCAGCGGCGGTGCCACGACGAACCTGCAGGCCCCACTCTGCCAGCTGAGCTGCAACTGCGTCTGCATCTGCACCCTCGCCGGTGACGAGCACCTTGTCGTTATTCAGCAGCGGACCGCCCGGCTTGTGGCGGCGCAGGAACGGTGGCTGTGGCAGGCCAGCGGCCTTAGCCAGTCCAGTGAGCGGACCACCGTTGACGAGTTCCTGGTACTTATCGGTCATGGAAAATTCTCCTTGAAAGTAAAAGTGTCTTTATCGGTGGTGCGCTTTTAGACGCGAGCCTCGAGAACTGCGACAACACCCTGGCCGCCCGCAGCACAAACGGAGATCAGGCCGCGAGTGGTCTTGCCGGTCTCGTCTGCCTTCTGGCGAAGCATCTTGGCGAGGGCTGCCACAATGCGGCCGCCGGTAGCGGCGAATGGGTGGCCGGCTGCCAGGGAAGATCCCTTGACGTTGAGCTTCTCGCGCGGGATGGAGCCCAGCGGGCCTTCCAGTCCGAGCTTGGTGCGGCAGAACTCCTCGTCCTCCCATGCCTTCATGGTGGACAGGACGGTGCCGGCGAAGGCCTCGTGAATCTCGAAGAAGTCGAAGTCATCGAAGGTCCAGCCGTTGCGGGCCAGCAGGCGCGGGGTGGCGTAAGCCGGAGCCATCAGCAGGCCCTCGTCGCCGTGGACGAAGTCAACTGCGGCTGCCTCGGAATCGACGACGTCGGCAAGCACCGGCAGGCCGCGCTCAGCGGCCCACTCCGGGGTGGAGACGAGGACGGCGGAGGCGCCGTCGGTAAGCGGAGTGGAGTTACCGGCGGTCATGGTCGGCTCTGCTTCCAGACCGCGGCCGAAGACTGGCTTGAGCTTGGCCAGCTTCTCCGGGGTGGAGTCCGGGCGCATGTTGGTGTCGCGGGAAACGCCCTTGTACGGGGTGACGAGGTCAGTGAAGAAGCCCTCGTCGTAAGCGTTTGCCATGTTCTGGTGGGAAGCGGCGGCGAGCTCGTCCTGCTCGGCGCGGGTAACGCCCCACTTGGCGGTGGTAATGGCCTGGTGCTCACCCATGGACAGGCCAGTGCGTGGCTCGCCGGTCGACGGGGTGTCCGGAGCCAGGTCGGACGGACGAGCCTTCAGGAAGACCTTTGCCATGTCCAGAGTGGACTTCTGGCGGCTGGCCTCCAGCAGGATCTTGCGCAGACGGTCGTTGACAGCAATCGGAGCGTCGGAGGTGGTGTCCACGCCGCCGGCGATAGCGGAGTCAATCTGGCCCAGCTTAATCATGTTGGAGACAGAGTTGAGGGCCTCCATGCCGGTGGCACATGCCATCTGGATGTCGAAAGCCGGGGTGTCCGGCGCCAGTGCGGAGCCGAGGACACACTCACGGGTGAGGTTAAAGTCACGGGAGTGCTTCAGCACAGCGCCGGCGGAGACTGCGCCGAGGCGCTCGCCGCCGATACCGAAGCGGGCGACGAGACCGTCGATTGCGGCGGTCAGCATGTCCTGGTTCGACTCGTTAGCGTATTCCTTATTAGAACGAGCGAACGGAATGCGGTTACCACCGACGACGACTGCGCGGCGCAGAGAGTTATTGTTGGCCTGAGCTGCCATGTGATTGTTCCCTTCAAAATCCTTGAAGTGTGACGTGAATTACTAAATTTAGACAATACTGGTATCGGTGTTTTCTGTCACGTTTTTAGAAATATTTTTGTCCAGTCATCTACCGAGCGGGGGAGGTGAGGGGTAAACACCGTCGTCCACCTGTGAAAAATTCGATGGGCAGCACTCCGGAATCTCAAAAGTTTTCCCGCTTGACGACGGTCGTTGCGTCAATCCCCACTAGTTGGGGTGGCGGCCGGAGGTATCAATAGAGTGCAAAGGCGTATAGGGGTTTAGACTTTATCGCCATGCGACCTGAACTTTCCTCGTATAACCATCTTTCCGCGGGCAAGGTCCGGGAAATCTACGAGATTGACCCTGAGACTCTGCTGCTTGTGGTCAGTGACCGTATTTCTGCCTTCGACCACATTCTGGAGACCCCGATTCCTGACAAGGGTCGAGTGCTCACCGCGATGAGCGTGTTCTTCTTCGATGAGATTGACTTCCCGAACCACATGGCTGGCCCGGCTGACGATGAGCGCATTCCGGAGGAGTGCCTAGGTCGTGCGCTGGTGTGCAAGAAGCTGGACATGCTGCCATTCGAGTGCGTCGCACGTGGCTACCTGACAGGCTCTGGCCTGGTCGAGTACAGGGAAAACGGCACTGTCTGTGGCATTGAGCTGCCAGAGGGCCTCGTCGAGGGCTCCAAGTTGCCAGAACCGATTTTCACCCCGGCCACCAAGGCCGAACTGGGCGAGCACGACGAGAATGTCTCCTTCGACGCCGTTGTGGAGTCCCTGGGGCAGAAGCGCGCCGAAGAGCTGCGCGATGCCACCCTGCGTATCTATACCCAGGCTGCTGAACTGGCTGCTAAGCGCGGCATCATCCTGGCCGACACCAAGTTCGAGTTCGGTCTCGACTCCGACGGCAATCTGGTGCTGGCCGACGAGGTTCTCACCCCGGACTCCTCCCGCTACTGGCCAGCCGACTCCTACCAGGAGGGTTCGGTTAACCCGAGCTTTGACAAGCAGTACGTCCGAAACTGGCTGACCTGCTCCAAGTCCGGCTGGAAGAAGGACGAGGGCACTCCGCCGCCAGCGCTGCCGGGTAGTGTTGTGGAAGCAACTCGCGAGCGGTACGTCGAGGCCTACGAACGACTGTCGGGCCGCCGCTTCTCGGACTGGATTGGAGAACCTGCGTGAGCGAAGTGACCTTGGACTCGGCATCCGTCGGCAAGCCTGCTAAGAAGGATTTGCCCGCACCCCGTGCACAACGGAAGCCGGTGACTCGGTCCTTCCACGGAAGGGACTTCACCGATAACTTCGAGTGGCTCCGCGATAAGGAAAACTCCGAGGTTATCGACTACCTAGAGGCTGAAAATGCCTATACGGAGGCTTTTACCTCCGATCTCGACGGCACCGCGGACGCGATTTTTAAGGAGATCAAGTCGCGCGTGCAGGAGACCGATATGTCGGTCCCAACTCGCCTTAATGGCTGGTGGTACTACTCGCGCACGCAGGAGGGTAAGTCCTACGGGATGAGCTGTCGCGTGCGTGCGGAGGCCGGTGACGGTCTTGCCGCGTGGACTCCGCCGACCATCGCCGACGATGCCCCGGCACCAGGAGAACAGGTCATCCTGGATGCCAACGAGCTGGCCGAAGGCCATGATTTCTTCGCCCTCGGCGCAGCGAGCGTCTCCGCGGACGGCAATCTGCTGGCCTATTCCACCGACGTCACAGGCGACGAACGCTACACGCTGCGCGTAAAGGATCTGCGCACGGGCGAACTGCTTGACGACGAAATTGCGGGCATCGCCGCAGGTGCTACCTGGGTCGGCTTGGAGTGGATCTTCTATCAGAAGGTCGACGAAGCCTGGCGGCCGGATTCCGTGTGGCGTCACCGTGTGGGCACCTCCACCGAGGACGATGTCTGTGTCTTCCATGAGCCCGATGAGGCCTACTGGGTTGGAGTCGGCACGGTACGCAGCGAAAAGTACCTGATAATTGAGAGCTCCTCGAAGATTACTTCCGAGGTTTGGTACCTGGACGCCAGTGACCCGACTGGTGAGTTCACCTGCGTGCGCCCGCGTGAGGCCGGTGTTGAATACGACATCGATCACGCCGTCATTAGCGGCCGGGATATGTGGCTGATTACACACAATATGACTGGTTCGAACTTCGGACTGGCCATGGTGCCGGCGGGGTCTTTCGACAGCATTTCGGATCTCACTGAGCTGGTTCCGCACCGCGATGACGTCCGCGTTGAGGGCGTCGACTGCTTCGCTGGGCACATCGCGTTTGGTTACCGTCGCGGCGGTATTGGGCGTGTGGCGCTGGCGGTATTGGATCACGATGAGGATGGTGCTGGCTCGGCTGGTGATGTCTCTGGTACTAGCGACGCTGCTGCTCCAGTGCCAGCGTCCGCTGTGAACTTCGTCGAGCTCGACTTCGACGAAGAGCTCTACTCCGCAGGCACTACCGGCAACGCTGAATGGGACACCCCGGTGTTGCGCTACGCTTACGGCTCCTTCACAACACCGTCGCAGCTCTGGCAGATTGACATTGCCTCTGGCAAGCGGGTGCTGCTCAAGGAACAGAAGATTCGCGGGGAGTTTAATCGCGGTGATTACGTCGCCAAGCGTGAATGGGTGAGTGCAGCCGACGGTGCCCAGATTCCGGTATCGATTATCCACCGCGCGGACCTGGACCTGAGCAAGCCGAATCCGACGCTGCTCTACGGCTACGGTTCCTATGAAGCCTCGATGGATCCTGGCTTTTCCATCGCGCGACTGTCGCTGCTGGATCGTGGGATGATTTTTGTCATTGCACACGTCCGCGGTGGTGGCGAAATGGGCCGCGGCTGGTGGGAGAACGGTCGCGCAACCACGAAGAAGAACACATTCACTGACTTCGTCGCCGTCGCTGACTACCTGCTGGATTCTGGGTGGACCACACGCGAGCAGCTGGTAGCACTCGGCGGTTCGGCGGGCGGCATGCTGATGGGCGTGGTCGCGAACATTGCTGGCGATAGGTTCGCGGGCATTCAGGCCGGGGTCCCGTTTGTCGACTGCCTGACATCCATGCTGATGCCAGAGCTGCCGCTGACCGTGGTGGAGTGGGATGAGTGGGGCGATCCCTACCACGACCCGGAGGTCTACGACTACATGGCCTCCTACGCGCCGTACGAGAACATCTCGGCCGATGCGAAGTACCCGAAGATTCTCGCGATTACTAGTTTGAACGACACCCGCGTGCTCTACGTGGAGCCGGCAAAGTGGATCGCCAAGCTGCGCGAGGTTGTCGGAGGTCAGCCGGGGCAGTTCCTGCTCAAGACCGAGATGTCCGCAGGTCATGGTGGCGTTTCCGGTCGTTACGAACGCTGGCGTCAGACTGCCTTCGAGTACGCCTGGATTGTCCACACTGCTGGTGCGGCTGGTGCGGTGGAGTAACGGCATGGATATGCGCACGCTGCTGTCCGCGCAGGGTTTTGACACCGATTCGCTTTCCGACGATCAGTTGGCCGTCTACCACACCCTTTTTCGGCGGCGGGATGTGCGCCGCGAATTCGCCGGAGAAGTGGTGGACAGGGAGCGATTGATGCGCGTGTTGGCGGCGGCCCACGCCGCCCCATCGGTGGGGCTGTCCCAACCATGGGACTTTCATATCATTCAGAACCCGGACCGCCTGCAGCAGTTTGCCGACCACGTAGCCGGACGCCGCGCTGAATTCGCGGCCAAGCTCGAAGGCGAGCGGCATGAGACCTTCAATCCGATTCAGATTGAAGGAATTGTGGACTCGGGAACGGGCATCGTCGTCACCTATGACCCGACCCGTGGCGGCAAGAACATTCTCGGCCGCGACACCGTCGATGACACCGGCCTCATGTCAGTCGCGCTGGCCATTCAGAATCTGTGGCTGGCTGCCACGGCAGAGGGGCTCGGCGTCGGTTGGGTCAGCTTCTACCACGAGGACTTCCTGGCCGACTTTGTCGGTGTCGAGGCACCCGTGCGCCCGGTGGCCTGGCTGTGCATTGGTCCAGTAACGCACCTGGCCGAGGAGCGTGACTTGGAGAAGTTCGGTTGGCGCAAGGGCCTGGCACTCGATGAGGTTGTGCATTGGGGATAAGCCGTGCCACAGACGCACATTGATGTGCTGCGACGGCGCTTATCTGAACTCTTATTTGAAAGGCCTCTGAGTATTCTCCAAGCCTTGTCCTCTCCGTTACCAAAAATTTACATACGGCTGTTTTTGTTGAATCCATGGCAGGCAGTGGGGTGCAAGAACAGATTCGGGCGACCGACCAGGTCATTCGTCCAGCGGGCAAAGAGCTCGTAACTGTTGACGGTGGTGTGGTCGGTTCGCCGCTTTTGGTGTCGGTGTCGGGTTTGCGCGATGGCACATTGCTCGATGTCGCTCGTATCGTGGCAGCGATGGAACAGCGCGGTATTACACCGTCTCTGCTGGTAGCGCCGCATGCGGGTAAAAACTGGTCGTTGCGGGAAGCTCCGGCGGTGCTGGATTGGCTCCGCCGTCGTAGCGATGACGGCATCGAGATTGTTCTCGCGGGGTTCGATCAGTCAGTTCGAGGCCGGGGCGCGGAATTTGCGTCGTTAAGCGAACATGAAGCGCGTTTGCGCCTGACCGCCGCAACGCGCCAGATGCGTGCGATGGGTTTTGAGACGGACGTGTTTGCACCGCCGAAGTGGACCATGTCGCCAGAGACCATGAACGTGCTGCCGGAGCTGGGCTTCCGTGTGGCGGCGGACCGAAATGGTGTCCGCGACCTGACCACTGGTGCTGTTGATCCGACTCGCGTGCTGGCTATCGGCGAGGGCTTCGGCGGTGCCGGTTGGTGGCGCCGCGCGGTGCGCTCCTCGGTGCAGCGCTCGCTGGAGAAGGGCCGCGCAGTGCGCATCTCCGTTAACGCTTCGAAACTGCGGGAGCACAAGCTGCGCCAGGATGTTGTCGGCATCATTGACCAGGCGGTCGATGGGGGTGCGCAGCCGGTCAACCACTCTTCGGTGCCTCTGGGCCGCGAGCTCTTTGAAGGCATGGAGCAGGTCGGCTAGTCGCCACCTCTGACGGCTATCGTGGGACTGCCCTAGTGTGGGGTTTATGAGCAATCTCTTCGACATCCCAGTGACCACCATCGACGGCAACGAAGCAACGATGAACGACTGGGCAGGCCACGTTCTGCTTATCGTCAACACCGCCTCGGAGTGCGGTTTCACAGATCAGTACGACGATCTGCAAGGACTTTTCGACGAATTCGCACCCCGCGGCTTCTTCGTCCTCAGCTTCCCCTGCAACCAGTTCGGTGGGCAAGAGCCCGGCAGCGCCGAGGAAATCAAGCAGTTCTGCCAGCGCGAATTCGGCGTTACCTTCCCGCTCTTCCAAAAGACGGAGGTCAACGGCGATGGCGCGCACCCACTGTACAAGCTGCTGAAGGAAACCCCGGATGCCGACGGCGAGGCTGGGGATGTGAAGTGGAACTTCGAAAAGTTCGTTGTCTCGCCCGAGGGTGAGGTCATCGGCCGTTTCCGCTCCAAGGTCTCGCCTGACGACGACACTCTGCGCGACCTCATCGAGGAAAACTTGCCTATTTAAACTTGGCTATTTGGTGGCGTCCAGCGGTGCCCGCTCGAAGTAGCCCGTGGCACCGTAGCCCACGATGCCACCTCGGTTGCGCAGGGTCATGCTAGCTAGACCGACCTTGCCAAGCTCATCGCCACCGATGGTGACCCAGTCACCCTGAACCGCGACAACCATGTTGGCGTGCACCCCAAGGCCTGCGGGGTAGCGGTAGAAAATGATGTCACCCACCTGAGGAGAGAAGTCCTTGTCGGTGACGAAAGCATCATGTGCCTTGTAGGCATCCATGAGCTGTTCGACATCCGTAACCAGCCATGGGTTCTCGGTTGTGGCAGCCGAATCCTCGGGCGTATCAAAGACCGGAACACCCGCGGACGCGAGCAGGAATGACAAGAATGGCGCAGTCCAGGAACCGGAGCAGTCGACCGTGTTTCCGAATGCGTCGAGGTTTGGATTCAGCTTCGAGGCCTGGTTCGCAGCCCCAGGTGCAGAACCCGGTCTGGTGGCAGCAGCGGCAGCGACGGCATCTGCATCAGCAGTTGGGTCTGCATCTGAGTTCGGGTGCTCGCCGACCTTGGGGATAACGCTGCGGATGTCGTCATCAGTAGCGCCACACGCCAGGCCGAAGTAAACCTCAGGGGAGGGCTGCTCCTCGTACTGATAGCGCGCAACATCCTTCAGAGCCTGCTGATAGTAGGGGCGGTCTGCCTCGGTGCGGGGGAACGTGCCACCACGCCACGCTAGAACATTGATAGGACCGAAGAGCGTGAACCACCCGGCGAAGAGGAATACCGCCGTCAGTACCAGGATGGACACAGGCGGGATAGCGGCGCGAACACGTTGCAGCTTGCTCGGTGAGGATGCGTTCTCCTGGCCGTCGTCAAGCGATGGTGAGGAAGACTCAGACCGTGCTGCATGAGGCTGCTGTGCGGGCACAGGCGCGGGTGAATCGGTGGTCATATCTTCCCAGGATAGTAGGAGGCGCTGCGCTCGTCCTTGGCGAGTGCGTCTGAGCCGTACGTAATGGCCTAGTCTGCGGCTCCTGCTGTGGAAGGGGGCGTGCAGTTAAACTGTGGTTCATGACTTCACCCGACATGCGTAACGAGGCCGAGCACGACCCTCGTGAGGATCTGCCGAGCTTCCTGCGTGAGCCGGACAAAATAGACAAGCTTCTCTATGCATCGCTGATGCTGGTTGCCGTGTACGGCTTTGCAATTATCCCGTTCCGTGCGGTTTTGCTGCTCAAGTACACGTTCTTGCACACGTGGCTGACAGGATCGAATCTGTCGGTGTTGATTCTCGCGTCGGAAAACGAAGACCGGCCGCTCTTCCTCTTCGCTGTTGTAGTGATTGCGGCGCTGTCGACAATCAAATTCATGCCGTTCTTCTACTGGATGGGCAAGAAGTGGGGCACGGAATTCATCACGATGAGTTTCGGCGGACACCCACCGCGATGGTTTAAGAAGATGGAGAACTTCATCTATGAACGCATCGGGCTGAGTGTGCTGGCATCGTTTGTGCCATTCTCGCCGATTCCGGCCACGATTGTCGTGGCCATCGGTGGTATTGCGAAGGTGCGCGGCTGGGTAGTAGGCGTGTACCTCTTCCTCTGTGCCGCGATGCTCAAGTGCTTCTACCTGTACTTGGGCCTGAAGTTTGGCCCAAGCATCCAGGGCTCCCTGCAGACGATTGACCGGTACGTCACCTACATCACCTTCGCGCTGATTGGCTGGATGTTCCTATCCATCTGGTGGAAAAACAGGAAGCCGGGCGGCCAGGCAGCTTAGTCCTGTTCGCGCTCAATCAGCGGCAGCGGGCTGTACTTGTCACGCAACGCCTTCAGTGATAGATCGTGAGCGTGCAGGCGCTTGTCCTCATCCGTCGTCGGCTGGAAGTGCGGTACCGGCTGCGGGTTGAAATCGTCATCAATTGCGACATACGTCATGGTCGAGTGCAGTGCCTTGCGCAGTCCACCGACGCCCTTGCGGGGCTCACAGCAGTAGACCTGCACCGACAGGTGCATCGAGGTCGTGCCTGTACGCAGGATGCGTGCGCGCACCTCAACTAGGTCGCCAATGTGGATTGGGCTGTAGAAGCGAATACCACCTGCGTAGACAGAAATGGTCTGGCGCCCTGCCCAGTTGGTGGTAACTGCCGTCGCAGCCTCGTCGATCCACTCCATGGCGGTGCCGCCGTGGACGTTTCCGCCCCAGTTGACATCGGTCGGCTTTGCCAGGAAACGTGTGGTCAGTTCGGGTGCGGAAGAGTCCGCGGAGTAGGTCTGCGCGCGCATGCTGGCCTCGATGTCGCGGCGGAGCTCAAAACGGGAAAGAGCGGCCTTCTCAACGCGCTCTTCTTCCTCCGTTTGCGGCACCCACTTCGGCACCGGAGTCGACTTACCGTTTTCATCCATGGCCACGAAGATCACCATGCAGTCAGCTGCGCGGGTGAACTTGCCCTCGCGCGGATCCGCCGAAAGCACCTCATTGACAATGTGCATGGACGTACGGCCAGTGTGTGCAATCTTGGAGCGCACCTCCACAATGTGGCCGCTGGGAATCGGTCGGGTGAAGTGAATGTGACCGAAGTACGCAGTCACGCAGTAGCGTCCCGACCAGCCGGTCGCGCAGGCGTAAGCGGCCTTGTCAATCCACTGCAACACACGGCCACCGTGGACGGAATTGGTTCCGGCCATAATGACATCGGTCGGCGACGCCATAAAACGGAGTACAAGAGATGGTGATGCCGGAGCATGCACCTGTTCAGCTTTTTCAGTTGACTGCGTATCCATATATGAAAGCATAACTCTAGGATGAGGTTATGGTATCCAAAATCTCGCCTTTCGACGTTCGCAGCGCTCTTTCCACCGCCGCACCCTGGGCGGCGCAGCGGCTTCTTGACCGCGGATTGTTGTCCGAGCAGGTGGCAGCCCCCTTCATCGAGGAGGATGGGGCGCAGGGGTCGTCGTTAAGCCGTGCGAGCCTTGCCAAAGCGGTACGTCTGTCCGTGCGGATGCTCGCCCAAGAGGCTCCGGGGCATAGCGTCGAGGTGCGCGTGCCGCCCTTCGTCGCGGTCCAGTGCATTGAGGGGCCCAGGCACACGCGCGGTACGCCGCCCAATGTCGTGGAGATGTCGCCGGAGATTTGGCTGGGACTCGCGTGCGGAATGATCACGTTAGAGCAGGTGCAGGCGCACATCGATATGTCGGGCACGCGCGCGGCGGAAATTGGGAATCATCTGCCGGTGGCGCGCATTTCTTAAAGCCCGTGGGGGGATGCTGAATTGGTGCCCAGGCGGGTGGGGCTATTAGTGTGAATGTCGTGGCCGATACCAACATTTCAGGTGCACCAAAGACCAAACTTTTGCCAATTTCGCCTTACGACGATTTGGGGGAGACATCCCCGCGCGAAGAATGTGGCGTTTTTGGCGTTTGGGCACCTGGCGAAGACGTGTCCAAACTCACCTACTATGGCCTGTTTGCCCTGCAGCATCGCGGCCAGGAAGCCGCCGGTATCGCAGTCGGCGACGGCGACCAAATTCTCGTATTCAAGGACCTGGGCCTTGTTTCCCAGGTCTTTGATGAGCAGACGCTCGACGCTCTGAAGGGGCACGTAGCGGTGGGGCACACGCGCTACACCACCGCTGGCGCTCCTGCGTGGGAGAATGCACAGCCGATGTTCCAGATGGCCTCTGACGGCACGGACATCGCGCTGGGGCACAACGGGAACCTGACCAACCACCTCACGCTGTTCCATGAGGCGGTCGACAAGGGCCTGCTGCGTGAAGAGGGCGAGCTGCCCAGTGACTCCGCAATCATGACCACTTTGCTTGCCGACGAAACCGGCAAGATTGACCACCCCGAAGATTACGGCTGCAGCACCAATGTAGAAGCGGCCGCGATGGCACTGCTGCCACGTTTGAAGGGTGCTTTCTGTCTTACTTTCACCGATGGCGAGACGCTGTACGCCGCGCGTGACCCATATGGTGTGCGCCCGCTGTGCCTGGGGCGCCTGTCCGGTGGCTGGGTAGTCGCATCCGAGACTTGCGCGCTGGATATCGTCGGTGCATCGTTCGTTCGCGAGATCGAGCCAGGCGAGATGGTGGCCATTGATGCTTCCGGTGTGCGTTCGCAGCATTTTGCCGAGACCACCCACGCTGGATGCATTTTTGAGTACGTCTACCTGGCGCGCCCGGACTCCAACATCCGTGGTCGCTCCGTCAACGCGGTGCGTCTTGAGCTGGGCCGCCAGTTGGCCCGCGAGTTCCCGGCTGACGGTGACCTGGTGATGCCGGTGCCGGAATCCGGTACCCCGGCCGCTGTTGGCTACGCCCAGGAATCGGGCATTCCGTTTGGACAGGGGCTGACCAAAAACGGCTACGTGGGGCGTACCTTCATTCAGCCTTCGCAGACGATTCGTCAGCTGGGCATCCGACTGAAGCTGAACCCGCTGAAGGAAGTTATCGCCGGTAAGCGCTTGGTCGTGGTCGATGATTCCATTGTCCGCGGCAACACTCAGCGTGCCCTGATTCGCATGTTGCGTGAGGCGGGTGCGAAGGAAGTGCACGTGCGCATTGCTGCCCCGCCGGTGAAGTGGCCGTGCTTCTACGGCATTGACTTCGCCTCCCCGGGGGAGCTGTTGGCCAACGGTGTCGATGAGAATGACATCGTCGCCGGTATCGCAACCGCGATTGGCGCCGACAGCCTGGGATTTGTCTCCATCGATGGCATGGTCGCGGCTTCCGAGCAGGCAAAGACCGAAGTCTGTTGTGCGTGCTTCGATGGCAAGTACCCGCTGGGTCTGCCGGAGGGCAATCCGAACGCGGCAGCTGTGGAGAGGATGCAGGCGGCCCAGGCTGCCAAAGCCGCAACGAGCAATTAGCCTCGAAACCTCCTTAGAATGAACTACGAGAACTGAACCGAGAACGAAGCGCAAGCGGTGCTGTGGATTGCAGCCGTTGCTTTGTTCCCGGTCCGCCAATACTCCCGGATACGGCCGAAAACGCCGCCCGGGGGAGAAAGTTTAAAGCGAGAGCCTCTAATGACCGAGAACGTTTCTGGTGCTTCCTACGCTGCAGCCGGTGTCGACATCGAAGCCGGCGACCGCGCCGTTGAACTATTCGCCCCGATTGCCAAGAAGGCCACTCGCCCAGAGGTCCGTGGCGGGCTCGGCGGTTTTGCCGGCCTGTTTGCACTGGGCAACTACGAAAAGCCACTGCTGGCCGCATCCTCCGATGGTGTGGGGACCAAGTTGGCCGTGGCGCAGGCCGTCGGCAAGCACGACACCATTGGCCTGGACCTGGTCGCCATGGTCGTCGATGACCTGGTTGTGTGTGGCGCCGAGCCGCTGTTCCTGCAGGACTACATTGCAATTGGCAAGGTCGTGCCGGAGCACGTCGCCGAGATTGTTTCCGGCATCGCCGAAGGATGCGTCCAGGCGGGTTGCGCACTCCTGGGCGGCGAGACTGCAGAGCACCCGGGTGTGATGGAACCGGGTGAGTACGATGTCTCCGCTACCGGCGTCGGTGTCGTGGAAGAGGACAAGCTTCTCGGCCCGGACCGCGTGCGTGAGGGCGATGTCATTATCGCCATGGAGTCCTCTGGACTTCACTCCAATGGCTACTCGCTGGCTCGCTACGTTCTCCTGGAGAAGGCCGGTCTGGAGCTCGACGGTTATGTCGAGGACTTCGGGCGCACCCTCGGTGAGGAGCTGCTGGAGCCAACCAAGATTTATGCGAAGGACTGCCTGGCTCTCATGAACGAGGCCGAGGTCCGCACTTTCTGCCACGTCACCGGTGGTGGATTGGCTGGCAACATGGTTCGCATCATGCCGGAAGGCCTGACCGCCGACATGAGCCGCGCAACTTGGACCCCGGGTCCGATTTTCAAGACCATTGCTGAGCTCGGCAACGTCTCCCGCGAGGAGATGGAGAAGACCTTCAACATGGGTGTTGGCATGGTTGCGATTGTTTCTGCAGAGGACCGCGATCGTGCACTGGCTCTGCTGACTGCCCGCCACATCAATGCTTGGGAGCTGGGTACTGTACGCAAGAGCGAGGCGGGCGAGGACGGGGCTGTTTTGCGCGGCAGCCACCCGCGCTTCTAGGTTCGGCCGGCCGTCGGTTTACTGCGACGGGCGGCCGGGATGCGGGTTGCACAACGAGCATCCTCCAAAAACCATGGGCTGCAAATGTGAAACTGTATGAGTTTATGACACTTTCGAGCCGTTTTTCGGGGGTAGGGTCAGGCGGTCATTGCATCATGGATAACACCAGAGATTACCTCCCGGGGAGTCAACCCGCCGAGTACCACCCGCGGCCGGTTATTCAGCAATGCTTCGGCCTCAGCAACCTCTTGGTCGGT
>NZ_JANIKI010000015.1:0-45186 GCF_024580435.1 Corynebacterium sp. 5QC2CO | reverse complement strand
GCCATCGTGGTTATCCCTTTCGAGGAAGTGTGGTTATGGAATCGAAAGGTACTACGGTGGTCGCCTCATGCATTCATCAGGCCCTCACCGATAGTCACAGATACACCACGCTAACGGACGCAACCCTTCGCCACCGAATTAGCACGCCTCCTACCAGGTCAATTGCGGAGATAGAGGCTATTAAATCCACTTGGGATTCATATAAGTCAGTTACATTTAATGGCATTTTCGTTAACTGTCAGCAAACCCTAGAGCCCAATAGCGATTTATCCACCAAAACATAGATACAGAAGTCGCTATTGTTATTGATGTTAAGAATGTAACGCATGTGAATACATGTCCGCTTCAGTCAATTTTCGAAGGCCAACACACCACCGAGCACCCTCTCCGCCTCACAACACAGCCCCACCCCGACGCTCCAGCACTACCCCCACAATGCGTCCGCAAAACATCGAATCGGCAACACTCGACAACTGCACACACACAACGCCGCCACCACTTCCGCCCATAAAAGCGTGACGACGAAAGTGCCGCGCGCCGTCGTCAAGCGAAGGCGTTAAAACCGTCGAAACCCTCTCGAATAAAACAACGATTTTTTTGCGTAATTCACCAAATAACCGCTGGTTACACCGTGTATCGATGAATTCAGCACTATTTTGCACATTAGTTAGGTAAGCGTCCGCGGCTCGTGATAGAACTCACAAGAGAACTATTTTCACTCAGCCATCACCCTGGCTGAGCCAGCCTAGAAGGAACATTATGAGCGTGCTCAACCTCGCCGCGGCGACGGCTGACACGGCGATTCCGGAATCTACTGGATTCACCGTCGCAGTCGGCGTTATTGGCGTCCTGTTGTCCCTGCCCTGCTGGTTCATCTTTATCAAGGGATTCACCCATATGGTGAAGACCATCATGGTGGGCCAAAAGACGTACGGTCACACCGGTGAATGGGGAACCCGTATTTGGACCATGATCCGAGAGATCGTCGGTCACACCAAGATGGCCAAGAAGCCCGGCGTTGCTGTGGCTCACTGGTTCGTCATGGTGGGCTTCCTCCTCGGCTCCCTAGTGTGGTTCGAGGCGTACATTCAGACCTTCTGGCCAGCCGGTGGTTGGCCAATTCTCAGGAATTTGACCGCCTGGCACTTCATCGACGAACTGCTCGGCCTGGGCACCACCCTGGGCATCCTGGCACTGATTCTCGTCCGCCAGACAAACCTGGGCAAGGAGCGCCTGAGCCGCTTCTACGGATCCAACGCCAAGGCTGCCTACTTCGTTGAGGCCGTCGTCCTCATCGAGGGCCTGGGCATGATGTTCGTCAAGGCTGCCAAGCTGGCTACCTACGGCGACCACGGCCACACTGGCGCCGAGGTCTGGACCTGGGCGAACTTCGTCACCGGTGGTATCGCACAGATTCTGCCGGCCTCCGAAGTCATGGTGTCCATCTTCGCGCTGATTAAGCTGCTGTCCGGTATGGTCTGGCTCTTCGTTGTTGGCCGCAACCTCACTTGGGGTGTCGCATGGCACCGCTTCCTGGCGTTCGCCAACATCCTGCTCAAGCGCAACGCTGATGGCTACAACGCCCTCGCGGGCGCTAAGCCGATGACCTCTAACGGTGAGATCCTGAACCTGGAAGAGGCTGACCCGGAGGTTGACTCCATGGGCACCGGCGTGGTCACTGACCACTCCTGGAAGGCTCTGCTGGACTTCACCTCTTGTACCGAGTGTGGTCGCTGCCAGGAGCAGTGCCCGGCCTGGAACACTTCCAAGCCGCTGTCCCCGAAGCTGCTGGTTAACCAGCTGCGTGACCACGCTTACGCTTCTGCCCCGTACCTGTTGGCTGGCGAGACCATCGAAACCGCTCGCGAGGGCGAGGGCGCTGGTGCAGCACTGCTGACCAAGCCACTGGTTGGCGATGGCGACGAGGGCATCATCGACCAGGACGTCCTGTGGTCCTGCACCAACTGTGGTGCCTGTGTTGAGCAGTGCCCGGTTGACATTGAACACATCGACCACATCGTTGATATGCGTCGTTACCAGGTTCTGGTCGAGTCGGACTTCCCGACCGAATTGGCTGGCCTGTTCAAGAACCTTGAGACCAAGGGCAACCCGTGGGGCCAGAACGCTTCCACTCGTGCCGACTGGATTAATGAGGTCCGCAAGGAAGGCGTCGTTGTCCCGATTTGGGGCGAGGATGTCGAGAGCTTCGACGACACCGAGTACCTGTTCTGGGTCGGTTGTGCCGGTGCTTACGACGACAATGCGAAGAAGACCACCAAGGCTGTTGCAGAGATGCTTTACACCGCTGGTGTGAAGTACGCTGTGCTCTCCCAGGCCGAGGGTTGTACTGGCGACTCCGCTCGCCGTGCTGGTAACGAGTTCCTCTTCCAGATGTTGGCTGAGCAGAACATCGAGCAGCTCGACGAGGTCTTTGACGGTGTGCCACCGAAGCAGCGCAAGATTGTCGTCACCTGTGCCCACTGCTTCAACACCTTCAAGAACGAGTACCCGGAGCTGGGCGGACAGTACGAGGTTGTCCACCACACCCAGCTGCTGAACAAGCTGGTTCGCGCTAACCGCCTGCAGCCGGTTGCTTCTGGCCAGGGTCGCCAGGTCACCTACCACGACCCATGCTTCCTGGGGCGCCACAACAAGGTATTCGAGGCTCCGCGTGAGCTGATTGGCGCATCCGGCGCCAACCTCGTCGAAATGCCACGCAATAAGAACACCGGCTTCTGCTGTGGTGCTGGTGGCGCTCGCATGTGGATGGAAGAGACCATCGGTCAGCGCATCAACGTAAACCGCACCGAAGAGGCTGTCGGAACCGGTGCTGAGGCAATTGCCATCGGCTGCCCGTTCTGTAAGACGATGATGAACGATGGCGTCAACAACGTCATCGAGGACGACGAGAAGAAGCCGGAGGTCCTGGACATCGCCCAGATGCTCCGTGACTCCGTGAAGGTCGACGGCGAGCTGCCGCAGGCACGCGAACCGGAGTGGATTGAGCAGCCGGAGCGTGGCTGGGTCGATCCGAAGAAGGCTGAAGAGGAAGAGCGTCAGCGCCTCGAGGAAGAGGAAGCTAAGCGCAAGAAGGCCGAGGCTGCCGAGAAGAAGAAGGCAGAGAAGGCCGCCGCTGCCGGCGCTGGTGTCGCAGCTGCTGGTGCTGCTGCAGGTGCTGTCGCCAAGGGTGGCGCTCCGACTCCGGGCGGTGCTCCAAAGCCAGGCGGCGCTAAGGGTGGCGCTCCGAAGCCTGGTGGCGCTAAGGGCGGTGCTCCAGCTCCGGGTGGCGCACCAAAGCCTGGTGGCGCTAAGAGCGGTGCCCCGACTCCAGCTGGTGCCAAGAAGGGCGCTCCAGCTCCAGGTGGTGCTAAGGGCGGCGCACCAACTCCGGGTGGCGCCAAGAAGGGTGCTCCTGCTCCGGGTGGCGCTCCGAAGCCGGGTGGTGCCAAGGGCGGTGCACCGGTTCCAGGCGGCGCTAAGAAGGGCGCTCCAGTTCCGGGCGGCGCCAAGGCCGCTAAGCCGGCCGCGCAGGCAAAGCCAGTAGCTGCGGAAACCGAAGCTCCGGCTGAGGCCCCGAAGGCAACCAAGGGCGCTCCGATTCCGGGTGGCGCACGCAAGGGTGCACCAGTCCCGGGCGGCGCTAAGAAGGCAGCTCCGGCCGCCAAGCCGAAGGCCGAGGAATCCGCTCCTGCCCAGGACACAGCTGCTGAGGTAGCGGCCACCGAGTCCGAGCAGCCAGCAGCTGAGCAGCCGAAGACCACATCCGGTGCTCCGATTCCGGGCGGCGCACGCAAGGGCGCCCCGATCCCGGGTGGCGCACGCAAGGCCAAGCCGGTCGCTAGCGCCCCTGCCCCGGCAGTCGAGGAAACCGAAGCTCAGGAGGCTCCTGCTCAGCCAGAGGCCGAGCAGGCACCGGCGCAGCCAGAGGTTACCGAAGAGCAGTCGGCGGAAGATACCACCTCCGCCGAGCAGGCCGCTGAGGCCCCAGCCGAGGAGACGCAGGCACCGTCGGCAAGCGCTAAGAACCTTCCGCGCAACCAGCACGGAGTTCCGCTGCCAGGATCGGCGCGACGTAAGTAGCACTCGCTAAGTAAGCAAGAATCCGCCTGAGAGGTTATTCTTCCCGGGCGGATTTTTTGTGCTTTACGACGACCCCTGCGCAGCGGCATTAATCGTGCAAATGGCACTCTCAACCGCGCTGACAATATATTGATTACTGCATATTGATTACTGCATCCCGTTAGAGATGACCGCGTTGTGGTGTGGAAAGAGGTCTTGGCGTAGTGATTAAGAAATCGCTGTCACAGATAAGAGACTTTCTGAGGACTCCGGGGTCAGTGGAGATGGTCATTGCACTTATCCTCACTGTTCTCGATGCGCTAATTTTCCGCGCGAGCAACTCTGATCTATTGTTGCCGGCCATTATCGGTGGCCTTCAGGTCATTCTTGTTGCAGTGGCGACGTATTTGCCACTCTTTGCCATGGTGGTTGTCCCAGCGAACTTCTTGGCGTTGACCTTCCTTCCTACAGAGCAAGCTCCAATGCAGATTTTCTGCGCGCTTCTCATCGTGGAAGTGATGCGTGCTAACAACAACAAGATGCCGGCGAGAATCACTGCGTTGCTGTTGTTGGTGATTTCAAACTACGACGTAAACACAAGTACTTTCGCACGCGACCATGTCGCGACCTTTGTTACAACGCTGCTTTTTGTAATTGCCTACGCCATCGGCATGATGCGCAGTCGCTACAAAGAGCAACGCCGGCAGGCAACGATTGAATCTAACCGCGCTCTGGAAGAACAACGCCTTGAGTTGGCGACCGTACTGCACGACTCCACCGCCAAGTCTTTTACTCGCGTAACCATGCTGGCGCAGGCGCTCGCCATCGAGCGAGAAGGGACAGATGAAAAGCTTGAAGAGTCCCTGGAGGACATCGCAGAAACCTCCCGAGAAGGTCTGCTACAGCTTCGCCAGTTGCTTTCACTGCTGAAATCCGCTGATGAAGAGAGCTCTCTGACCTCGGCTATTGGCCAGGACGAGCGCGTACCTAGCATGAACAGGGTGCTCCAACAGGCCAAGGATGAACTGCAGGAAGCCGGGTTTAACGTTTCGCTGGCCACGAAGATTGAAACCGAGCCCTCTTTGACGCAGATTTCAGAAGTTATCTCGCCGGCACTGTCGGAGTTCTGCACGAACATTCAGAAGTACGGCGAACCGCAAACGAACGTTCACATTCTGACGCTGAGCAATGAGGAAGACGGCTTCACGCTCGACATCAGCAATCAGATATCGAAGGCGCTACCGCATTTTCTGCCACGGGCGATGCTCTCTAGCGGTTTGGGGCTTTCCTCACTGCATCGGCGAGTGCGACCGTGGGACGGTTCCATCACGTCAGAACGAGAAGGAAATGCGTGGAATTGCAAACTCCACATGCCATCTACCAACCAGTAGGTTACGCTAGCGTAAGATTGATTTAGCAGCCGCTTGTGACGAAGATATCTCTCGAAAAGTCCTGGTTAGCGTAGTAATATCACACGGTGACAGATATTGTTCGGTTTTTATAACTTCTATGAAAGGTTCGCGGATGTCTGACATTAAGGTTCTCATTGTCGACGACGACCCACTCGTACTCTCGACGCTGCGAACCTATTTCAAGAAGGCACCGCATATCACCGTGGTCGATGAAGCCAGCGATGGCCACGAGGCTCTCAACATTATTGCCCGTGGTGGCGTTGACGTAGTTTTGACCGATATTCATATGCCCAACATGGACGGCGTTGAGCTGCTCGAGCGCATTAAGAAGGTGGAGAATCCACCAAAATTCATCGCTATCACCTCATTTGATACCGATGAAACAATGCTGAAAATCCTGAGCCTCGGCGGAAATGGCTACATTCTCAAAACTGCCCGCCCGGAATCAGTCATTGGCACCGTTGAAGATGTTTTCCAGGGCGGCACCGTCATCTCGCCGATTTCTGCGACTCGGCTGATTAAAACCCTGCCGTCCCGCAACATTTCCTCGTACAAGATCACTCAGGCCGAGCGAGAGGTCCTCGGTCTGATCTGCCGCGGTAAGTCGAACCACGACATCGCCAAGGAACTCGGCAAGTCACCGGGCACTATCAAGAAGCATCTCTCCAGCATGTTCAATAAATTTGGTGCTACCTCTCGCCTGGACCTGGCGCTGAAAGCAATAGACGCAGGCTTCCATCCGCCGGCATCCGCCACTGCAGAATAACCAGGGACTCTGAGATTTGACCGGGTAGCGGCTCTGAATCGAGCCTTTGCAGGCCCGAGATAGATAGCAAAAAGAGGCATATTCGCTTTCGTGAATATGCCCCTTTTACCCGTGCTGAGTGTGGAGAGAGAACTGTGTAACTACTGAATCGTCACCTCGACATGTCGCTCACGCGGAGCCACACCGAAGTAGCTGCGCCCAATTGGCTCCCACGTCTTCGAGTTGGCGTTGCAGCGAACTGTCTGTCCGGCGAACTCGTCAACCAGGAATCCCCAGCTCAGACGACCAGTTTCACCCTTGCGCACTTCGTATGGTCCAATCTTCTGCCCGAGGCTCCAAACCATCTCTCGGGAGTATTCCCAGGAGTACTTGCGGTTGAGCTCCTTGCTGACCTTCACGCTGACAGAGATATTGGTCCACCACTTCTTGGTCTTGGACTCCTTGATGGTCTGCGTCAGCGGAATCGGCTCATCACCGATGTCATTCTTCGTAGAAACAACGCCCTCAACGTCGTAGCGAGAGCCGGTGATTTCCACGAACTCAGCCACCGAACCCGGAGCTTCACAAGTGGTTCCCGGTGCCGGACCGCGGTCAACTGCCGCCGGCTTGGGCACTGGTACCCACTCCTCCGGCGCGAACGGTTCACCAGCTCCTGGATTCGGGGCGGCCACTACTGTCGGAGCACCGAGTCCGAGCGCAAAGACCGTCGTTAAGCACATGGCGACAACACGCTTTTTCATAACTGCTCCTAGTCGTTAATCGTGGCGGACGCCGGGCCGCCGTCACCGGAGTTACCGCTGACAGGCGCCCACTGCTGACGGTGCTCGCCCTCCTTGGTGGTCTTGTGCCAGACCACGAAGCGAGTCGACGGCCCCTTGCCGTTGTACTCACCGAAATAAGGCTCACCGCGCCACAGGCCGGTCTTCTGGTCACAGGTACGAACACGGCCAATGAAGGACTTCATGTGCACGCCGTAGTCTGCACGAACAGTCTCGCCTGGGTTGACGGTCACCGGGCCCAGCTTGTCGCCAACCGACCACTGACTGACCTCGACGATGCCGTACTTGTTCTTCACCCCGTGGAGGAACACGTCCCACATATTTCCGGAGCTCATGGCCTTCACGGACTCGTTGACTCCCTCTGTCACCTCGAGGGTGTACTGAATCGGGCGGTCAGTGCGGTTGGTGAATGAGTTAGTGCCGTTGTAGCGGTCCCATTCGTCGGTGATCCACTGTTCCCAGGGGTGACGCTTGGCGTCCTTGACCGGGTCACACTTATCCGTATTGGTGAAACCGGTGTGGTGCTCATCTTGGTCAGGGGTTTGGGTCAGCGGGGTCGCCACGGCCTGCCCAACGATGCCTGGCGCAAGAAGACTTGCACCCATCACCGCGCAGGCCAGGGCCTTCTTTTTCAGGCTCAACATGGAGAAACTTCCTTCTGCTTCGAGGTCTTAAAGAGGCTCAGCCCGTCTTAGACGGCGTACTCCTTGACCTGCGGAGCAGCACCGTCCACGGAGCGATCAGCTTCGTTGGCGCGCATGGAAACGCGAATGTGGCGCTCCTTCGGGATGGTGCCCCAGTACGGACGACCTGCGTCGATCCACTTACCGCCCTTACAGGTCAGGTGAGTACCTTCGAAGGACTGGTTCAGGAAGCCATACTCCAGAACGCCGGTGTAGCCAGGCTTGACTGGGTACGGGCCGAGGGTCTGGCCAACTTCCCAGGTCTGAGTGGACTGGTAGCCGGCGCTAAAGGTGACGTGGAAGAGCTTGAGCAGGTCGAAGTCGACCGAACCGCCGACGTTCCAGGACTTGGTCTTGCCTTCCTTGAGGGTCTGGGTCAGCGGCAGGTCGGTGTCGCCGTAGTTAGCGACGGTGGCGGTACCTTCGACCTCGAACTTCGAGCCGGTGATCTTCAGGGACTGGCCGGACTGGCCTTCAACGGAGCAGGTGCCACCGACGGTGCCCGGGGTGGGGGCTGGGGCAGCTTCGGCCATCGGGGCGACAGCCAGCGAGGACATGGTAACCAGGGCTGCAATGGAGCCGGAGAGCAGGGTCTTCTTCACGGCGAAATCCTTTCAGGATGTGACGAGCAACTCGTAAGGAAATACTTGAACTGACACCTGCAAAGGTAAGTCGAAATTCAGCGTTTTGTAATGGAAAATTTTCGACTCGCTTTACGACGGCCGCAGCGATTATCCACATAGTAAAAATGGAATCTCACTGATTTCCGCCATGCGAAAATACGGCATATAACAGCGTTTGACCAGCAATTATGAGCGTCGCAATAAGATTTCAGCGATTAATTTAATCGCATTAGAACTACGCCTTTTGAACCAATTCGAAAATGCCTCGGTCGGCCACTTGGTATTGGGCAATCAACATTTCGGCCACTACCCCACCTACATAAAGGCACCAGAGAGTAGCCGAATGGCCACCCCCAGGCGCGGGCAGGTAGAGAGACCTCCACACTTCACACTCTTGATTAAATAGTTATGATTTCTTTATTAATCACTGGCGAAGTCCGGCAGTCCACAAAGCCCTGACACTTTGCCGAGGCAGATATCTTTCGGAGTACTACCTAATGTTTCGACGCACTTCTATTCTTGCTACCACCATTGCATCCGCAGCACTCTCCCTGGGCGCGCTGACCGCCGCCCCGTCCGCTACCGCAGCACCGACAGCTACGACCAGCAGCGACGACCTGCAGGTTAAGGAATACGCTCTTTCCGATACCTTCTCTTGCGACTACTACAACCTCCCGTGGTGCCGCTAAAGAGCGCTGACTCCGCCCCTCCCCCGGCCCTCCCTTGACGTGAGTGCGCGGCTACTTTGCGGTGCCGTCGAGCCCCTCTAGCAGTGTGGCAAAATCCGTGACGTTAGTATCCACCCGCGTGTTTGTACTGCGTCGCTGGTTCGGCTCGCCAACAGTCTGATTCCCCTCGCTGGTCCCGCCCGCTGAATGCGCTGCACCCTTTTCTTCAGCTTCGTTCCCAAAATCTGGACCAAAACCGACTACTGCCGAGCGAACACCGACAAGGTACTCGGCAAGCTCACGAGCTGCACGCACGACGCGATTGTTCATCTCCGCGCCGGACACTCCGCCGGCGCCATCGCCGGTACTATCGCCGGCACCAAAGTCCTCAGTAGCTGCAAATACAGCAGTCGGCATAACCGTGCCGCGAAGGTAGCTAAACAGCGGACGCATCGCATACTCCAGCACCAACGAATGTCGTGCTGTGCCAGCTGTCGCAGCAATAATGACCGGCATGGAAGTCAGCGCATCCTTATCCAGGGCATCGAAAAACATCTTGAACAGCCCCGAGTAGGACGCTGCGAACACCGGGGTCGCGGCAATCAATCCATCAGCACCGCTGACAGTATCGAGGGCTGCCCGCAATTTTTCGTCGTAAAGCCCTGTGGACATCACAGTGCCGAGACTGACAGCGAGTTCGCGCAGCTCGACGTACTCAATGTGGAGCCCCTCGCCACGCTTGGAGACCTGCGCCTCGACGGCCTCCGCGATGCGGTCGGCAAGGATGCGCGTGGTTGATGGATCGGAAACACCAGCACTTACGACGACAAGCTTTTTCACTGCTGATTCCTTTCAGCCGGGCGGACGAGAAGATGCGGGGAATCTGCGCCCTCGGCAACCAGCGAGGCATGCGTCGGCGGGTCGGAAGGCACATGTGCCGGACGGCGGCGCTCAAACTCTTCACGGAGGACCGGAACGATTTCGGTTCCCAGGATTTCAACCTGCTCCAACGCCATCTCCAGCGGCAGGCCGGCGTGATCGATGAGGAAAAGCTGGCGCTGGTAGTCGCCAACGGCATCTGCATAGCCAAGGTAGCGCTCGATGATTTGCTCAGGCGTGCCGACGGTCAGTGGAGTGATGTTCTCGAATTCTTCCAACGATGGCCCATGTCCATAGACCGGGGCATTGTCGAAGTAGGGGCGGAAAATTTCCTTGGCCTTCTTCTCCGTCTCAGCGGCGAAGACCTGCCCACCAAGTCCAACGATTGCCTGATCAGCAGCACCATGACCGTAGTGCTCATAGCGCTGGCGGTAGAGATTGACCATGGCTGTGGTGTGCTCGATATTCCAGAAAATGTGGTTATGGAAGAAGCCGTCCCCATAGAAGGCGGCCTGCTCAGCAATCTCGGTGGACCGGATTGAGCCATGCCACACGAAAGGCGCCACACCGTCGAGTGGACGCGGCGTGGACGTAAAGGACTGCAGCGGAGTGCGGAATTGACCTTGCCAATCCACATTCTCCTCGCGCCAAAGGGTGCGCAATAGGTGGTAATTCTCAATGGCCAGCGGAATTCCCTTGCGGATATCCTTGCCAAACCACGGATAAACAGGCCCGGTGTTGCCGCGGCCCATCATGAGATCCATGCGGCCTTCGGAAAGGTGCTGGAGGTAGGCGTAATCCTCGGCGATGCGCACGGGGTCGGTGGTGGTAATCAGCGTTGTCGAGGTCGACAGAATCAGATTTTCGGTCTGTGCTGCGAGGTTGGCTAATAAAATCGGCGGGTTCGCCGGGGCCACAAACGGTGGATTGTGGTGCTGGCCGGTAGCAAATACATCGAGGCCGACCTCTTCGGCCTTCTTCGCTAGCGCGACAGTTGCCTTAATTCGCTCATGTTCAGTAGGGATTTGTCCGGTCGTGGGATCTTTTGTGACGTCGCCAATAGTAAAAATTCCGAATTGCATAATTCTCAATCCTAAATAGCGGTTGTTGACATGTCAACACATGTTATGCTGGGCGTAAGCGCCTAAAACAACCCCATATCAACCGCCCCAACCAAAGGAGCCTCGCTCAGCCATGACAAAAGTTGAGATCATCACCTCCCGCGAAGTCCCCCTTGGCGGCCCTCGCAGCATGACCGTTCATCGCACTTTGCCCCAGCGCCAGCGCTCCACCATCGGAGCATGGTGCTTTGTCGACCACTACGGACCCGACGATGTCAGCGCCACCGGCGGCATGGATGTCGCACCCCACCCCCACACTGGCCTGCAAACCGTTTCCTGGCTTTTTCAGGGCGAGATTACACATCACGATTCGGCGGACAACCACGCCGTCGTCAAGCCTGGTGAAGCGAATTTCATGACCGCGGGTTCCGGCATTTGCCACTCCGAAGTCTCAACACAGGACACCACTACCCTGCATGGCGTACAGCTGTGGGTCGCACTTCCCAACGACGCCCGCGGCACAAACCCCGGGTTTGACCACTACAAACCCAAAGCGGTCCAATTAGACGGCGGACACGCCCTGGTATTTATTGGCGAACTATTTGACTCTACGTCCCCCGTGCGGATGTTCACCCCACTGGTCGGCGCAGAGATTCACATAAAGCCCGGCGCGACCATCACCATTGAGGTCGACCCGAAGTTCGAGCACGGCTTCCTCTTGGACACGGGCGAACTCACCGTTGGCGGCACCACAGTCAAGCGCACCGAGCTGGCCTACACCGGCGTCGGCGAGAACACGATTAAGCTCCACAACCCTGGAACCGAAGAAAGCCGCCTCGTCCTTATCGGCGGCGAGCCCTTAACCGAGGACTTAGTGATGTGGTGGAACTTTATTGGTCGCTCTACCGAGGAAATTGCGCAGTTCCGCAAGGAGTGGGAGGAAGAATCCGACCGCTTTGGCAACGTCCACGGCTATATCAGCCGGAACCCGGAAGGCCCTTCCCGCCTACCAGCACCGACGATGCCGAGAATCACTCTCAAGCCACGGCAAAATCCCGAACCGATCGCCCGACCGGATGTGCGCTTCTAAAAAATATTCGACATTTTCTTTGAAATTTGTTGACACATCATCACATCTAGAGTTATCGTTGATACGTCAATACCGGAACTTGGTTCCGGCGGACAAAAATACTTCGAAAGATTCGAAACACTTTTTAACTTTTAGGAGATTCACTATGGCTCTTCAGTCTGGTAACTACGTTCTTGACACTCAGCACTCCACCGTTGGATTCACCGTTCGTCACGCAATGATTACTAAGGTCCACGGTCAGTTCACTGAGTTTGAGTCCGTTATTAATTTTGATGCCGACAAGCCGGAGAATTCCACGGCAAAGGCAACCATTCAGGCGAACTCCATCAACACCAACAATGAAGAGCGCGACAACCACCTGCGCTCGAAGGACTTCTTCGGCACCGACGAAAACCCGACCTTCGAGTTTGCTTCCACCGCTATCGAGCTCCAGAGCGAAGAAAAGGCCACCGTTACCGGCGACCTGACCATCAACGGCATTACCAAGCCGGTCACCCTGGATGTCGACATTTTCGGCTCCGCTGAAGACCCATGGGGTCAGACTCGCGTTGGCTTCGAGGCAGCCACCAAGATTGACCGCACCGATTTCGGTATCGATTACAACGCTCCCATTAAGACCGGCGGCCTGCTCCTTGGCAACGAGATTTCCCTGCAGATCGACGGCTCTGCAGTCAAGCAGTAACTAGCAATCAATATCCCTGGCAGTTCAGTAGCCAACCGCCAAAAACTGAGCCACAGTGCCCTGCATTCCCATGCAGGGCACTTTTGTTTATTCAGGACACATTTCAGGGGTAATGGACAAAATGTATGCCTGTCCCCGGGTGTGTCGTGGTTATTACGCAATTAATCTGCCCCCACTATGAGAAAAGCATGGTGCGGAAGCAAAAAAGTGGCATGCTTAGACAGGTGAGTTCCAGTAAAGACACTTCCCAGGGCACCGAAACCACCAACGAGACAACGCAGGACACTAAGGCTGCGCAGGCCGCTCAGGCTGAGCAGTCCCGTGCCGCCCGCGTTGCCGCTCGCCGCGGAAACATCAGGGCACCTCGCCGCACTCCGCTAAAGACACTGGACCAATCCTCCAAGCTGCAGAACGTCCTCTACGACATTCGCGGTCCGGTGACTACTCTCGCCGAGCAGATGGAGGCCGACGGGCACCGCATCATGATGCTCAACACTGGCAATCCGGCGAAGTTCGGCTTTGATGCACCTGACACCATCGTGCAGGACATGGTCCGCGCCCTCCCCCACGCACAGGGCTACTCCGAGTCCAAGGGTATTTACTCCGCACGCCGTGCCGTCGTCACGCGCTATGAGATGGACCCGGACTTCCCCCGTTTCGACGTCAACGACGTCTGGCTGGGCAACGGCGTCTCCGAGCTGATTTCCATCACCACGCAGGCACTGCTCAACGAGGGCGATGAGGTCCTCATTCCAGCTCCGGATTACCCGCTCTGGACGGCGGCAACCACCCTCGCCGGCGGCAAGGCCGTCCACTACACGTGTGATGAGGAGAATAACTGGGCCCCTGATGTCGAAGACATTCGCTCGAAGGTGACGGATCGCACGAAGGCGATTGTCATCATCAACCCGAACAATCCGACCGGCGCGGTCTACACACGCCAGACACTCGAAGCCATCGTCGATATCGCTCGTGAGCACTCACTCCTGCTGCTTTCCGACGAAATCTACGACCGTATCCTCTACGACGATGCCGAGCACATTTCCACTGCCTCCTTGGCCCCGGATTTGCTCTGTATCACCTTCAACGGCCTGTCCAAGACCTACCGTGTGGCGGGTTACCGCGCGGGCTGGATGGTGCTGACTGGCCCGAAGCGCCACGCAGAGGGCTTTATCGAGGGCATCAACTTGCTGGCCAGCACCCGTCTATGCCCGAATGTCCCTGCTCAGCACGGCATTCAGGTGGCACTTGGCGGCTACCAGTCCATCGAGGACCTGATCTTGCCAGGCGGTCGCCTCCTGGAGCAGCGCAATGTCGCCTACGAGGGACTGACCTCAATTCCGGGCGTGAGCTGCGTGAAGCCGATGGGCGCCATGTACGCATTCCCGAAGCTGGATCCGAACGTCTATGAAATTCACGATGACGAAAAGCTGATGCTCGACATCCTGCGTGAAGAGAAAATCCTGATGGTCGGCGGCTCTGGCTTCAACTACCCGGCGCCGGATCACTTCCGAATTGTGACCCTGCCGTGGGCGCGCGACCTGAAGGAAGCCATCGAGCGTCTGGGCAACTTCCTGGTCAGCTACAAGCAGTAGCAGTACTTAAGGTTCAGCACGCTGCGGGTTCTTCCCTTCTCACATATCGATGCGCTATTCACTTATGGCCACGCTGGTGCGCATCGATGAGTGAATATTGCATCGATAGGTGTGCCATAGCGCTGATGACTACGGCTCGGCGCGCCGGAATGTCGGTACGCCTTCCGGTGCTGGTGCAGCGATTAGGTTATTAAGGGTGGGCAGGCATTCAAAAGATTCAATGAACTCTGACACCCAGCAACCTTTTCGCGTTGCTCCGGGTTCCGACATAGGTGCGCATCTCGACGTACTGAAGAACTCGAACAGCGGCTCCCCTACCGGCCGGTTCCGGGCTGTCAATGCCGCGAATCAACCCAACTCTGAAACCTCGGCTGTCCCAGCACGACATGCAGAACCTGCGCAAACGGCAGAACCGGCGCAGCCGACAGCACCGGCACGGCAAAACGAACCTGCACAAGCCAAACCAAAACCGACGAAACCGCGGCACAACCCCACCAGAGCACGTCGCTTACTGGCCACAGTTCTTACAGTTGCCGGCATTGCGACTTTCCTCGCCGTGATTGGGCTCTGGCCATCTGGCGAAGCTCCGAGCCCAGGGCCGGGATTCCTGCAGTCACAGACGTCAGCTGCAGAGACGGTCAAGGGAACCGTCGTAAAGCACAGCGTCGGCGCGTGCAATTCGCCTGACAACGGACGTGTCTTCGACGACCAGCCGCGGCCAGGGCTGACGGCTTCGCTCAACGACCCCGCGGCGCCGAAGTGCCAGCTCTCGGTCATTGAGCTGACCTCGGGCCCAGACGAGGGCAAGAAGACTCTGCTGGAAGCATCCGGCCTTCCCGGCGAGATTGAGCTGGCGGAGGGTGACAAGGTCGTCCTGGCAATTCACCGTCCAAACGCGGGCGGTACCGGAGCTGTCGACAATGGTGCCGTCCCGGATCCGGGGTTGATGACACCGGCTCCCGGCGTTGTTCCCGCGCCTGCCCCTGAGGGCGCTGAGGGTGAGCCTGCTCCTGATGCAGAGGCACCAGCTCCAGCCCCGGAGCCGGAACCAGCACCTGAATCCGACGCAGAAGCCCCCGCTGCCCCCGAAGCTCCTGCTCCCGCGGCCGACACTAATGTCGTCGACCTCGCACCTCATCAGGTTGTCGACACCACTGACATCGGGAACACCTACACCTTCCTGGACATGGATCGCACCACGACGATCTGGCTGTGGCTCGGCGCGGCAGTACTTCTCATCATCCTCGTCGGCATAACTCGCGGTGTCTTGAGCCTCATTGGTCTTGGCATCACGCTGGCCGCAGTGATGGGATTCCTCGTTCCGGCACTGCTACGCGGCGGCGATCCTGTGGCCTTAGCCATCACGGCGGGCGCGGCGATCCTCTTCCCGGTGCTCTTCCTCGTTCATGGCATCAACTGGAAGTCAGCTTCCGCACTGGCGGGAACACTCACCACGATGGTGCTGGCGGCGGGCCTGGCCAACCTCGCTATCTCCACGTCGCAGCTACGTGGTCTCGGCAACGAGGACAACCTGCTCATTCAGCTTTACCTGCCTGACGTCTCCGTCACAGGTCTGCTTCTGGCGGGATTCATCATCGGCGCGTTGGGCGTGCTTAACGACGTCACCATCGCCCAGGCATCGACCGTCCAGGAGCTTTACGAAGCAGCTCCGCGGTCGCGGCCTATGGAGGTCTTCCGCTCGGCAATGCGCGTCGGCCGCGACCACATCGCGTCGATGGTCTACACGCTGGTACTGGCGTACCTCGGCACCGCACTGCCGCTATCGATTTTGTTAAGCGTCTCCGACCGGCCGCTGATGCAGTCGTTGACCTCCGATGTCGTGGCCACAGAGCTGCTGCGTTCCACCATCGGTGCGGTGGCTTTGGTACTCGCAGTGCCGATTACCACCCTCATCGCCGCCTATACCGTGGCCCCGGAGGGTATGAAGTTTCCGAAGCGCTCGAGGGCAGCTAGCATTTAGCCGCGGCCGAGGCAGGTGACATCCCAGCCTGCGGCACGCCACTGGTCGGCTGGCAGGCAGTTGCGGCCGTCGAGCACCGCTGCGCGCTTGACCAGCTTCTTCGCAGCGACCGGGTCAATGTCGCGAAACTGCTGCCACTCGGTGGCGACGACAACCATCTCCGAGCCTTCCAGGGCCGCTTCGATGCTCGGTGCGTACTCCAAGGTCGGGAAATTCTTCTTGGCGTTCTCCATGGCCTGCGGGTCGTAAACGCTTACCGAAGCGCCTGCCAACGACAGCGAACCGGCAATCGACAGCGCCGGGGAGTCACGCACATCGTCAGAGTTCGGCTTGAAAGCCGCACCCAGCACGGTCACGGTGTGGCCGAGCAGCGAGCCACCGAAACTACCACGCACCAGGTCAACAGTCTTTTCACGGCGACGCATGTTAATTGCATCGACCTCGCGCAAGAAGGTCAGCGCCTGGTCAACGCCCAGCTCACCGGCGCGGGCCATGAATGCGCGGATATCCTTCGGCAGGCAACCGCCGCCGAAGCCCAGACCCGCGTTGAGGAAGCGGCGGCCAATTCGGGCATCCATACCGATGGCGTCGGCAAGCGTAGTGATATCCGCACCTGTGACCTCACAGATTTCGGAGACCGCGTTGATAAAGGAAATCTTGGTGGCGAGGAATGCGTTCGCCGACACCTTCACCAGCTCTGCGGTGGCGGTGTCCGCGACGATAAGTGGCGTCTCGCGCTCGAAGATAGGGCCGAAGCACTCGCGCAGGCTGGCCTCGGCAATCGATTCGACCTCCTGGCCAGCACCATTGAGGATCATGCCCGGCTTCTGGGTGCCCAGCACCACACGGTCCGGTTCCAGGGTGTCCTTTACCGCGAAGCCCTCGCGCAGGAACTCCGGGTTCCAGGCGATCTCGAGGCTGGTGTTCTTCAACTGCTCATCACCATCTGCGGCGCGCTCACCGATCATCTTCGCAGCTAGCTCCTGCAGGCGCGGTGCGGTACCGACGGGCACAGTGGACTTACCAAACACTAAATGCTTGCCGACGACGCGCTTAGCCAATTCGGTAATAGCTGCGTCCACATAGCGAACATCGGCTGCGTACGAACCCTTGACCTGCGGAGTTCCGACACCTATGAAGTGGACGTTCGCAAATTCAACGGCTTCGTCGTAGTTAGTGGTGAAACGTAGTCGCCCCGACTCAACGTGCTTCTTTAGCAGTTCGGGCAAGCCAGGCTCAAAGAAAGGAACTTGACCTGCGGACAATGCCTCAATCTTGGCGGGATCAACATCTACACCGAGAACCTCGTGACCTAACTGCGCCATTGCCGCGGCATGAGTGGCACCAAGGTAACCCGTACCAATAACCGTAATACGCATAACGTTCATTATTTGTAGAACTTTTAGCGACCTTCAAGCCGATTTACCCCCTAAACGGGGTGGCAATTTGCATACCCGCAGTTTATTTTTCAAGTTGCCAAAAATGTCACTTTGTGCTGCCACTTAACCAATCGCGGGCAATCAATCCGGCACTGGCCTTTTCGTTACCTGAGGCTCGTTCATTCATGGCGACGAGATCCCCTGTAGTCAGGTCTTTTGAAATACTTGTGAGTATCCGCGCAGCTTCTTCCGAGACCCTGTCCCGGCGAGCCAGCGCCACCACATTTTGCGCCGAGATCATCCGCTTTGGATCGTCCAAGGTCACCAGATCGACGCGCTGGCCTGAGGAATCTCGAAGCGGAGTGGTCGTGAAAATATTGGCTACATCTACAGCGTCGTCGACAAGCGCGTGGATCGTCAGCGGGCCGCCGGAATCGCCGTATCCCACCAGTTCAAGTCGGTCGGCGGGCAGACCGTAGAACGTGGTCAACCCCTTCGGCCCGTATGGGCGCTCAGCAAGTTCAGGTGAGCCACCAATGCGAATGCTCTGTGTTTCCGCCAGCAGCCGTTTGAGGTCAGGAAGCGATTTCACGCCAAATTCTTCTGAGGTCTTTCGTGTGATTCGGTAGGCATCCTTCGACTGCGCCGGAGCGATTGCGGCAATGAAAAACTCGGCAGGCAGATTGTCCCTTACCGCCTGCATTACGCTGTCGGCATCGGCGCCAACTGGGACTTCGCCGTAATAGGCACCGAGGTTTCCCGAATACTCCGGCACGATGTCGACGGAACCCTCCGCCAGTGCCTCCAAGTAGACCTCACGAGATCCAATTTGCGGGACGACAATCGCTGCGACCCCGACATTTTGCAAAGCATATGCCCAGATTCGAGCAATGATTTCCGATTCCGGGAACATCGCGGACCCAATGCGAATCTCCTTGCCCTGGCGTCCCTCAGGATTGGCCGGATCAAGAGCACAGCCGGCCAGCGCGGTTATAGAAGCAGTGCTGATGACTACGCCAACTCGCGCTGCGGCTCGCAGGGCATCCCGGCGTGAATATTGGTTCCGGGCCTGCATCTGGTTGTGGTGAAGATAGTTGCGATGCAGCTGGCTCATCGCGCTTCCTTTCCTCTCTGCCCGGCAGGGGCCAACAGCCTTTCCAGCAGAGCGAATACCCCGTCCGATAGAAACGATAAAGCTGCGATAATCGCTGCGCCAGCCAGCATAATTCCGTAGTTTCGCACCGCTAAGGCATCGAGGAGGTAGCGGCCGAGACCGCCCAAACCAAGGTAGGCGGCTACTGTCGCCGTCGCCAATACCTGCAGCCAAGCCGAGCGAATACCACCGATAATGACCGGAAGCGCCAGTGGCAGCTCCACCTCGCCAATGACCTGGCGCGTGGAAAACCCCATGGCTGTGGCCGCGTCAATAGCGTCTCGGTTAACCGCCTCAAAACCTGCGGCAGTCGCTGCCAACACCGGCGGAACTGCGAGAAGGACCAGCACAATCGTGGCCGGGATAAGAGCGACGGTAATGCCCGAGGGAATAACCAGCGCCAAGAAGGTAAGCAGCCCGAGAGTCGGCATGGCGCGTAGTACTCCAGAAACTCCGAGCACCGCCACACGCCCGCGACCGGTGTGACCGACCGCGATGCCCAGGCCTACGCCCAACGCCACTGCAATCACGGTGGCCAGAGCCGAGTAGCCCAGGTGCTCAGCAATGCGATTCCAAATGCCATTTTCCCCTTGCCAAGACGAAGCCGTGGTCAACCACTGCCACGCCTGACTGAATGCTCCACTTTCATTCATTGCATCATCCCACCACTTATGCCACTGATCGTTCGGCTTGGGCGGTTGACCCAGACTTGCGGGTCCACGGCATCACCAAGCTGCCCAAAGTCAGCAGGACTACGTCAAAGACCAAAGCTACTGCAGCAGTGCCGAAGACACCTGCCAGGATTTCCGTCGGAAAGCTGCGGTTGAAGCCGTCTGTGAAAAAGTATCCCAGCCCGTGGACACCGATGAGTGAACCGACACTGACCAGTGAGACCGTGGCGGCTGAGACCACTCGCACGCCGGACAACAGCACCGGCCCGGCCAGCGGCAACTCGACGATGACGATGCGCGACCACGGGGAATAGCCCACCGCCGTGGCGGCATCGCGGGCGAAACTGGGTACCGAGCCAAAACCATCCGCGGCTGTCCTGGTCATCAGCGCAATGCCATAAATTGTCAGCGCTACCTGCACATTTAATGGCGACAGAATTGAGGTGCCAAGCACTATGGGCAAGAGCACAAACAGCGCCAAAGAGGGAATGGCATAGAGCAGCCCGGTGCTGGAATTAATAGCTGCGCGAACACGCGTCCAGCGAGCCGCAATGTAACCCAGCGGCACCGAAATCAGCACCGACACCACAATTGGTGGCACTGACAGCGCAATGTGAGCGCGGGTCAACTCCGCAATCTGAGCGAAATTTTCCAGGTACCATGACCACCGAATCATGACAGCATTCACCTACCTGGTTGCTTGTGCGCGGGGTGGTTGGAGGTGCCGTCGTCAAGCACACCGGCGACGCGTCCACGGGCATCGATAACCCGCCTGCCCTCGACCCGTAGGTGTCGAGAGTCCGCGTCGATGAACTCGCGGACGAAGTCGTTTGCCGGCGCGGCGATGAACTCCTCGGGCGTGCCGCGCTGCGCGATATGCCCACCCTTTTGGAGCAAAACGACCTGGTCACCAAGGTGAAATGCCTCGGAGATATCGTGCGTGACAAAGACGATGGTGCGCCCGAGCTCGCGCTGAAGCCGCAGCACTTCCGCTTGGAGTTCACGGCGCACAATCGGATCGACGGCGGCGAAGGGCTCATCCATCAGCAGGATTCCCGACTCCGCCGCCAGCGCCCGCGCCACGCCGACGCGCTGCTGCTGACCGCCGGAGAGCTGTGCGGGATACCGTTTGGCGACACCCGCCTCCAGCCCCACGACCTCGAGTAATTCCATCGCCCGAGCTCGCGCCTGCTTGCGAGGCACTCCATTCAACCGCGGCACCGTCGCAACGTTGTCCACCACCGTACGATGCGGTAGCAGCCCGCCATCTTGCATCACATAGCCAATGCCGCGGCGCAAACTCACTGGATCGCGGCCCGCCACGTCCTCGCCCTCGACCAGCACGCGCCCCGAGGTCGGGTCCACCATCCGATTAATCATCCGCAGCAGCGTAGTCTTGCCGCAGCCTGACGAGCCCACCAGCACCGTAATGGCATTACGCGGGATGTCAAAGGTGACGCCATCGAGCACCGCGGTGTTGCTTGACGACGGCACGGAGCCCCCGGCGTGGTCAAAAACCTTGGTAACCTTTTCAAAGCGGATGGCTATTTCGCGGAGGTCAGATAGCATAGATTCCTAAGTGTGGCCTGCGTCCACAGGCTGTTTTCTGCTATTCGTCACGGAAGTTCAAGTATGCCCGCGACGGGGTCGGGCCGCGCTGCCCCTGATACTTCGAACCGAGTTTGCCGGAGCCATACGGTACCTCCGCCGGGGAGGACATCTTAAACAGTGCCAGCTGGCCGACCTTCATGTTTGGCCACAGTGCGATGGGCAGATTGGCCACGTTGGAAAGCTCCAAGGTGATGTGGCCGGAGAAGCCCGGGTCAATAAAGCCTGCGGTGGAGTGCGTTGCCAGGCCCAGACGCCCCAGTGAAGACTTACCTTCCAGACGACCTGCCAAGTTCGGGGGAATAGTGAAGTACTCCAAGGTCGATGCCAGGACGAACTCGCCCGGATGAAGAATGAAGGGCTGCCCTTCTGGAACCTCGTGTGGAGAAGTTAGTTCTTCCTGCGGCAACTTCGGATCGATATGCGTGTACTGCGAGTTGTTAAAGACTCGGAAAAACTTATCCAGACGCACGTCGATGGACGAAGGCTGAATCATCTTCGGGTCAAAAGGATCAATGCCGAGATGACCAGAGCCTTCGGCATCGATAGCGGCACGAATATCACGATCTGAGAGCAACACATAGACCAGCTTAACCGCTCTCTAATGCACAGCGTGCGTGGGTTGTAGGATACGCCCCCGATAAATTCAGCGGAGATGCTGTCAACCAATTTTTTCGACACGAATCGAGAGTGCTACATTGAAGTTACAGAGGGCGACTGATTGCCTGCATGCCACACCTACTGTGCCAATCCCGTGGCGTGCTTTTAATCATTCCGCCTACTGTGTGCCGATGTAGTTCAATGGTAGAACTCCTGCTTCCCAAGCAGGCGGCGCGGGTTCGATTCCCGTCATCGGCTCCGCCAATGAGGCTCAGCGTCAAGCTGAGCCTCATTTTTGTTTCCGCTGCTTTTCGGCTACATCCCGCGGTGCCACAACAACCAAACAACTCCGATTAGCACATCCGAGTAACGCTCTTGCGCAGCACAAACCCATTAGAAATTAATTCTGAAATTATGTAAGTGTTACTGTCATGGCTTCCTTGTTGTACAAAATCGGTAGATCAGCTTATCTTCACCGCTGGCGATTCCTCATTGTATGGCTGCTGCTCATCGCGGGCATGGGTACCGCGACGGCAACGCTGTACAGCGGCACGTCTGAGAACTTCACCTTTCCCGGCCTTGAGTCAGTTGAAACTCAAGAAGAGATTCAGCAGCGCTTTGCCACCGATGAAGATCAGCTAAGCGCACCCACGGGCACTGTGGTCATTCAAGCTCCAGAAGGCAAGACCCTCGAGGACCCAGCTGTTGCAGGCGAGGTCGATGAGCTCGTCGCCGCAATGCGGAGCGCCGAAGGGCTAACGAAGACCGAAGAAATTGTCCCGCCCATGATGGCGGCTGAGGGGATGAAGCAGCAGGCCGTACCGGCAATGCAAGCTCAGGGATTCCCCGAGGAGCAGATCAATTCGAACCTGGAGGCCGTCTCCCCACTGAGTGCCGATAAGACCACCGGCACCATTTCCGTGACTTTCGATGCTGCCACCAGCATGGATATCGAAAGTGGAGTCCGGGATGCGTTCACGGAAACCGTCGAAAAGCACAAGGGCGATCTGAACGTCGCCTGGTCCGGTAACGCATTCCAAATGAGCGAGATTACCGCCACTGCGGAAATTATCGGCATCATCGTGGCCGCAATCGTGCTCATTGTTGCCTTCGGAAGCTTCGTCGCCGCTGGTCTGCCGCTGCTGTCGGCTGTCATCGGCCTGGGAATCGGCATGGCGGGCATCTTCGCCGCCACCGCTTTCACCGACACCATCTCCACCATGACACCGACGCTGGCGTCGATGATTGGCCTGGCTGTCGGCATCGACTACGCGCTTTTTATCGTGGCTCGCTTCCGCAACGAGCTGGTTGCACACGTCGATGGCTCGAACCTTGAGCCGAAGGAACTGGCCGCCGAGCTCAAGAAAATCCCACGCGAGGAGCGTGCACATCTGGCGGGCCTGGCCGTCGGCAAGGCTGGTTCCGCAGTGGTATTCGCAGGCCTCACCGTGCTGATTGCTCTTGCGGCACTGTCGATCATCAACATCCCGTTCCTGACCGCAATGGCGCTGGCCGCAGCATTTACCGTCGCTATGGCGGTGCTCGTTGCCATCACGTTGCTGCCGGCTATTCTCGGCCTGTTCGGCACCAAGGTTTTCGCCGGTCGCGCGCCATTTGTGAAGGCACCGGACCCGGAGAACGACACCCCGACCATGGGCCTGAAGTGGGTCCGCATCGTGCGCAAGCGTCCGCTGGCGTTCGTCCTGGGTACGGCAGTTGTCCTAATTCTGCTGGCCATGCCGGCTACTAATCTCCGGTTGGCCATGCCTTCTGACGGCATGATGGCCAAGGGCACTCCCAACCGCACGGCCTACGAAATGACCGAAGACGCTTTCGGCCCCGGCCGCAACTCCCCGATGATTGCGCTCGTGGACTACAAGGATCTCGCCGCACCGGAAAAGCAGAACGCCATGATGTCTGCCCTGACGGAGCTGCAGAGCGTCGATGGTGTGGTAAATGCTCAGGTCATCGCTACCAATGGCAATCCACAGGATCCGAGCGATCTCGGTGATGCCGCCCAGATTCTGATTACCCCGGCGTACAGCGCAACCGATGAGCGCGCTGCTGACCTGTTGCAATCCATTCGCGACGCCGAAGGCAAGTACAACGAGGACACGGGCGCCCGCTACTCCATCACCGGTGTTTCGCCCATGTTCGAGGACATCTCGCAGCGGCTTTCCGACGTGCTGTTGCCCTACATCGGCATCGTGCTGGTCCTGGCCTTCCTGCTGTTGATGCTCGTCTTCCGCTCCATCTGGGTACCACTGGTGGCAGCTCTCGGCTTCGCACTGTCTGTGGCCGCAACCTTTGGTGTCACGGTGGCTCTGTGGCAGGAGGGCGCCCTGGGCATTATCGATGACCCGCAGCCGCTGATTTCCTTCCTGCCGATCATGCTGATTGGTATCGTCTTCGGCCTGGCCATGGACTACCAGGTGTTCCTGGTTACCCGTATGCGTGAGGGCTGGGCGCACGGCAAGACAGCTGCTAATGCAACGTCCAACGGTTTCAAACACGGTGCCCGCGTGGTCACCGCTGCGGCACTGATTATGATCTCGGTGTTCGCCGCCTTCATCCTGATGGATGAGCCGTTCATTAAGGTCATGGGCTTTGCCCTGGCAGCCGCAGTTCTCTTCGATGCCTTCATCGTCCGCATGACATTCATCCCGGCCATGATGTTCCTGCTCGGCGAGCGCGCCTGGAAGATTCCGCGCTGGTTGGACAAGATCATCCCGGCCGTGGATGTGGAGGGCGAGAACCTCAATAAGCAGTTCGGAAATGCTGAGGTGACCGCTACAACTGAGGTAGCTACTGAAGCCAAGTAGCACCAGCTAGACAGCCATAAGCCCCGCCTCGACTCCAGTTTCGGAGGAGTCGGTGCGGGGCTTTTTGCCTACGTGTGGGGCTTTTGCGTAGGGCGCGGTTTAGGCCAAAGACAACGGCAAAGCCTAAGTCGATGGCGCGGTATATCTCAGCCACCGCAATACTGCTTTGACACGACGGTTGTTATCTTCCGGTTGGAAGCCGAGCTTCAAGAACACATTCGCCACATGCTTACTCACAGCGCCTGCGGTTAGTACTAGGCGTTTTTCTATTTCCTTATTACTAAGCCCCTGCGCCATCAGGTCCAGCACTTCGCGCTCACGTGGAGTCAGCTCGGCGATGCCGTCCTGCTTTGCGGCCAGTAGCGTCGCAACCACTTCAGAATCGACCACGGTACCGCCGCCACGCACTTCTTCCAGCGCCGCAACGAAGTGGTCGACATCCGAGACGCGTTCCTTAAGCAGGTACCCAAAGCCACCATGCTGCAGCAGGCGATCTAAGTAACTGGCCGCCACGTATTGGCTGAGCACCACAACCGGCTGGTCGGGGTTGTCGTGGCGAAGTGTGGAAGCCGCGAGCAGTCCGTCGTCACGCATGTTCGGCGGCATCCGGACATCGGTGACGATGACATCGAACGCCTGCCCTTCGGCAGTGGCGAGCAGCTGATCCGCATCGCCGACGGCGACGACCTCGTGCCCCAGCGCCCGCAGCAGGCCGGTCAGCCCCTCGCGCAGGAGTACGGAATCCTCGGCCAGCAGTACTTTCATCGTGTCCTTCCTTGGCGAACAGGCAGTTCCAGCCGCAATTCAGCACCACCGTCGGCGTTGGCGAACGACACGGTTCCGCCAAGCGCTGCCGCCCGTTCGCGCAGGCCCGCAATGCCGGTTCCCGTGCCATGCTTTACGACGTCTACAGCGTCCGCACTCGATGGTTTTTCCAGGCCTTCGCCATTGTCGCGCACAGTGACCGTAAGCGTACCCAGATGAGACACGAGCGCCTTCTTCGGAGTCTGAACCGCGAGAGTGATATCAGCTCGATCGGCATGTCCATGCTTGGTGGCGTTGGTCAGCCCCTCCGCTGCGCAGTGGTAAGCAAGCAACGCTGTGGTTTCGTCAATCGGGCCGAAGTCGGAGACACCGTCCTCACGAACAGAAACCTCCATGCCAGAGTGCGCTGCCAATTCCTCTACTGCTGCGACTAGGCCATTTTCGAAAAGCACTGGTGGGGCAATGCCAAGCACCACGGAGCGCAGCTGCGCAAGAGCCTGCGTTGCATTGCGGTCGGCGGCGGAGAGTGCCTCGGCTACCTCTTCCTCAGTCTTGCCCATGCGAGCAGCGGCAATGTTGAGTTTCAAGGCGGTCAGGTGCTGCTGTGGACCGTCGTGAAGCTCGCGCTCAATGCGACGGCGCTCGCCCGAGAAGGAGTCGATGAGCACATCACGGGACTGGCTGACTTCCTCGCTGGATGGTGCGAGGATGACGCGGGAGAGCCAAATGGACAGCAGGCCGGCACCGAGGTTGATGGCGATGGTCAGCACCAAAAAGAGGATGGCGAAAACCCATGCAACCCCGATTTTCTGTGTGGGGTCTGTCAGAGTCCAGCTGAAAAACTGCACTTCATCAACCAGGAATGGTGCAGCGAAGAGCACTCCGACAGTGAACCCGCCGCCGACCCACGCTGTGAAGGTGACAAAGCCAATGGCCAACTGCACGAGCAGGTTGACGAAGTTGCGGATGTCGAACCAGCGATTGGTCACGCGGTTGGCGATTGGGGTGCCGGACCACGATGCTGCCCACCGGGAGAGCCAATCGGCACCGCGGCCAATGAGCGGAATCCAGGGCAGAAGAAAAGCGGAGACAATCAATCCCGGAATGAACAGCAGTCCGAGAATAAAACTCCAGGCCAGCGCGATTAAATTCTTTTTCTTTGTCATAGTTTCAAAGCTAAGTTGGCCCGTGTCCAAATACAGTGGAGCTAACTCCCCTAAATTCAGTCGAGCTGAATACGTCCCGGCTTCTTTTCGCCGATACCTCGGTCGGCCAGTTCGTCATCAATGTACGTTGGCCGACCGACAATCAACCCAAGCACTGCTAGCACCACCGTGGTGCCAAGCAGCACGACCAGAATCGGTGTCCATGTTTCCGCGGTTCCGGCGGCCACGCCTACCAGGAAGGGGCCGACTCCGGAGAAAACGTAGCCGATTGGCTGCACGAAGCCGGACAGTCGCGCGGTCAGCTCGTGGCTGCGCGTACGGCCCGGAATCAGTGCGATGGCCATGGGGAAACAAAAACCACCCACACCCAGCAGGAACGCAGCTCCAATCGCATATCCCACACCAGTTTCCGCCGCTCCCCGCTGGTCGATCAGAATCATCAACGCATACCCGAGGAAGAAAAGGCAGCCGAGACCAAAGGCAACGTAGGACATGGTGCGGAGCCGTGCAATCAGCGGCGGCATCAGCAGCCCGCCGATGATGCCCAACCCTTGAACAATCATGGACGCTACAGTGGCTATGTTTACGCTGATACCTGCGTCGATAAGCATTTTCGGCATCCAGCCCATGAGCACGTAGGCGTTCATCGACTGCACGCCGAAGAAAACTGCCAGCGCAATGGCCGTCGGAGACTTCCAGATTGGAGTGCTTGCCGAGGCACTGACCGGCGCCTTCGGGTAGTCGAATCCGATGCGTGCACGCAGCGGCAACCACACGACGAGCTGCACCAGGGCGGTGATTGCCCATGCGGCAAGCGCCCAGCGCCACATTTCGATACCACCTGCAGATGTCTCGGGAGAATCGCTAATCAAAAATGCCGTCGCCGGCCCCAGTCCACCGCCGAGGGCAAGCATGCTGGAGTACAGCATCATCAGCACGACCGTATGGCGACCGCCGTGCACCTTAATCCACGCAGGTAGCAGCACATTTCCCAGCGCAATGCCAGCAACCGATAACGCGGTAAACAACAGGAATAGCCAGATGCTGCTCACCCACGGGCGCACCGCAAGGCCGACGAATAGCAACGTCGCAGACAGTGTAAGCGCGCCGCTTAAGCCCATCCGCTTGCCGACGGACACCGCGGACAACCCAATCGCGAAAAACGCGAGCCCCGGAATGGCCGTAATCAGACCACCAAAGGCGGAGGATGCGCCGAGGTCGGAGAGGAGATGATCGAGCACCGGACCAATCGACGCAATACTCGGGCGCAAGTTCAGCGCCGCAACGATTACGGCGATAACAAGAACGGGAACGCTGAGCGCGATGACATTCTTCGAGGACCCAGAAGCTTTTGGTTGAGGTTGCCCTGGATTTTGTTCTGCTGCCATACCAGTGGACGTTACCGCTTCCTGTTAATGACTCTCTAGCCGGCTACGACTCCCCCCGTCGATTTATCGTTTCCACTGGAATAGGGAATAATTTTAGGTAGTGAAACGGCGTTACCCTCACGCCCCTACCCCTGGCCAGCAGGAAGGTTGGCCACCCCTCAAGGAGATTGATGAAGTATGTGTCGACCCGTTGAATGCAATGTTTGCCACAAGACGACCTGGGCTGGGTGCGGACAGCACATCGACCAGGTAAAGGCAACTGTCCCGGCAGATCAGTGGTGCGGCGGAAAGCACACCGATGAAGAAATTAAGGCAGCTGGTGCGAACCGCGGTTTCCTCGGACGCCTGTTCGGCTAGTTCAGCACTTCTGCCACCAATGGCTGGGAGTAGCTTTAAAGATTGACGTACTCGATGTCGCTGTTGTCCTATCCTGGATTACAGCGACATCTCTTTTTCTGTATCTATTGACAGTTTTTCGGCTATCTCTGACGTAAGGATTGAACTCGAAAATGGTTGAACCGATTTCTGATTCCATGCTCATTGCCTACGACGGCTCCGACGAAGCCAAGCGGGCGCTGGCCTACGCCGGAAAACTGCTGCGCGTTAAGAAGGCCTACATTCTGACGGCCTGGGAGCCTCTACAGCGTGCTGCAGCACGCACTGCTGGCGCCTCTGGCATGATGCAGCCCGACTGGGACGCCACTACTGAAGACGGCGATCCCGCTCACGACGAGGCCGTCCGTATTTGCCGTGAGGGTGTGCAGATTGCCGCTGAGGCCGGCTTCGTCGCGGAGCCCTACTTGGTAGAGACTGAAACTACTATCTGGTCGGCCATCGTCGATGCAGCTCACGACCTCGATGCGGGCGTGATTATCTCCGGCACTCGTGGTGTGACTGGCTTGCGTGGTCTGTTTACCGCCTCGACCTCTGACGCGTTGCTGAAGAATGCTGGCCGCCCGGTCCTCGTCGTTCCCGGGGAAAAGGAATAATTTCTAGAAAATTTTTAAAAACTTACTTAGCTGATAGAAAATGGGTTAATCTCTCAACTAAGAAAACTCAATGACCGCTGAAACCACCCAAAGTTCAAGGCAGGGCGAGATTCCCAGCTGTTCCACTGGTTTACAGATGTCACAGAGTGTAGTTTTATAAACAGTATTGACTTAATGCACACGAGGAGTCCTCAACATGGCATACGAAACTGATTCCGAGCAGCGTCGTAGCGTTGGCCCTGCCCTGGCCTCGGCGCTCATTGGCGCCCTTCTCGGTGGTGCCGCTATCTTCGGCATCGGCCAGGCTCTGACCGAAGACCGAATTCCGGAAGCACAGGCTGTTTCCACTGATGACGCTCTGCTTGGCGGTGTCGAGTACGGTCAGCGTTAAGCCTTTAACGCTAACCCTCCTTTAAAGCTATGCCCACCTTTGTTCGAGCGCGTAAGCGCGTGCTTGTACCTTGGTGGGCTTTGCTGTGCCTGCTGGCATTCATTCAGTCCCCCGGCAAGACTGTCGCTGACACAAAGCACGACCTGACAGAAGACCCCATCGGGTTTTTGTCCGCCTCGCTCAACATGTGGTCAGACACCATGCCACTGGGACAGCTTCAAAACCAGGCATATGGCTATCTCTTTCCACAGGGTGCATTCTTCGCACTGTTTAGTTTGCTGCCCGATGTCCTAGCGCCCGGCTGGCTGATCCAGGCGCTGTGGTGGAGCCTTACTCTCTGCTTGGCTTTTACCGGCGCATATCGCGTGGCCGAAGCTATAAACGTCGGCACGCATACCTCTCGCGTACTGGCGGCGTTGTTGTACGCGTTGTCGCCGCGAGTGATTACGACGTTGGGCGCGATTTCGTCCGAGACCTGGCCCGTGGCGCTGGCACCGTGGATTCTGCTTCCGCTCCTGCGGGTCGCGGCCCGGCGCGAGGAACTGCCCTGGCGCGCGACTGCCCGTGCCGTATTGCTGTCCGGTCTAGCGGTACTGTGCACTGGCGCGGTCAATGCGGTCAGTACAGCGGCGGCTTGCATCCCCGCAGGTCTGATGCTGCTCTTCTTCGCTTTTACGGGGCCTCGCCGCGGGCGTGCGTGGGCGATGCTCGGCGGTTGGCTGGCTGCGTGTGCAGCGGTCAGCATGTGGTGGATTGTGCCGCTACTACTGCTGGGCAAGTACTCGCCACCGTTTACGGACTACATCGAGTCCTCCGGCGTGACCACTCGTTGGTTGAGTCTCGGTGAGACGCTCCGCGGTTCCACCTCGTGGACCCCGTTTGTCTCTTTCGAGCGAGTCGGCGGAAATGCGCTGGTCGCGGAGCCCATTCTCATTTACGCCACTCTGGCTGTGGCGGCGATTGGTCTGCTTGGCTTGGTCATGCGCTCACTGCCGCTGCGTCGAATGTGGCTGATGATGCTGCTGATCGGGCTTGTCATCGTGGCGGCCTGGACGGAGCCATTCGGACTGGTGTGGGAATCGGCTCGAGAGGTGCTCGATTCCACGCTCGCAGCAGTGCGCAACCTGCACAAATTCGACACAATTGTGCGTCTGCCACTTGTTATCGGCTTCGCTCATGCGACAGCCCAGCTGCCATGGCCCTGGCGAGAGACGGCGAGCGATTCAGCGACCACTGGCTGGCAGCAGTGGCTGCACCCGGAGAAGCACCCGCGCGCTATCGCATCGATGCTGGTTCTGGTGGTTATCGCCAGTGCCACCGCCCCTGCGTGGAGCGCCCGCCTCGCTCCGGCAGGCGGTTTTTCCGAGGTTCCGGGTTACTGGCACGAAGCTGCCGACTGGCTGAATGAGCAGGGCGAGGACACCCGCACGCTGTTGGTGCCATCATCGCCGTTTGCTGATCAGACATGGGGCAATACTCGCGACGAACCGCTCCAGCCGCTTGCCGACGTTCCCTGGGCCGTCCGCGATACCGTGCCGCTAGTGCCCCCAGAGGCGATTCGCGGCCTCGATGGTCTGCGCAATTCGCTGACTCGGGGCCGCGAGGTACCGGCACTGGATGCCACTCTGCGCAACAATGGCATCGGCTATGTGCTGGTCCGCCACGACTTGAGAGTTACCTCGAGGGGCGATTCACTGCGCGCCATCACCTCCACGCTGCAGGACTCCCCGACCATGGAAAAGGTGGCGGAGTTCACGGACGAGGACGGCCATACCGCTATCCAGATTTGGGGCGCAGGCCCGAAGGAGCTGCGCAATCACGCCCTTTCACCGCGGTTGGTGGACACTACACAGGTGCCGCTGGTCGCCGGTGGTCCCGAAGTGCTCCCGCGGCTTGATGAGGTCGACTCCGATGCCCCGGTGCGCATCCTGTCCGGTAAGAACGCCGGCACTGTCACCGACACTCCCGCACGCCGCGGCCGCAACTATGGTGAAGTCGTCGGAGCGGAGTCGGCAATCCTGGCCAAAGACGAGGACTCATATGTCCGCAACCTCGTTCCGGACTACCCCGTCGCGGGACTGCCGCTAACACAGACAGCAACGGGTCGCGCCACAATTGAGGTTTCATCGTCGGCCTCTGAGCCATACAACGTCGGTGGTGCATCGGCTGACCACTCGGTCAACGCAATGCTCGACGGCGACACCTCTACCTGGTGGGAACCCCTAGCGGGCAAGAGTCAGGCTGAGTGGGTCAAGTTGTCGTGGAAGGAACCGACCGATAACGCAGTGCTCAGCCTGACCGGTGCTCGCGTTCCGGCGCAACTGCGTATCCAGACCGACACGGCTTCCAGCTCCGTACAGTTGGTCCCGGGTGAGACGACCCGCATTCCGCTGCCCGGCGGCAAGACCACATCTGTGCGCATCACAGCAAAGATTGCTCCTGTGGGCTTTGCTATCTCCGAGCTAGGACTGGTGATTCCAAAGCGGGACACGGGCTTCGACGCATTCGAATCCAGCAACCCCGATTCCAATGAAGAGGCGGAACTTTCCGCCGAGGATATAGCGGAGGACCTCACCCCGGTTCGTGTCCCGGTGGTGCCGAATTCCTCGTCGCTGGTTCAGCGTTGGGTCTTCGGCCAGGAGATTCACGAGGGCACGCTGGTGCGCCTGTTCACCGTTCCGAAGCCGGTAAAGGTGAAGGTCGATGCTGATACCTGCCGCAGCAGCATCGGAGACCCGTGGGCCAGCCTCCAACGAGGTGACGGTTCTGATCACCGCGAGCTGACCTGTGGTGAAGAGATTGAGCTCTCGCCGGGGCCTTGGCGCATCGATGCCAAGTCCGATTGGGTATCGCTCACCTCGACTGACTACTTCGCGCCGTCAGCCGAGCAGCAGAAAGCCACGCCAATCGACCTGAACAATCCTATTGACGCTGCCGACCACGATCGCATTGTGTGGTTGCCAATCTCTGTCAATGCTGGCCACGAGCTTCGTGTCGGAGGTGCCGCCATGAAGCCGGTAACGGTCTCTGGTTGGCAGCAGGGTTGGACGATTCCGGCTGGAATTGGCGGTGCAGTCGAGCTGACCTACCCACCGCAGCAGACCTGGCGTACGGGAATCCTCGCAGGCGGCGCACTCGCAGCCGTGTACGCACTGGTCGCTGTGGGGCTGGCTTTCGCTTGGAGACGATTCGCTCTCACCACCCCGATTCCCGCATCTTCGCTGAGCAATGACTTGCCGCGGGCGGTTATTGGCATTGCGGCTGCCGCGACAGTGACGCTGGTATCCAGCTGGCCTGGCGTGGTCGTTGCCCTCGTGGTGGTTGCCGCTACCCTTGGTTCGGTTTTCTGGGCACGGAAGCGTGGGGACGTCGTCAAGCCATGGCTGAACGTGCGAAACGCACTAATTGTTGCACTTGCTGCGACGATGTCGATTGCGGGCTGGATGTTGGCGGCGAACCCATGGCCAAAGGATGACTACGCCGGTGCCGGCTGGCCGCTTCAGTTACTGCTGACGGCGGCGCTGACAATCGTGGCGTGCTGCTCGATGCTTTCCGGTGGCGGTCCTGATGAGGATGCCGACAGAGACGCCGACGACACTGACAACACCGCTGATTAAAAGCCGTTAGCGGTTGACCCAGACGCGTGCGAAGAAGCGGCGGGCAGGTTCCTCGACGAGCGCGTAGGAGGCGGCGGCCACCGGAATCGACAGTGCGACCGTGACAATGGTGACACTGAGCAGATGGCCGGTAAATAGCTTCACGCCAAGCAGCGGGAATGCAATGGAGAGCATCGCCACGTGCCAGAGGAAGATACCGTACGACCAGCGCCCCAGCGCCTGCATGATGGGGTGTTCGAGGAAGCGCGACTCCGGCGCCATCGTCCAGGGGCCGATGATGGCGGCACCGAATACCAGACCGCACAGTAGGCGGCGGGTGAATTCCCAGTTGGTGAGCTCGACAAGCCCTTCGGGGCCCAGGTAGGAAGCCAGGACCAGCGCACCAACGGCGATCGCCAGCCACAGCGAACGGCGGCGCGCCCAGCGCTGCATGGTTTCCACCTTCGCGCGGGCGGCATCGGTATCGACGCCCTGGAGCGATTCCAGCTCGGCGAGAATCATGCCAGCTGCGAACCAGGAAAAGTATGCAATCGGCTGAATATGTGGGTTAACGCCTTCCAGGTACGGCAGTGGCAGGTAGGGCCAGCCGAAGCTCAAGATCGCGAGCAGGGAAATCGCCACTATACGGCGCCCCTGCTGGCGATGCGGGTCCAACCGGCTAAGCCCAATGGCAAACAGCGGCAGCGAGATGTAGAACGCGACCTCCACCGACAACGACCACAGGTGCGTCAACCCGCCGTGCAGCGAGCCGGAGAAATACACCTGTGTCAGCGTCAGGTTTGTCAGCCAGATCTTGAGATCCGCGCCGCGCCCCACCGGCAGTGCGATGAGCACAATAAGCACCAGCACCCAGTACGCGGGCATAATGCGCGCGACGCGCTTCTTGTAGTACTTCGCCCAGCTCTTCTTCCGTCCGCCGTCGGCATCGGACAATGCTTTACGACGGGGAATTCCGCCGTAACCCGAGCGGTGAGAACGCCACAACAGGAATCCCGATAGCACGAAGAAAACGGCCACGAAGAAGTCGAAGCGGCCGAGGATGCGCTCCCACAGGGCTCCGACATCATGCCCGGTCTGGAATGCGACGTGCGTGCCGATGATGCCCATCGAAGCCACAGCTCGCAGGCCCTCCAGCGAAGGCAGGAAGCCTGGGCGGAATGTGGTGGCAGAGCTCGATGCTGTACTCGATGCAGAGCTGAATCCCGAGCTGGATGCAGTGCTCGGCGTAGAGTTCGGCACAGAGCTCAACGCTGTGTCTTGCCCAACGTTTGGCGCTGCCGCAGATGCCTTGGACGTCATAGTACTTTCTTACACGGATACCGGAATGAGTAAAATCACTTGTATTTTATTATGAAATAAGTCCTGTTCAGGCTGGTTTTTCCAAAACTCTTTTGTTTTCCCGACAAGTTATTTTTAAAAAACACACCACATAACTCCTAACTTCCTGCTAGGTTTTGCAGCAGAAAGTTACGTACAGTTAAAGGACTATCCGCTGATGAAGAGAACTCTCGGACATGCACTGATTATTATCGGTGCTGCATTGATTGTCATTGCCGTCCTTCTGCCAACCTTCCTGGTTCCTCGCCTCCGGGTCATCCCACTTGACACTGTGAGCGATACCATCACGGAGGTGCGCGACGGCACTCTGTTGGACTCCAGCCAGCTGGGCAAGAATGAGCCAACGCCAAACCGCAAGAATGACCCGCGCTGCAAGGCAGAGACGGACGAAGAGAAGCGCGATCTTCCGGTCCACTGCTTCATCAACGACAAGACTCCGATGCAGTCGAAGCGCCACGTTGAAATTGAGGAGCCGGCTGACGACAAGATCGCAACTCTCCAGGTCGGTACCACTCTGCTGCGCGATGACCTCGAAGAGCCGAAGAACCTTATCAATGCGACCCTCGACCGCATCACTGTTGACCGCAGCACTGCGTACCCGGTAGATGACCCGATCTCCAGCGTTGCTATTAACGCACCGCAGGGTGGTTCGGACACCAAGCCGCCGACGTTCACCCGTCCGGGCATCCAGTACCAGTTCCCGTTTGGTGCTGAGAAGAAGTCCTACCCGTACTACGACGTCCAGGCGATGCGTAACTTCGAGATTGACTTCGTCGGTGAGGAAACTCAGGATGGCGTCAAGGTCTACAAGTACTCCATGACCGTTCCGCCGCAGAACCTCTACGAGTCCCTGACCGAGCACTTCACTCGCGACGGCCGCAAGCTCACCGAGGCTGACAAGTCCTCGCTGGCTTCCATGCGCCTGAGCTTCCCGGCTCCCAAGTGGGGCCTGGAGGGTGACGACGACGTCGAGTTGGATCGTTACTACACCAACGTCCGTACTGTTCGCGTCGAGCCGACTTCTGGCGTGATTGTCAACGGTACTGAAGAGATGTTCATGTTCTACGCCAAGGACGACAAGGAAGCTGAAGAAATTGCTTCCAAGGCTGGCCGTGAAAAGGAGGCCAAGGAGCAGAACCGTACCGCGATGAAGTACACCGCTCAGTGGGACGAAGGCTCCAAGGGCCGCCAGATGGACCGCGCTAAGGAGGCACGTAAGTCGCTGACTATCGGTGGCACTGTCGCACCGTGGATCCTCGGTATCCTCGGCCTGGTTCTCATCGTGATTGGCTTCCGTGTTCGCAGCAGGTCCGCCTAAGAAGCCAAACTACGGTGCCACAGGCTCTCGCTTACCCTAAGTTTCACTGAGGAAAGCGAAAAATAATTTAATATAGGGCACGTGACACAACGTTTCCGCACTACTCTGACCCAGTCGGCTCGCTCTCATTCGGAGCGAGTCGCCTGGCTTTTTGTGTTGTCGTGGATTCTCTTGCTGACCGCTGCCGTGTGCTGGCCTCTCTTTGTGCCCCACAAGGCCCCGGCTGATGGTCGCTTTGGGGCACCGATGTTTCTGCTGCGCGACATGGTCATCCCCAATCACCCACCGCTTACCGACGCGGCCCTGGGACTCGGCCCCGCTGCGGCACGAGCTGTTCCGCAGGACACCGCACTGTGGGCACTGGGCTACTTTGTGGATGCCAGCCATTGGGTGCGCTTCGGCATGGTGGGCGCCTGTTTGATTGGTGGTCTTGCGGCTGCTGAGCTCGCCCGCAGGCTCACTCGTCACGGTGCTAGCGCCAGTAGCGCATCCGGTGCGGGCCTTGTACCCATGAATCCGAGCTTGGCCAGCCAGCTGATTGCACCGACGATGCTGCTATGGAGCCCGTTCGTGGTCGAGCGTTTACTCCAGGGACAGTGGTCACTGGTCATCGCCGTATTGCTACTTCCGGCAGTTGTTCTGGCAACGCAGGTGGGTAGTGCTTTTTGGCGCACCAGTGCAATTGCCGCTGCGGGCCTCACACCGACCGGTGCCCTTTTGGCTGGTATCACCGGCATTGTTGCCGCGCGCAATAACCGCGACCGCGCTTGGGTTGCGGCCACAACAGTGGCGGTCAGTTCACCGTGGCTGGTTGCGTCTTTGCTGAACCCGAGTGCAGCTGGGTCCTCCGATGTTGCTGGCGCTGCCGCATTTGCGGCCAGAGCAGAGGCTCACGTCGGCACGCTCGGCAGCCTGTTGGGGCTGGCCGGTATCTGGAATAAGCAGGCTGTGCCGCTAACTCGCGAGGCTGGTTTTTCGGCGATCATGGTGCTGGTGCTCTTGGTACTCATGGGTCTGGGATTCCGTCGTGTCTGGCATTCGCAGGAGCGCTGGCGGGGGCTGATTATCACCGGCGCCGTGAGCATTGTGCTCGTCGCTCTCGCCGCAACAACGCCGGGCATTTTGATGATGGGTTGGGCGCTCGAGCACATCCCGGGGGCGGGTCTGCTTCGTGATGCACAAAAGTGGATCGCGCTCGCTGTCCCCGCCTATGTCATCCTCGCCGCCAGCGGTGCGGAGTACCTGGCACGCCGCGCTCGCAGCGCCACCGCCAATATCGGCCAGTGGTTGGCTACTGGCGTCAGCGCGCTCATCATCATTGCCGCTGTCCCCACGCTGCCCGCCGATGTCGCTCCACTCCGCCCCATTCCGTCATGGGAGGGCTGGTCGGCGGTTTCCGGTGTCGTCGCGCTTGACGACGATCGCGTTGCGGTTCTACCTGCCGGTTCTTACCGCATTATTAATGGGCGTCCTGTCCTCGACCCGGCTACGAAGATTTTGCCCGCTCCGGTGGTGAGCTCTGGCGAACTGATTGTCTCTGGGCAGTCGGTGTCTGGCGAGGGAGCCACAACCGTTGAGCGCACGCTGCTCGGTGGTGCGAAGAGGCAGGAGGAGCTTGAGTCTGCGCTCCAGAGCCTTCGAGACCAAGGCGTTGGCTGGGTCCTAGTGGAGAACTCGCCCGGCAACTTCGGCGACTCCGCTGACATTGTGGCAGCGTTAGATCCCGTCTATGAAACACCTGACCTGCAGCTCTACCATGTCCCCGGTGTTATCGAGCCGGCCACACAACCAAGCCAGGGGGCCTATGCAGCTGCGTGGACAGCCTTTGGAATCTGGACTCTTTGCCTACTCGCTGGGCTGCTGGCGGGGCTACTGACTGGAGTAATGGAAGCGCTACTGCCCCGCCGCAGGTAGCAACTTGTCCAGTGTTGGGTTTTCCAAGACATTCAGAACTGCCTCACCGGTCTTGTCCCAGCCAAATTCCGCGGCACGGGCGACGCAGGCCTTGGACATTGCGCGATGCAGTTCGCCGTTATCGAGAATCTGTCGTGTCTTGGCAATCAGGTCAGCTTCATCGCTGGCCAGCAGGCCAGTTTCGCCGTCGTTGACCGAATCGCGCAAGCCCGCCGAGGAGCGGTAACCGACCGTCGGCACGCCGTGCTGCGCTGATTCGATGACGGCGAGCCCCCAACCCTCCTTGCGCGAAGGCATCAGGTGCAGACACGCCTTGGAGAGGATGCGGTGTTTGTCCGCCTCGGTGACCTGCCCGTGGAAGACGACGTGGTCCGAAACGCCCTTGTCACGGGCATATTCCACGAGGTTGTCGTGCCACCAACCCGAACCAATAACATCGAGAATCGCACCTGGACGATCTTGTACAAGATCTGCAAGCACATCGATGGCGTGCTCAATCTGCTTATGCGGAACCAATCGCGACAGCGTCACCAAATGCGGTGCTGGACCGTCGCACTCGGATAGGTCCGCCATGATTTCGGTCGACTGCAACTCCTCCGGAATCGGGTCCACACCATTGCGGATTACCGCGATGCGCCCCGGCGACACTCCGAGTTCCACTAGCTCAGCGGCACTTGGCTCGGAAACGGTGATGTAGCGGCAGCGGCGGTGAATCATCGGCGACAGACGCGACTCGATGAACCACCCAAGCTTGCTAATAATCGGCCCTGCCACTGGCCACTGTTCGCGGTGACAGTGATGTGTCAGCAGCACCGTCGGTGCGCCGGAGAAAATCCGCGCGAAAAAGGGGACACCGTTTTGGGTATCGACCACGACATCCGGCTTGCCGCCGAGCGCCTTGGCAATTGGGCCCACGCCAAGTCGCGCACCCAGCATCGCGGTCCAGGAGCGCACGTAGACGGAGAAGTTTCCACCAGCGCGGGAGAAAGTCACACCGTCACGACGCGAAAGGGCTGGTGCGCCTGGGTAGTTGGCCGTGCGGAACACCACAGTATGGCCTTGATCGGCAAGGTAACCTGCGACGCGCTCCAAATAGCGCTCACTACCTCCACCTTCGGGATGGCCGGTGTCGCGCCAACACAACAGTAAGATTTTCATAACAATATGAGCCTAACGCTCGGCGCGGCTTTCGTTGCCGCTTTAGCTCAAATCCATACTCCCAGACCCAACCAGTCCATTAGATTGTTTGACGTGACCAGCTTTCGCTTTCCCGCTTTTATCGTCCCGCCCGCCCTGAAAGAGCTGCGCAGCTTTGCTACGCTGTCACGCTCATTCGGCCTGCTCAACGACTTCAAATATGAGCAAACCGATCCCGATATCTTCTACGGGCACCTGGCCGAGGACACCATCGGCCTCCTAGAAGGCATCGTGGCTGGCGCGGATGGTTCAGCGGGTACCGCTGGTACGGCGGGGACGACGGGCGCAGGGGGGCCGGCGGGCACGTCGTCAAGCGTTACGACGAATACCGCACTGCGTGGCAAGCGCATCCTTGATGTCGGCGGCGGCCCTGGATACTTTGGCCGAGCATTTGCCCAGCGTGGCGTGGAGTATTACACCTGCGAACCTGATGTGGGCGAGATGGCGGCGGCAGGTATCAAGCTGGAGTCGTCGGTACGCGGATCGGGGCTGGAACTGCCGTTTCGCGATGACGCATTTGACCTGACGTACTCGTCGAATGTCGCCGAGCATGTGCCTGAGCCGTGGACGATGGGCGAGGAAATGCTGCGCGTGACCAAGCCGGGTGGACTGGTCGTTTACTCGTACACCATTTGGTACGGTCCGTTCGGTGGCCACGAGATGGGGATGACGCACTACCTGGGCGGCGACCGAGCGCGGCGCATGTATGAGAAGAAGCACGGCAAGCGACCGAAGAACTACTTTGGCGAGTCCCTGTTCAAGGTCGGTTGCGGTGAAGGGTTGGAGTGGGCGCACGCTGCCGCGGAGGCCGGCGACTGCGAACTGCTGGCCGCGTTCCCGCGCTACCACCCGTGGTGGGCCTGGTGGATGGTGCACGTGCCGGGGCTGCGCGAGTTCGCGGTATCGAATCTGGTGCTGGTGCTGCGGAAGCGGTAGGGGGTTGGCGCTGAGCGACAAGGTGATCGTCGAGATTGACGCTGGCGGCACTCCCTCCTCCTCTACCCCCGCCCAGCTTTGCCCGTCGCGTGTTCCCCTGACTTCGTATCGTCTGCCACTAGACTGGGAGCTCAAGCATTTTTACTGATTGAGCGGGGATTTTCACTATGAGTGACGCAGACCGGGCACAGCTGCACAGGACTATTTGGAACATCGCCAACGACTTGCGTGGCAGCGTGGATGGTTGGGATTTTAAGTCTTATGTGCTCGGCATGATGTTCTACCGCTTTATCTCGGAGAAGCTCTCCGAGTACATCGATGACGGCGAACGCGCCGCTGGCAATGAGGACGCGGATTACGCTTCCCTTTCTGACAAGGATGCTGAGTGGGGACGCACCAGTATCGTCGAGGAAAAGGGCTACTTCATTTTGCCCTCTGAGTTGTTTACCAACGTCTGCAAACAGGCAGCTGACGAACACTACCGCGAGAACCTCAATGAGCGACTGCAGCAGGTATTCAAAAATATCGAAGCATCTGCAAAAGGCACCGCTAGCGAAAGCGATCTTCAAGGGCTTTTCGACGACATCAACCTGGACAGCAACAAGCTTGGCAACTCGGTCATCGAACGCAATAACAAGATCTACGATCTGATGAAGCATATCGGCAATATGCCTCTCACGGTTAAAGCCGATGACAACTCCATCGACCTATTCGGTGATGCCTACGAATACTTGATGGGCATGTACGCCTCTCAGGCAGGCAAGTCCGGTGGCGAGTACTACACGCCGCAGGAAGTCTCTGAGCTGCTGACTCGAATCACTGTGGTGGGCAAGAAGAGTGTGAACAGGGTGTATGACCCGGCTGTTGGCTCCGGTTCACTGCTGTTGAAGTTCAAGAAGGTGCTGGGCGTGGGCGGTGTCCGCGAGGGCTACTACGGCCAGGAAATCAACCTGACCACGTATAACCTTGCGCGCATCAACATGTTTTTGCACGATGTGAACTTCGACAATTTCGACATTGCGCTGGGCAATACACTCACTGAACCTGCACACTGGGATAACCAGCCGTTTGAGGCAATCGTGTCCAACCCGCCCTACTCCATCAAGTGGGAGGGCGATAACAATCCTCTGCTGATTAACGATCCGCGCTACGCACCGGCAGGCGTCCTGGCGCCGAAGTCAAAGGCTGACTTGGCGTTCACCATGCATATTCTCTCGTGGCTGGCGACGAACGGCACGGCCGCAATTGTTGAGTTCCCCGGTGTGCTTTACCGCGGCGGTGCGGAGAAGAAGATCCGCAAGTACCTGGTGGATAACAACTATGTGGATACGGTTATCCAGTTGCCGCCGGATCTTTTCTTCGGCACCACAATCGCGACCTGCATCATCGTGTTGAAGAAGTCGAAGAAGGACAATTCGGTTCTCTTCATCGATGCCTCCGCAGAGTTTGAGCGCAGTGGTAACAAGAACCGACTGAATGACAAGAACCAGAAGAAGATTCTGGATGCCTTCACTGCCCGAGAGGATGTGGAGTATTTCACCAAGCTGGTGCCCGCTGAGGAGATTGCGGATAACGACTACAACATCGCAGTTTCCTCCTACGTCGAACCCGAGGACACCCGCGAGATCATAGACATCGTAGAGCTGAATAAGCAGATCGTTGGCATTGTGGAGCGCCAGCGCCAGCTGCGCGAGGCAATCGATGAGATTGTGGCAGATCTTGAGGGAACCCGCACCGATGTCTGACATGAACGGCGACATGAGCATGGCGTCTGCGGGCGAGCTGGTGATGTTCCGCACGGACGACGGCGCGACACGCATTGAGGTACGGCTTGTCAACGAAACCGTGTGGCTCACCCAGGCCCAGATGGTGGAGCTGTTTCAATCGTCGAAGGCGAACGTCTCCGAACATATTAGGAATGTCTTTGCGGAAGGCGAGCTTCCCAGGTCAGAGGCAACTGTTCGGAAATTCCGAACAGTTCAACTCGAAGGCTCAAGGGAAGTTTCGCGCGAGCGGGAGCACTATAACCTCGACGTGATTATCTCCGTGGGCTACCGAGTGAGGTCCTTGCGGGGTACTCAGTTCCGGCAGTGGGCACTAGGCGTTTTGCGCGAATATCTGATCAAGGGCTTCGCCATGGACGATGAGCGCCTGAAAGAGGGCGGTGGCGGAACATACTGGCGTGAATTGCTGGAGCGTATCCGCGATATTCGCTCTAGTGAGAAGGTCATTCATCGCCAGGTTCTAGATTTGTACGCCACCAGCGTGGATTACGATCCACGGGCCGCTGTGAGTAAGCAGTTCTTTGCGACGGTCCAGAATAAACTTCATTTTGGTGCTCACGGCCACACGGCAGCCGAGGTGGTTTACGAGCGTTCGGATGCCACAAAGCCAAACATGGGGTTGACCAATTGGAAGGGCGAGCGCATCACCAAGGCTGAGGTGGAGATTGCCAAAAACTACCTTGCCGAGGACGAGCTAAAACGCCTAAATACCTTGGTTTCTGCCTACTTCGACGCGGCAGAATTCCGTGCCCAGATGCACCAACCGACGTACATGGCGGACTGGATGGATCACCTCACCACAATGATTGCGGCCATGGGTGGCAAGTCCTTGGAGGGAGCAGGAACGGTTTCCCACCGCCAAGCGGTACAGAAGGCCCATGCGGAATACGAGAAGTACAAATCAGTGATTGATACCCAACCGAGTGGTGTGGAACGGGACTATCTCAAGGAAATCACTGCAGTTCAGAAGCAGATCCAGCAACCACCGAAGGAGCAGAAGTGAACCAGATTGAAAAGCTCATCGAGGAACTCTGCCCGGATGGTGTGGAGTACAAACCGCTGGGCGAATTAACGATCGCACTACCCGGCCTCAAAGGTAAAAAGAAAACAGACTTTTCAAACGGAAACGCACCATTCATTAGTTACAAGAATGTATTTTCCAATATTTCTACTCAGTTAGATTCTTCTGATTACGTTAAAGTAGGAGATCAAGAAAAGCAGAATCATCTGCTTTTAGGCGATATTCTCATCACAGGGTCATCAGAATCCACTGAAGATGTAGGACTTACATCAGTCGTAACTAAAGCGCCTTCGAAACCAATTTATCTCAATAGTTTTTGCTTCATACTTCGTCCCATAAGTAATGAATTTTTCAACCCTGATTTCGCTAAGCATCTATTCAGATCGGAGTACATAAGACAGCAAATTAGAAGGTGCTCGAACGGTGTCACCAGGATAAACATCTCCAAACCCCGCCTCGCGAGAATAACAATCCCGGTTCCACCTCTAGAAATTCAGAAAGAAATTGTAAAAATCCTCGACACCTTCCAATCGCTGGAAGCGGAGCTGGAAGCGGAGCTGGAAGCTAGGAAAAAGCAGTATGAATTTTATCGTGACCAACTGCTGACATTTACCGAGAGCGAGAGAGTCCGGTGGGTGACCTTGAACGAAGTAGCCCAACGTGTTTCCTCTGGTGGTACACCTCGGTCCGGGACAAAAGAGTTTTACAACGGCTCAATCCCGTGGTTACGTACCCAAGACATCGACTACAGGGACGTCTATAAAACCTCAGTATCAATTACTGAGGCAGGCCTCAATTCATCTTCTGCGAAATGGGTCCCAGAAAACTCCGTAATTGTGGCGATGTACGGTGCTACAGCAGCGAAAGTCGCAGTTAACAAGATTCCACTGACCACCAATCAAGCATGCTGCAACATAACTGTGGATAGTAATATCGCACACTATCGATACGTCTATCACTGGATTGCTAAACAATACTTTATTTTGAAAAACCTAGGTGAAGGTTCTCAAAATAATCTCAACGCGAGAAAGATTAAGAACTTCCCCATCCCCGTCCCTCCCCTCGAAGAACAGCAGCGCATCGTGAATATTCTCGACAAGTTCGATGCACTCGTGAACGACCTCACCTCCGGTCTGCCTGCCGAAATTGAAGCTCGCCGGAAGCAGTACGAGTTCTACCGGGATCAACTACTCACATTTAAGGAGCTTTCGGCATAAACCAGGACGGCGTCGGCGAGTCCCAGCGGGACGTCGGACTTCCCTCGCTCCATCAGGTCAGCAATACTTCCGCATTCATCGCCCACCTCCGGATTGTCAGATTAGGCAGTGCCTAATCTGACAATGATTTCGGTTTCTACAGAGACCTTGACGGATTAGTGAGCCGATACCTGCGCGATCGGCCGTTGCCAATGGCAGTGACAATGCCGGTTTCTACCATGACGTCGATACAGGCCTTCACTGTGCCGCGGGAGCTTCCAGACAGAACCATGAGGTCACTTGTAGCGATATCCCCAACCTCACACAGCCACAACATCGCTGCTTTCTGGAGTTCATCCTGATCGGTGGTGAGGTACCGCGCAGGCAAGAATGGCGTCGGTTCAGCTTTGCGCAAGATTGCTCGGCATGTTTCGCCAAGCACCCACACTCCAGCATGGGGGACAATCAGCGGTTCACCCAGTACCGTCGTTTGTCGGGCTGCATCCAGGGCATTGTGAGCCGATTCAGGCCCGGCTTGCAGCCCACGCGCTACTTCCGCAACCGTGACAAATGGACGCTGAAAAAGTAGATACAACACGATTGCAATGCGGTAATCTTCCTGCCGTGCTTGAGGGATTATCCTTGACATCAGCTCAAGAACGGGCAGCACGGGACTGCCACCCACCAAAGTCGTTTCCACAAACGGGCCCGCTACTTCTTCAATGGTGGGCGGCCGATGCCCCAGGGCAATCATCGATTGGTACATGCGATCCACCCCAACACCCTGCTTGTCTACGAGCCCAATTGCGCGATACACATCAGCCAGAGCGGGGTAACGAGCAGAACGGTTACTTAACACATTGTTTTCGGTGATTGCTCCTGGAAAACCACCGGGGCTTCGCACAATCAAGGTGCTGTCGAGCTCAATCCATCGCACATCAATGGCTTCGCTTCGATTCCAATCGCGGTGAATCATGGCATTTAGCATCGCCTCACGCACTGCACCGCGTGGAATCTCTGGTACCGGCTTATGTACGAACCCCTCCACCACAGTGTTGTTTTTATTCACCACATTCAGAGCCTGCTCTATGTACGCAAGCTGCTCAAGACACGACTTCTCAGGTTCCGGCACCACTCTGTTAAGCACCTGACCACCGTGAACATCAAAAATGCTGAGCTCAATAACCGTACGCCCTGCCGAAGTAAATAGCTGCTTTCCTGCCATTGATAGGAATCCATTGGCATCAAGAGCACCAATGCCGTGCAGCACTTCTTGGTCGGTAAGCTCGGCAAACACTGGGTCCCATTTCCTGGCCAACGCCAGGGCACCGGGACGGACATCGGAAAGTGTTGCGGCACTAACCTGCGCCATTGAATCAAAGCCGTCCTGCGCACGCCGATACTCCCACCATTCCGACCGGTCCACCGGCTTGCACGAATCACCAACACGCCAACGCAGCCTATTCCCAGTATCTTCAACGGGTTCAGAGGCTGCCGCAACATAGATGACAAGCACCCGCTGGCCCTGCACGGTCAAGTCCGACGGAGTGGTGTTTCTGCCTTTCGTTGAAACAAGCAGTGTGATGGCGTCAGGGACCGGCACGTGCTTGGTGCTGTGACTGGTTCATGCGACCTCCTTGGTGGTGGTGTCGGCG
>NZ_JANIKI010000014.1:0-47647 GCF_024580435.1 Corynebacterium sp. 5QC2CO | reverse complement strand
GAGGGAGGGGCTAGGGGGTCCGTCCCCGGTTTCCTTCCTCTACTCCTTGAGAGCCTCTGCAATCGGGGTGTTGCCCTCGTTGAAGTTAATGATGCGACCAACGGTAGTTTCGTTGAACACGGTCTGCGCGATGACATTGGCAACGGTCGCACGAGCGACCTCGCCTGCCTTGTCCGCCGTGGTGTCGATGGAATCCTGGCCCTTGTCGAGCGTGAGCGCACTCGGGCCGAGAATGGTCCACTCAAGGTTTGAAGCGCGCAGCGCTTCGTCGGCTGCAGCCTTGGACTCGGCATAGGCAAAGAAGCTGTGATCCTCTGGAACGCCATGGTCGTGGCCCGCACCAAAGTAGGAGACCATGACGTAGCGCTTAACGCCAGCCTGCTCGGCCGCGGCAATCGAAGTAATAGCTGCGTCGCGGTCGATCGCGTAAGTCCGTTTTGCTGAACCTCCACCAGCGCCGGCGGACCAAATCACAGCGTCGTGCCCGCTGAGAAGGTCCGCAAACTGTTCGGTCGAGAGACTGGCGATGTCGTAAACGGCTGGTGTGGCGCCGAGAGCCTCGATATCCGGAACCTGGTCGGGGTTGCGAATAACCGACGTGACCTCGTAGCCATCGTCGATAAGTAGGGGAGTAGCGATTTGGGCCACCTTGCCGTGGCCGCCAATGACAATAACTTTCTTAGACATGTCCCCACCTATACGCTGCCAGTACACTGCTGGCAATGAAGAAGGCATTCGCCTGTGGTGAACATGGCGATTAAGTTTCTCCAGCGCTGATGCAGGACAGTACTATGGGCAAACCGAACGGACGGCAGAATTGGCCGAGTTATCGATTCAAACCGGCATAGTAACGTCTGCGTCTTTTGGGGCGAGGCGCGCCGTGCTGAACACCCAAAAATTTGATCACCAAACCCACAAGCGCTCAAAGTGCTTGAAATTTATAGGCCATTACCAGGGTGTTTGGACTAAACCCGCAGCTCGCGTACTGTTATACAACGATCCCAGAAAAGAATTGGGAACTTGAGACATTACCCAGTAGGCCAGCGAGAGCGGCTGACTGGGTTTCGCACGTTCAAAATCCCTCCATTTCTTGCGTTCAACCGATGGGCTCACCACTGGATGAGTAATAACTTTTCTTGTGATGCATTCACACGGAAGGTGGTTACTCCGCTGCGGTTGGCATCGGTCGTGAGAATGCCCAGCGAGGATTGAAAACAGAAAGAGGCTTCATGCCCACTATTCAGCAGCTGGTCCGCAAGGGCCGCCATGACAAGAAGGCTAAGGTTGCAACCGCAGCTCTGAAGGGTTCCCCTCAGCGCCGCGGCGTTTGCACCCGTGTTTACACCACCACCCCGAAGAAGCCGAACTCGGCTCTTCGTAAGGTCGCTCGTGTTCGCCTGACCTCCGGTGTCGAGGTTTCGGCTTACATTCCGGGTGAGGGCCACAACCTGCAGGAGCACTCCATGGTGCTCGTTCGCGGTGGTCGTGTTAAGGACCTCCCGGGTGTCCGCTACAAGATCGTCCGTGGTTCCCTTGACACCCAGGGCGTCAAGGACCGCAAGCAGGCTCGTTCCCGCTACGGCGCAAAGAAGGAGAAGTAAGCCATGCCACGTAAGGGCCCAGTACAGAAGCGTCCTGTCGTCAACGACCCGGTCTACGGCTCCCCTCTGGTGTCGCAGCTGGTCAACAAGGTTCTGATCGACGGTAAGAAGTCGACTGCAGAGCGCATCGTCTACGGTGCACTTGAGATGTGCGAAGAGAAGACCGGTACTGATCCGGTGCTGACTCTGAAGCGCGCAATCGAGAACGTCAAGCCGGCTCTTGAGGTTCGTTCCCGCCGTGTTGGTGGCGCCACCTACCAGGTCCCGGTCGAGGTTCGCCCGGGCCGCGGCACCACGCTGGCACTGCGCTGGCTGCTGATGTTCTCCCGTCAGCGCCGTGAGAACACCATGACCGAGCGTCTCGCTAACGAGATCCTCGATGCATCCAACGGCCTGGGTGCATCCGTCAAGCGTCGTGAGGACACTCACAAGATGGCGGAAGCTAACCGCGCATTCGCTCACTACCGCTGGTAGTCGCTTATCGACGGAGGCCGCGAGTGGTCACCGTCGTAAAGCAGCTGCCGGTATGTCAACGGCGCGCGTCGGTCGCGGTCCACAGATCTTTAAGGGTCACTCAATAGGGGCCAGCCCGGCGCTAACACCCGATGTCTTGCGTAGAATTTACGCAATAGGTGTACGTCACGGCGCGACTTCGCGCCAAGACGGTGGCATTATAGATAAAGCAAACCCGACCGACGGCGGATTTGACGGCCAATTGCAATCCCGTGATTGAGTCTCACCGCCAAACCGATTTGAAACGAGTGGGGAATCAAGTGGCTGAAGGTGCACTTCCCGTTAAGAAGGACCTCCACAAGGTCCGCAACATCGGCATCATGGCGCACATCGATGCTGGTAAGACGACTACGACTGAGCGCATCCTGTACTACACGGGTATTAACCGCAAGGTCGGCGAGACTCACGATGGTGGCGCTACCACCGACTGGATGGAGCAGGAGAAGGAGCGCGGTATTACCATTACCTCCGCTGCTGTGACCTGTTTCTGGAACGACAACCAGATCAACATCATCGATACCCCGGGCCACGTCGACTTCACCGTTGAGGTTGAGCGTTCCCTGCGTGTGCTCGACGGTGCCGTCGCAGTCTTCGACGGTAAGGAAGGTGTCGAGCCGCAGTCTGAGCAGGTTTGGCGTCAGGCTCAGAAGTACGATGTCCCGCGTATTTGCTTCGTCAACAAGATGGACAAGCTGGGCGCTGACTTCTACTACACCGTTGGCACCATCGTTGACCGCCTCGGTGCTAAGCCGTTGGTTATGCAGCTGCCGATTGGCGCTGAGGATGACTTCGACGGCGTTGTTGACCTGCTGGAGATGAAGGCCCTCATGTGGCCGGGCAAGGTTGAGATCGGTACTCCTGCGCAGGTCGAGGAGATTCCGGCGGACATGGTCGACAAGGCTAACGAGTACCGTGAGAAGCTCATTGAGACCGTCGCTGAGTCCGACGAGGAGCTCATGGAGAAGTACTTCGGTGGCGAAGAGCTGACCATGGACGAGATCAAGGGTGCCATCCGCAAGATGGTCCTGAACTCTGAGGTCTACCCGGTCTACTGTGGTACCGCTTACAAGAACAAGGGTGTTGAGCCGCTGCTCGACGCTGTCATTGACTTCCTGCCGAATCCGCTGGACATCGGTGAAGTTCACGGCCACCAGATGGGCGACGAGGACGTCGAAATGGTCCGTAAGCCGTCTAAGGATGAGCCGTTCTCCGCTCTCGCATTCAAGATTGCTGCTCACCCGTTCTTCGGCAAGCTGACCTTCGTCCGCGTTTACTCCGGTCGCGTGGAGCCTGGCCAGCAGGTCCTGAACGCCACCAAGGACAAGAAGGAGCGCGTCGGTAAGCTGTTCCAGATGCACGCCAACAAGGAGAACCCTGTTGACGAGGCAGTGGCAGGTAACATCTACGCCTTCATCGGTTTGAAGGACACCACCACCGGTGACACCCTGTGTGCACAGGATGCTCCGATTGTTCTGGAGTCCATGTCCTTCCCGGATCCGGTTATCGACGTTGCTATTGAGCCGAAGTCCAAGGCCGACCAGGAGAAGCTGAGTACCGCTATTCAGCGTCTGGCTGAAGAGGATCCGACCTTCACTGTTCACCTGGATGAAGAAACCGGCCAGACCGTTATCGGCGGTATGGGCGAGCTCCATCTCGACGTCCTGGTTGACCGCATGAAGCGCGAGTTCAAGGTTGAAGCAAACATCGGTAACCCGCAGGTTGCTTACCGCGAGACCATCCGCAAGCCAGTCGAGAAGTTCGAGTACACCCACAAGAAGCAGACCGGTGGTTCGGGTCAGTTCGCCCGCGTCATTATTGCTCTGGAGCCGTACGCTCCGGCTACTGACGAGGTGGAAGAGGGCGAGTCCACCACTTACAAGTTTGTCAACGAGGTCACTGGTGGTCGTGTTCCGAAGGAATACATCCCGTCTGTCGACGCTGGTATTCAGGACGCAATGCAGTACGGTACCCTCGCTGGCTACCCGCTGGTGAACATCAAGGCAACCCTGCTCGATGGTGCTTACCACGAAGTTGACTCCTCTGAAATGGCCTTCAAGATTGCTGGTCAGCAGGCTATGAAGGAAGCTGTTCAGAAGGCTAAGCCGGTCCTGCTCGAGCCGATGATGGCCGTTGAGGTCATTACTCCGGAAGAGTACATGGGCGAAGTTATCGGTGACATCAACTCCCGTCGTGGCCAGGTCAACTCCATGGAAGACCGCACCGGCGTCAAGGCTGTCAAGGCTCTGGTTCCGCTGTCCGAGATGTTCGGCTACGTTGGTGACCTGCGCTCCAAGACCCAGGGTCGCGCTAACTACACCATGATCTTCGACTCCTACGCTGAGGTTCCGTCCTCCGTGGCCGAGGAGATCATTGCAGCTCGTACCGGCGCTTAAGTTGCGTCGGTAGGGTGGGGCACTCAATCGGAGCTGGCCCCATCCCTGCACGCACTGCAGTGTCGCTCTTTTTAGGGAACGCAGTGCGAGGGTCTGCAGCTTTAGTAGATTCCCTCTAGCTTTGACTGTGCTGAGACATCGTCAGACTGTTGGCGTGTGTTAGCACAGGCAAGCTCTAGGGGGTAGCTGCTCGCAATTCATATCGTTGGGCGATTTTAAATCGCAACTCAAATATCTAGCATTTATGCAGGTAAATGACGATGTGAGTTGCTGGCCGTTACCCACCCTTAACTAGGGGGTTGGTCTGGTTTGGAAAACTCCAGTATCCTGCCCTAGTATCGAGTAACTGGCACAGTGAAAGAATAGTGCTCTTTTGCGCGCGCACGTTCCGAAGTCGTAAGCGAACAGCTTGAAGGCTTCTGATGTTGTGAAGGCGGATAGAGTGACCACAAAATTGTGGCTGCGAGAGTCGTGGCCACCTAGACCTCCAGGAGGACTAAAAGTGGCAAAGGCGAAGTTCGAGCGTACGAAGCCGCACGTCAACATCGGTACCATTGGTCACGTTGACCACGGTAAGACCACCACTACCGCCGCTATCACCAAGGTTCTGGCTGACAAGTTCCCGGACCTGAACGAGTCGTTCGCTTACGATGCCATCGATAAGGCACCGGAAGAGAAGGAACGTGGCATTACCATCAACGTTTCCCACGTTGAGTACCAGACGGAGAAGCGCCACTACGCTCACGTCGATGCCCCGGGCCACGCCGACTACATCAAGAACATGATCACCGGTGCTGCTCAGATGGACGGCGCAATCCTGGTTGTTGCTGCTACTGACGGCCCGATGCCGCAGACCCGCGAGCACGTTCTGCTGGCTCGCCAGGTTGGCGTTCCGTACATCCTCGTTGCACTGAACAAGTGCGACATGGTCGACGACGAAGAGATTATCGAGCTCGTCGAGATGGAGGTCCGCGAGCTGCTGGCTGAGCAGGACTACGACGAGGAAGCTCCGATCGTTCACATCTCCGCTCTGAAGGCTCTTGAGGGCGAAGAGAAGTGGGTCAACTCCATCCTCGAGCTGATGGAAGCCTGCGACGAGAACATCCCGGATCCGGTCCGCGAGACCGACAAGCCGTTCCTGATGCCGATTGAGGACATCTTCACCATTACCGGTCGCGGCACCGTTGCTACCGGTCGTGTTGAGCGCGGCGTTCTGAACGTCAACGACGAGGTCGAGATCCTGGGCATCAAGGAGAAGTCCCAGAAGACCACCGTTACCGGTATCGAGATGTTCCGCAAGCTGCTGGATTCCGCTGAGGCTGGCGACAACTGTGGTCTGCTGCTCCGCGGTACCAAGCGTGAGGACATCGAGCGCGGTCAGATCGTTGCTAAGCCGGGCGCTTACACCCCGCACACCGAGTTCGAGGGTTCCGTCTACATCCTGTCCAAGGATGAGGGCGGCCGTCACACCCCGTTCTTCGACAACTACCGTCCGCAGTTCTACTTCCGCACCACCGACGTCACCGGCGTCGTTTCCCTGCCGGAAGGTGTCGAGATGGTCATGCCGGGCGACAACGTTGACATGTCTGTCAAGCTGATCCAGCCGGTCGCAATGGACGAGGGCCTGCGCTTCGCTATCCGCGAGGGTGGCCGCACCGTCGGCGCTGGTCGCGTTACCAAGATCGTTAAGTAAGGTTTCTCCCCATAGGGGAAATGCTTTAACTTAAGTCTTAGAAGAATCCCGACTCCGCGTAAGCGGAAGTCGGGATTTTTTGTATCTGCACATAGCCGACACTAGACGGGGTGGGGGCGGCGCAATAGCCGTCGTCAAGCAGACTGTGCCGTAATGGGTGTGATGTACGTTGCACTTTGGAATCGTGATTTTACATTCGTAGCCCGGACGTGCTTTAATACGGAGGTTGCTTTAACAAAGGTGTTCGCGCCAATTGTTGTATCAGGCCCAGCTGGGAACCAGTACGAAATTGGACATAGCGCCTATGGTAAGGCGAGCATGACCACGTAGGGAAGTTTATTCCCGATCGTGCCTCACGGAGAAAATGGGCGACACGCCCGACCGCGGGGGTCGGAGGTGGCATGGCAAATTAACAGCGGCAGTAGGCAAATGAAGAGCCCCACGAGGGGGACTTGTTTTCCACTGGGATTTGAGTGCAAGGCGTTATTCGTCCGCTCGGGTCATGGCCAAAAGTTAATTTGCCATGACGATCGAAGACGAAATCGCTTTGAAGTAATGCACAACCCAGTTTTAATTTCTGGCGCTGGCCATAGTTGCTGACGGCGTCGAGAAACATTGACAGGGTCGACGCCCCTTTAATTGGGGCGCGCCGACCGAGGAGAGGACAAGCGTGGCCGGACAGAAGATCCGCATCAGGCTCAAGGCCTACGACCACGAGGCTATCGACGCTTCTGCGCGAAAGATCGTGGAGACCGTTACCCGTACGGGTGCACGCGTCGTTGGCCCGGTGCCGTTGCCAACCGAAAAGAACGTTTACTGCGTTATCCGTTCGCCGCACAAGTACAAGGACTCGCGCGAGCACTTCGAGATGCGCACTCACAAGCGTCTGATCGACATTCTCGATCCAACGCCGAAGACCGTCGATGCACTTATGCGCATTGACCTTCCGGCAAGTGTCGATGTGAACATTCAGTGATCCTGGACTTTTGGTAGCGGAGACAAGATAAATGAGTGAAAACGAGATCAAGGGCATCCTGGGCACGAAGCTCGGTATGACTCAGATCTTCGACGAGGAGAACCGCGTTGTTCCGGTTACCGTCGTTGAGGCTGGGCCGTGCGTAGTGACTCAGGTGCGCACTAAGGAAACCGACGGCTACGACGCCGTCCAGATTGCATACGGCGAAATTGACCCGCGTAAGGTCAACAAGCCGGAGGCCGGCCACTTCAAGAAGGCCGGTGTGACCCCGCGTCGCCACAGCGTTGAGATTCGCACCCCGGACGCTTCCTCTTACGAGGTCGGCCAGTCCGTTGGTGTCGACATCTTCGGCGAAATTGAGTACGTCGACGTCACTGGTACCTCTAAGGGCCACGGCTTCGCCGGTGGTATGAAGCGCCACGGCTTTGCCGGCCAGGGTGCTGCTCACGGTAACCAGGCTGCTCACCGTCGTGTTGGTGGCATTGGCGCCTGCGCCACGCCAGGACGCGTCTTCAAGGGCAAGCGTATGGCAGGCCGCATGGGTAACGACCGGGTCACGACCCAGAACCTGAAGATTCAGAAGGTTGACGCTGACGCGAACCTGCTGCTCATCAAGGGCGCAGTTCCGGGTGCACGCGGCGGCCTCCTGGTTGTTAAGACTGCCACGAAGGGTGGTGCTCACGCATGACCAACCTCAAGCTAGACGTACACACCGCTGAAGGCGGCGTGAACGGTTCGGTTGAGCTTCCTGCTTCCGTGTTCGACGCGGAGGTGTCCATCGCCCTGATGCACCAGGTTGTTGTCGCACAGCGTGCAGCAGCTCGCCAGGGCACTCACAAGGTCAAGACCCGCGGTGAGGTTCGCGGCGGTGGCCGCAAGCCGTGGCGCCAGAAGGGTACCGGTCGCGCTCGTCAGGGTTCGATCCGTGCTCCGCACTGGACCGGCGGTGGCATTGTCCACGGCCCGGTGCCGCGCGACTACAGCCAGCGCACCCCGAAGAAGATGATTGCAGCTGCTCTGCGCGGCGCACTCTCTGACCGTGCTCGCCACGACCGCATCCACGTTGTCGAGGAACTGGTCCCAGGCCAGACCCCGTCCACCAAGGCAGCTCGTACTTTCGTCGAGCGTCTGACTGAGCGCCGCAACGTGCTCGTCGTTCTGCCGCGCGAGGACGTCAACTCGTGGAAGTCGGTTCGTAACCTGCCAGGTGTCCACATCCTGTCTGAGGATCAGCTGAACACCTACGACGTTCTGAAGGCCGATGACGTCATCTTCGCCGTTCAGGCACTCAATGACTTCATCACTCGCACCGCCGGTAAGGAGGAGAAGTAATGGCTACCATCGCAGATCCCCGCGACATCATCGTTGCACCGGTAGTGTCTGAGAAGTCCTACGGACTCATGGAGCAGGGCGTTTACACGTTCCTGGTCCACACCGACGCTAACAAGACCCAGATCAAGATCGCGGTCCAGGAGATTTTCGGTGCCAAGGTCGCTTCCGTCAACACCCTCAACCGTGAGGGCAAGCGCAAGCGTTCCCGCACCGGCTACGGCAAGCGCAAGAACACCAAGCGCGCCTACGTGACTCTCGCGGCCGGCAGCGATCCCATCGACATCTTCGGCGGTTCGGCAGCCTAGCCGCTAGCCGACGAGGAAGTTAAGGAAGAGCAAAAGTATGGCTATTCGTAAGTACAAGCCGACTACGCCGGGTCGCCGCCAGAGCTCCGTCTCCGAGTTCAGCGAGGTTACTCGCTCGACTCCTGAGAAGTCTCTGCTGCGCCCGCTGTCGAAGACTGGTGGCCGTAACGTTCACGGTCACATCACCACTCGCCACAAGGGTGGCGGACACAAGCGCCAGTACCGTGTCATCGACTTCCGTCGTAATGACAAGGACGGCATTCCGGCAAAGGTCGCTCACATCGAGTACGACCCGAACCGTACCGCCAACATCGCACTGCTGCACTACGCAGACGGTGAGAAGCGCTACATCATCGCTCCGAAGAACCTGAAGCAGGGTGCCATCGTTGAGTCCGGCGCTAACGCCGACATCAAGGTTGGTAACAACCTGCCGCTGCGCAACATCCCGACCGGTTCCACCATTCACTGCGTGGAGCTCAAGCCGGGTGCTGGTGCTCAGCTGGCACGTTCTGCTGGTGCTTCTATTCAGCTTCTCGGTAAGGAAGGCAAGTACGCAGTTCTGCGTATGCCGTCCTCTGAGATCCGTCGCGTCGACGCACGTTGCCGTGCAACCGTCGGTGAGGTCGGAAACCAGGATCAGATCAACATCCGTTGGGGCAAGGCCGGCCGTATGCGCTGGAAGGGCTGGCGCCCGACTGTCCGCGGTGTTGTCATGAACCCGGTAGACCACCCGCACGGTGGTGGTGAGGGTAAGACCTCCGGTGGTCGCCACCCGGTTTCCCCGTGGGGCCAGAAGGAAGGCCGCACCCGTAAGCCGAACCGCCCGAGCGACCAGCTGATCGTTCGTCGCCGTCGTACCAACAAGAATAAGAAGCGCTAAGGAGGGAACTGAGAATGCCACGCAGCCTTAAGAAGGGCCCGTTCGTCGATGAGCACCTCCTCGCGAAGGTCGATGCACAGAACGAGAAGGGCACCAAGCAGGTCATCAAGACCTGGTCTCGCCGCTCCACGATTCTCCCCGATTTCATCGGCCACACCTTCGCCGTTCACGACGGTCGCAAGCACGTGCCGGTGTTCGTGGATGACTCTATGGTCGGCCACAAGCTGGGCGAATTCGCCCCGACCAAGACCTTCAAGGGTCACGTCAAGGATGACAAGAAGGGACGTCGATAAGCCATGAGCAACGACATTACTTCTGCACGCGCAACTGCGCGCTTCGTCCGCGTTACTCCGATGAAGGCACGTCGCGTCCTGGACACCGTTCGCGGTAAGTCCGTCGACGAGGCACTGAACATCCTGGAGTACGCTCCGCAGGGTGCTGCTGATCCGGTTGCCAAGGTTGTTGCGTCTGCAGCTGCAAACGCTGAGAACAACTTCGGCCTGGACCGTCGTACTCTGGTCATCTCTGAGGCTTACGCCAACGAGGGACCGACCATGAAGCGCTTCCGCCCGCGTGCGCAGGGCCGTGCTTTCCACGTCCGCAAGCGCACCAGCCACATCACCGTGGTCGTCGAGAGCCAGAAGGAAGGTGACCGATAGTGGGACAGAAGATCCATCCACACGGTCTTCGCCTCGGTATTTCCAGCGACTGGAAGTCCCGCTGGTACGCCGACAAGCAGTACGCTGACTACCTGGCCGAGGACATCAAGATCCGCGATCTGCTGTCCACCGGTCTTGAGCGCGCCGGCATCTCCGATGTCGTTATCGAGCGCACCCGTGACCGCGTGCGCGTGGACATCCACACCGCTCGCCCGGGTATCGTTATCGGTCGTCGTGGCTCCGAGGCTGACCGCATCCGCGGCCAGCTCGAGAAGCTCACCGGCAAGCAGGTTCAGCTGAACATCCTCGAGGTCAAGAACATTGACGCGGATGCGAAGCTGGTTGCTCAGTCCATCGCTGAGCAGCTCGCCAACCGTGTCGCTTTCCGTCGTGCAATGCGCAAGGCTATCCAGTCTGCAATGCGTCAGCCGCACGTCAAGGGCATCAAGGTTGTCTGCTCCGGTCGTCTCGGCGGTGCCGAGATGGGCCGCACCGAGCGCTACCACGAGGGTCGCGTTCCGCTGCACACCCTGCGTGCGGAGATCGACTACGGCACCCACGAGGCTCACACCACCTTCGGCCGCATTGGCGTCAAGGTGTGGATCTACAAGGGTGACGTGATCGGTGGCCGTCGCGAGTCCGAGATCAACGCCGGCAACGACCGCCAGCGTCGCGGCAACGACCGCCCGCGTCGTGGTGGCAAGCGTCGTCAGCGTGCATCTGAGAAGAAGGAGGGCTAATTCATGCTCATCCCGAAGCGCGTTAAGTTCCGTCGCCAGCACCGCCCGACCCGTTCTGGTATGTCCAAGGGCGGCAACAAGGTGACTTTCGGTGACTACGGTCTCCAGGCTCTCGAGCCGGCCTACATCACCAACCGTCAGATTGAGGCAGCGCGTATTGCTATCAACCGCCACGTCAAGCGTGGTGGTAAGGTCTGGATCCAGATTTTCCCGGACCGTCCGCTGACCCAGAAGCCACTGGGTGTTCGTATGGGTTCCGGTAAGGGCCCGGTCGAGAAGTGGATTGCAAACGTCAAGCCGGGTCGCATCATGTTCGAGATGTCCTACCCGGACGAGGCAGTCGCTGTCGAGGCACTGAAGCGCGCAGGCGCTAAGCTGCCGATCAAGACCCGAATCGTTCGGAAGGAGGATCAGTACTGATGTCGAACGGCATTCCCGCCCACGAGCTTCGCTCGCTGGATAACGATGACCTGGTTGCCAAGCTCAAGGAGTCTAAGGAGGAGCTGTTCAACCTCCGTTTCCAGAGCGCTACCGGTCAGCTGACCAACAACCGCCGTCTCCGCACTGTCCGCAAGGATATTGCTCGCATTTACACCGTTATGCGTGAGCGCGAGCTCGGCCTGTCTGCTGCACCAACCGATGGTGATGCAGCATGAGTGAGGAAAACATGAACACCACCGAGGCTGGCGCACGCAAGGTGCGCACCGGTTACGTCGTGTCCGACAAGATGCAGAAGACCATCGTCGTCGAGCTCGAGGACCGCAAGCAGCACGCCCTGTACGGCAAGATCATGCGCACGAACTCTAAGGTCAAGGCGCACGACGAGAACGAAGAGGCTGGCGTGGGCGACCGCGTCCGCATCGAAGAGTGCCGTCCGCTCTCCAAGGACAAGCACTACCGCCTGCTCGAGATCGTCGAGAAGGCTAAGTAAGACCCGTCAGCTGAGCAATCAGCTAGGGCTTTACGACGAGAACCCCGCCGCGGGAAACACGAAAGTGTTTTCTGTGGCGGGGGTTTTGTTTTTTAGGAAGCCATGTTTCTTCGTGTTTCTAATCCCCTCAGTGCAGGTTTGGTGGGTTTTTATCTCTGATAGCATTGGCGAAGATTTGTGCTTTGTGAGGGGAGAAGTTCGGTGACTACTGAGGTGACCAGGATTGATGATCGAGATCTCGAGTCCGCGCTTCGCTCACATGACGTGGCGACGTTGTCACGGCTCTTAACTGATATTGAGCCCAAGGCTGCCGCTCGAAAGATGCGCCGCCTCAGCCATGAGGAACGTGCGCTGTTCTACCGCACACTGCCGAAAGACACGGCGGTCGAAACCTTTGATGAGCTGAACTCGGCTCTGCAGGCGCACCTGATCGACAGCCTCCGTGATCCTGAAGTTACCGCAGTTTTCGCGGACATGGAACCGGACGATCGAGCAGAACTGCTCGACGAGCTGCCTGCGTCTGTCGCTGCAAAACTGCTCGCCGATCTACCGGATGATGAGCGAGAGCTGACCAACATCGTCCTCGGTTACCCCGATGGTTCCATTGGGCGTCGGATGAGCCCGGAGCTGGTGTCGCTTCACGACGATATGACGGTGGGGGAGGCTCTGGAGACCGTCTACAATCATCTGGATGATGCCGAATCCATCTACACCCTGCCGGTTTCGAACCGGAATCGTCGCCTGGTGGGCGTGGTTAGTCTTCGTGACTTGATGCGTGCCAGCAGTGATATCCATGTTGCGGCGATTTTGCGGAAGGCCGATTACGCGGAGGCGACCGAATCCGAAGAGAAGGTAGCCCGCATGTGCGCTGATCGTAAGCGCCTAGCTCTGCCGATTGTCGACAGCGAGCGGCGTGTTATCGGTCTGCTCACGGTGGACGACGCCCTCCGGATTCTGGAAGAGGCAGACTCTGAGGACCAAGCTCGTATTTCCGGTTCTGAGCCTCTGCGCTTGCCCTATCTCGCGACGCCCATTTTCGAGATTGTTCGCTCTCGCGTGGTGTGGCTGCTCGTGCTTGCTATCGGTGCAACATTGACCGTGCAAGTCCTGGAAACTTTCGAAGAGACTCTTTCTCAGATGGTGGTTCTCTCGGTATTCGTGCCGCTGCTGATCGGTACAGGTGGCAATACCGGTAACCAGGCAGCAACTACGATTACGCGTGCGTTGGCGCTGGGGGATGTCCAACCCCGCGATATATTCAAGGTCATTCTCCGAGAGGTGAGGGTCGGTGCGTTCCTCGGCCTGCTGCTGGGTACTCTCGGCCTGCTGCTAGCTGGCTTGGTTTACGGCTGGGACATTGGCCTAGTGATTGGCCTGACGTTGCTGGGTATTTGTACTCTCGCGGCAACTGTCGGTGGCATCATGCCGCTGATTGGTAAGAAGTTCGGCATTGACCCAGCCGTCTTCGCTAACCCGTTCATTACCACTCTTGTAGATGCCTCCGGTCTGATCATCTACTTCCTGATCGCTAAGTCAGTATTGGGAATCTAGTCCCGTCGCGCAGGGGACGTCGGCGGTATAGAAAAGAGACCAACTGCGCCATAATGGTGGCCATGAGCAATGGCACCCACAATCACCGCACTTGGAAAGAAATTATCGCCGCCGATCCGCAGCATTCCCGCCGCTACGCCAACCGCTGGCGGGGATTCGTGCGCGAGGGCCGCGATATTGACGGCGAGGCGCGGTTGGTGGATGCAATGGTGCCTCGCCACGCTCGAATCCTGGATGCCGGCTGTGGGCAGGGGCGCGTCGGCGGTTACCTAGCGAAGGCTAGTCATCGAGTCGTCGGTGTCGATGTCGACCCCTATCTCATCGACGAGGCAAAGCGACAGTTCCCGGATGCGACGTGGTTGGTAGGGGACTTGGCGCAGCTGCCCCACGTGCTTGACGACGGCCTTGAGAACACTCCCCACGATGACACGGTATCCGCTTTCGATGTCATTATTTGCCCCGGCAATGTGCTGACTTTCGTAGCGCCAGAAGACCGCGCGAAGGTACTGCAGGGCTTCGCGGAGGTGCTGAATCCGGAGAACGGTCGTGCCATTATCGGCTTCGGCGCTGGTCGTGGTTGGGACTTTGCCGATTTTGAAACGACTGCGCAGGAGGCTGGGCTCACTGTGGTCCAGCGTTACTCCACGTGGGATCTTCGTCCCTTTGGCAATGATTCTCAGTTTCTGGTTGCCGTTCTTGAGCGGGGGTAGGGCGCTGTGATCGTCGTAAAGCGGTTGCGATTCCGCGTCAGCCTGTCGTTATTCTTTTATGCGAATAACTGCAATTAACGGCACGCAGGGAAAGGCTTCGGCGGTGACGCTATACGAAACGCTGGATACGGCTGGCGACAAGAAACAGGAACTGCTGACGCAGGACTACGGACGATTTGCCGTGCGAGCGGTCCTGGCGGGTATGTACCTGACGCTCGGGACGGCCTTTGCAGCGGTCGCTGGCCAAGTAGCAGAGGGCGTCGCGCCGGGGACCGGGGGACTGGTTTTTGCGTGCCTATTCGGGCTTGGGCTGTTCGCCATTGTGGTGCTCGGTGCAGAGCTGGCGACCGGCAGCATGATGTTTGTGTCCTGGTCCGCCGCGCGCGGACGCATGGCGTGGGGAGTTGCCTTTCGAATGGTGGCCGTCGCTACGTTCTACAACTTCATCGGTGCGGCGATTGTGGCGCTGGTGCTCAGCCAGAGCGCCAAGCTCGGTGGGATTGATGACACACATCTGATTTCCACCTTGGCTGAGGGGAAGCTGGCCAAGCCGTTCTTCGGCGCTTTCGTAGAGGCCATGGGTGCGAACTTCGTGGTCAATATGGCTGTCCTAGGTGCGCTACAAGCCAAAGAAATCATTTCGAAGTTCGCTGTGATTCTGCCGATTATTGCAGTGTTCGTCGGCCTCGGACTCGAGCACGTGATTGCGAACTTCTCATTGTTTTCCTTGGCCTTTTTCGCTGATCCGCATCCTGCAGGCTTCGATGGTCTGCACATAACCGGTAACTGGGTGGCCGTGTGGCTGGGCAACTTCGTAGGTGGTGGCCTGGGAATCGGCGCCGTCTACGCCTGGTTGAACCAGACGAAGACCAGCTATGTTGACTAGTTTTTGAGCTTCGCCGCGTGCTAACTGGCCGCCTATCTGACGTCCTAACCGACAGCCTGCCCGAAGAGCAGACCGACGAAGTAGGACACAAGCAAACCGAGTGCACCACCAATCACCAGGCGTAGCGCAGCCTTGCCGGAGTGCGTGGAGCTGAGCTTGGCGCTGATGTAGCCGGTCAAGGCCAGAGTCACGATGGTGACAACGGTGACTGCGATTGCGCCAGAGGTGGGGCCCGTGAAGATCAGTGCCGCAATCATTGGCAGGATGGCGCCGAGTAGGAACGACAGTGCCGAAGAACCGGCAGCGGCCCAGGGGTTGGTAAGTTCCTCACCGTCAATGCCCAATTCCAGCTTTAGGTGAGCTGCCAGCGGATCACTTTGTGCGATGCCGTGGGCAGCATCTTCGGCGATATGTTCTGGGATGCCGTAGCCAGAGAGAATGCCCACGAGCTCTTTATGCTCTTCATCTGGAAAGTTCTTAAGCTCGGCCTTTTCTTTGGCAATCAGTGCTCGCTCAGTATCGCGCTGGGTTGAAACCGAGACGTATTCACCCAGGGCCATCGAGATGGCACCAGCAATAACGGCCGCGGCGCCAGCAGTCAGGATGGCTTCGCGAGAGGAACCTGCTGCAATCACGCTGAGCAAGATCAGCGCAGTGGAGACGATACCGTCGTTTGCTCCGAGAACTCCGGCGCGAAGCCAGTTGAGCTTCGCCGACTCAGATGCCTTATGTGGTTCATGAGGATGTGCATGCGTGGTCATGGCAGGACCTTTCTTCCATGTCAGCCCCATGCCTACGGGTGGTACGAGGCCTCACCATCGATTTAATGCCGATTCGGGCACATTCTCAACCAGTGAAGTGAAACGCGGGGAGTCCTCTCGCGCGTCGCTTTTATGGAAGTCGGTGTGAGCGTTTGTGGAGGCCGGCGCGCGTCAATGCCAACACCGCCGTCAGCGCGATCAATGCACAGGTCAACATCGAAATAGCCATCGAGAGGGGCAGATTGGAACCAAGCCCCACCAATGGGGAAACCGTGGCGGCCGCGAGGAACTGTGTGAAGCCCATGAGACCGGAACCTGAGCCAATTCCGATATCTCGAACCTCCTCAATTCCGAGTGCCGTGGCATTGGCGAAGACCAGCGGCATCATCGGTACCGTAATGAACAGCAACAGCCAAGTAGTGAAGAAGGTAATCCCGACGAGGGCATTAATAATTAGGCCTATCGACGTCACGAGCATGACCGTAAGGGCAACTAAAATGCCTTTGCGGGGATGAAGCCGGTTGATCATCTTGCCGTTGAGGATTGACACAAATGTCAACATCGCTGCATTGGATGCGAACACAAGAGAAAACTGAGTAGGGGTTAGCCCCAGCAGCTCCTGGAAAATAAAGGGTGACGCAGCGATATAGGAAAACATCACCGAGAAGCCACCAGCGAAAGCCAACAAGTAGCCGACAAATACTGGCCGCCGCAGCAGCCTGCCAATATTGGGCAGGAGATTGCGCAGAGCACCTGTGGAGCGTCGCTCAGGCGGCAGAGTTTCCGGAACCATCAGAACCACAATCGCGACCATCGCGACGTTGATGGCTGCGAGAAACCAGAACACGCTGCGCCAGCCGAATGCGGGGCCTAGAAAACCGCCCACAAGGGGAGCGATTGCCGGGGCGATGGAGGAAATACCCATGAGGGTAGAGAAAGCTTTCGCTGATGCCTTGCCCGTCAAGAGGTCTGGGACCACAGAACGAGCCAGAACAACCGTGGAGCCGCCAGCTAACCCCTGGAACAGGCGCATTGCAATAAGCGTGCCAATATTCGGTGCTACTGCGCAGAGGATTGACGATCCCAAGAACACCAAAGTCGCAATGAGAAGCAGCTTCTTGCGACCTAAACTATCGGAGAGGGCGCCAATGACGAGCTGCCCAGCAGCCATGCCAATCATGAAGGTTGTCAGCGTGAGCTGAACCGTGGATTCGGTGCTAGAGAACTCGCGTGCAATCTCCACGAAGGATGCCAGATATGTATCTGCGCCGAACGGAGCGGCTGCGGATAATAAGGCCAAGCCGGCAAGTAGCGATACCGGCAGCGTCTGTGCTGGCTGTGCCTGAGCGCTCTCGGAATGTTGATTTGTCACTGTCTCAGTATATGGTTGCCGCAGAAGGCATAAACCATGTTGGGGGCATGAAACTAAGGGATTTTGTTGTCCCGCACGAACGTGCCATAATACACAGGTTGCGCGAAGTGGCTGCGTGCTGCTCTCAACGGTTTAAGGCCGTAGTTAGCACGAGGTCAAAGCGATATGAAAGCCGCCTCTAGCAGGTGCTTTCGTCGTAAAGCGTAAACGCAAGACATAAAGACCGCGTGCGTTTAGGACGGAAATCTGACGCACAATGCAACCAGGTCAGGAGAAACGCAGTGATTCAGCAGGAATCCCGTCTGCGCGTTGCCGACAACACTGGTGCACGTGAAATCCAGTGCATCCGCGTTCTCGGCGGCTCGACCCGACGCTTCGCTGGCATTGGCGACACCATCGTCGCAACTGTCAAGGAAGCTACTCCGGGCGGCAACGTCAAGGCAGGCGAAATCGTTAAGGCAGTCATCGTCCGTGCGAAGAAGGAGACCCGTCGTCCGGACGGCTCCTACATTTCGTTCGACGAGAATGCAGCTGTCATCATCAAGGCCGACGGTGAGCCAAAGGGCACCCGTATTTTCGGCCCGGTCGCGCGTGAGCTGCGTGACAAGAAGTTCATGAAGATTGTCTCGCTCGCACCGGAGGTGATTTAAGTGAAGATCCGTAAGGGCGATACCGTGCTGGTTATCTCCGGTCCGGACAAGGGTGCTCAGGGCAAGGTCATCGAGGCCTACCCGAAGCGCGACAAGGTCCTGGTCGAGGGCGTTAACCGTATCAAGAAGCACGTTGCAAACTCCGCTGCGGAGCGCGGTGCATCCTCGGGTGGCATTGTCACTCAGGAAGCTCCGATTCACGTGTCGAACGTCATGCTGGTCGACGAAGATGGTACCCCGACTCGCGTTGGTTACCGCTTCGATGAGGACGGCAAGAAGGTTCGCATCTCCCGCCGTACCGGGAAGGACATCTAAGCATGAGCGAAAATTACACCCCTCGTCTGAAGGCCCGTTACCGCGATGAGATTCGCGGCAAGATGCAGGAAGAGTTCTCCTACGAGAACGTCATGCAGATTCCGGGCGTCACCAAGGTCGTCGTCAACATGGGCGTCGGCGCTGCTGCTCAGGACAAGAAGCAGATCAACGGTGCTATCAACGACCTGACTCTGATCACCGGTCAGAAGCCGGAGACCCGTCGTGCTCGCAAGTCGATCGCTAACTTCAAGCTCCGTGAAGGCGACGCCATCGGCGCTCGCGTCACCCTGCGTGGCGACCGTATGTGGGAGTTCCTGGATCGTCTGCTGACCGTGGCTCTGCCGCGAATCCGCGACTTCCGCGGTCTGTCTGATCAGCAGTTCGATGGTCACGGTAACTACACCTTCGGCCTGTCTGAGCAGACCATGTTCTACGAGATCGACGTTGACAAGATTGACCGCCCGCGCGGTATGGACATCACCGTCGTGACCACCGCTACCAACAACGAGGAAGGCCGCGCGCTGCTGCGCGAGCTGGGCTTCCCGTTCAAGAAGTAGTTTTTCCTCTTCGGTAGCTTTTGCCTGAAGCCCCGGATGCCGCTTGGCCTCCGGGGCTTTTTGCTGCTCTGTTAACTGCTTATGTTCGTGGGGGAGTGAAGTCGCTGTGCGGGGCCTGCGTAAAAGTTACCAGTGTTGCTGGTGTGGAAGTTGACCCTTTTTGGGGGGTTGAAAATTAGTAAAGCCACAAGGTTTCTCAGTTGAAAGTTAGGCATTCGTGATGATTTCGTTGTAAACTGCCATTCGTCATAGTGACGGCCGCCAAAATGCATTGTGGTCGTTATCAATTTGGGCAAGACTTAAGTGGCTTCAGCTTCTGTGTGATTGAGCCAGTGGTTCTACTCAGAGCGGCTCTTAAGTTAAAACGCAAAGGGATTAACTACATGAAGAACTTCTCCGTGGCCGTCCGCTCGGCTGCTATTGCAACTGTTGCGGCTCTGGGTCTGAGCTTGGGCGCAGGTGCCGCCAACGCACAGCCGGCACTGCCGGAAATGCCGAACATTCCGATTCCGGGTATCGGCGACACCGGTCCGAAGGGCGTCAAGCAGATTGTCACCTTCGGTGACTCCTTCACCGCTAATGCCGGTAAGGGTGGCCCGCGTGGCCTGGCGCCGGGACAGAACGCACTGGTCGCTAACTGCGCTACCGACATGGAAAACTGGCCGAAGATTGCAGCTTCGAAGCTGGACAAGTCCCTGGGTGACTGGTCCTGTAACGGTCTTGGCGGCTTCCCGGGTCAGCTCCTCGCATACCTGGAGGCTTCCATCCAGTACGGCGACATCGGAGAGGGCACCGAGAAGGTTGTCCTGATGTACGGCGGCATGGATTGGGTCCAGTGGGTTGACGTGGCAGGCGAGCTTGTCGCAAAGCCGGATCCCCAGGCTCCTTCCGCGTTCAAGCAGACGCTGCGTCAGTTCACTGACCGCGTCCACCAGGTTGCTCCGGGCGCTCAGGTCGTCCTGGCTTCGTACCCTGAGTACGCCACTAATGACCAGCTGTGCCTGGTAAACACCTCGGACCAGACCTTCCCAATCCCGGCACCGGGTGGCAGCGAGATCCAGGGTGCATTCCGTGACAGCATTCGCTCTGCATCTCAGCACGTAGGCGCCGGCTTCATTGACGTCTACGAGGCAACCCTCGGCCACGGTACCTGCAACCCGAACCCGGATGAGCGCTTCGTCGCCGGTTTCGCAGATCCGGTGATGGGCCCGATGACCAACCACCCGACGGTGGCCGGTGAAAAGGCAATGGGTAACATCATCGCCGACCAGCTTTACTAATTTCCTCTAGCCGGCGCCATGTCGGCTAGGAATTGAGTTCCACTGCTAATTGGTGGGGCTTCACGCCGCGAGCGGACTAACGTCCGTCTGCGGCGTTTTTGCATTTCGGCTGGTATTTGTTAGTATCACCAGGTCTGCCCTCTATAAGAGGTGCGGCAGTAAAAATGTAAGAACTTTGCTGTAGGCCCCTCGCCTCGCATCGTCTCTGGTGTCACCTGGGTGGCGAGCTGACTCGGCTATTGAACCGAGTTGGCGAACAGTAGCCCTTAAATCGCCGGAATCACGATATTGGTAATCGCTCCAACTTAAGCTTTCGCCGTGTGACAGTTGCTGTTTGCGCGGTCATTGGAGTTAGCCACGAGGTGGGAAGGAACCGCAGCGAGAAAGGAAGCGGTCACTAACCATGACCATGACTGACCCAATCGCCGACATGCTGTCGCGCGTGCGCAACGCTAACAACGCGTACCACGACTCTGTCTCGATGCCGTCGTCCAAGCTGAAGGCTAACATCGCCGAGATCCTCAAGTCTGAGGGTTACATTGCGGACTACGCAGTCGAGGATGCCAAGGTCGGCAAGACCCTGACCCTGAACCTGAAGTACGGCCCGTCCCGCGAGCGTTCGATTGCTGGCGTGCGTCGCGTCTCCAAGCCGGGTCTGCGTGTTTACGCAAAGTCCACTAACCTGCCGAAGGTCCTCGGTGGCCTGGGCGTGGCTATCATCTCCACGTCTCAGGGCCTGCTGACTGACCGTCAGGCTTACGAGAAGAAGGTTGGCGGGGAAGTCCTCGCTTACGTCTGGTAAAGGGGGAACTACACAATGTCTCGTATTGGTAAGAACCCTGTCGTTGTCCCGGCAAACGTTACTGCCCAGGTCAACGGCCAGGACGTTTCCGTCAAGGGCCCGAAGGGCGAGCTGTCTGTCTCCATCCCGGCTCCAATTACCGTTGAGCTGAAGGACAATGAGATTGTGGTCAACCGCCCGGATGACCACCGCAAGAGCCGCTCCCTGCACGGCCTGTCCCGTTCGCTGATTAACAATATGGTTGTCGGTGTGACCGAGGGCTACACCATCAAGATGGAAATCTTCGGTGTCGGTTACCGTGTCGCCAAGAAGGGCAAGGACCTCGAGTTCTCCCTGGGCTACTCGCACCCAGTCCTGATCGAAGCACCGGAAGGTATCACCTTCGACGTCGACGGCACCACCAAGCTGTCGATCACAGGTATTGATAAGCAGCAGGTCGGACAGCTCGCAGCTAACATCCGTCGTCTGCGTAAGGATGATCCTTACAAGGGCAAGGGCATTCGTTACGATGGCGAGCAGATCCGTCGCAAGATCGGAAAGACGGGTAAGTAATGAGCAACACCAACGAAAAGCGCCTCCCGGTAGGCAAGGACATCTCGACTCGTCGTCGTGTCGCCCGTGCCCGCCGTCACGCACGCTTGCGCAAGAACGTCCGCGGCACCTCCGAGGCACCGCGCCTCGTGGTGCACCGCTCTTCCCGCCACATCACTGCTCAGGTTATCGACGACTCCATCGGTCGTACCCTGGCAGCTGCTTCCACTCTGGACGCAGATCTCCGTGGCTTCGAGGGCGACAAGAAGGCCAAGAGCGCCAAGGTCGGCGAGTTGATTGCTGCTCGCGCTAAGGATGCTGGCATCGAGAAGGTCGTTTTCGACCGCGGTGGCTACCAGTACCACGGCCGCGTTGCTGCTCTGGCCGAGGCTGCCCGTGAAGGTGGTCTGAAGTTCTAATGCGCACTTACAAGTCCAACGGAAGGAATGCGTGATGTCGGAACGCGATAAGCGCGAAGGCGGACGTAACTCCGCTGACAACAAGAACAACAACCGTCGTGGTGGCCGCGGTAACGACCGTCGCCAGCAGGACGAGCGTTCGCAGTACATCGAGCGCGTAGTAACTATCAACCGAGTTTCCAAGGTCGTCAAGGGTGGTCGTCGCTTCAGCTTCACCGCTCTGGTCATCGTCGGTGACGGCGAGGGCATGGTCGGCGTCGGCTACGGCAAGGCCAAGGAAGTACCGGCAGCTATCCAGAAGGGTGCTGAAGAGGCTCGTAAGAACTTCTTCCGCGTCCCGATGATTGCTGGCACCATCACCCACCCGGTTCAGGGTGAGACCGCTGCTGGCATCGTGCTGCTGCGCCCGGCTGCTCCGGGTACCGGTCTGATTGCCGGCGGTGCTGTCCGCCCGGTTCTCGAGTGCGCCGGTGTTCAGGATGTTCTGTCCAAGTCGCTGGGTACCAACAACTCCATCAACGTTGTTCACGCAACCGTTGATGCTCTCAAGCAGCTGGTTCGCCCTGAAGAGGTCGCCGCACGTCGTGGCAAGTCCCTCGAAGAGGTCACCCCAGCACGTATGCTGCGCGCACGCGCAGGTCAGGGAGCGTGATTTCCATGGCACTGAAGATTACCCAGGTCCGTGGTACCGCTGGTACCAAGCAGAAGCAGAAGGATTCGCTGCGCACCCTCGGCCTGAAGCGCATCAACGATTCCGCCGTTCGCCCGGATACTCCGGCTGTGCGCGGTCTTGTGAACGTTGTGCGTCACCTGGTCGAGGTTGAAGAAGTAGCGGGGGAGTAGGTAAACCATGAGCGAACCAATTAAGCTCCACGACTTGGCCCCGGCTCCGGGTGCTAAGAAGAAGAAGACTCGCGTCGGCCGTGGTGAGGCTTCCAAGGGTAAGACCGCTGGTCGCGGCACCAAGGGCACCAAGGCCCGCAAGCAGGTTTCGGCAGCATTCGAGGGTGGCCAGATGCCACTTCACATGCGCCTGCCGAAGTTGAAGGGCTTCAAGAACCCGGCGAAGGTCACCTTCCAGGTGGTCAACGTTTCGGATCTGGAGCGTCTGTTCCCGAACGGTGGCGACATCACCATCGCCGACCTGGTTGCAAAGGGCGCTGTCCGCGCTAACCAGCCGGTGAAGGTCCTCGGCGACGGCGACATCAACGTCTCCGTCAACGTCACCGCAACCAAGTTCTCGGGCTCCGCAAAGTCCAAGATCGAGGCTGCAGGCGGCTCTGTCACTGAGGCCTAAAGCATTTAAGCTTTAACATAAGAGCTCTTAACCCAAGTGGTTAAGAGCTCTTTTTGTATTGAGGGGGGGGAGGAAAGGGGAGGGGAGGGCAGCGCAAACCGCTGGCTTACAGCAGGCCGGTGTTGCGCAGAGCTCGCTCCAGTTGGTCAATGTCAGCGTCCGTATGGAGTGCGGTAATGGTCAAACGCAACATTGCCTCACCACGAGGAACCGTCGGATAGCGAATCGCGGGTATGAATACGCCTAGCTCCGCCAACTGTGCTGAGGCGTCCATCGCTTCGGCTTCGTCGCCGATGGGCAGCGGGATAATCGCAGATGCGAGGTCTGACTGTGCGCCAACCAGGGAGCGGACGCGCGCAATATTACGCTGCAATCGCTTGACGACGTCCCCAGCCTCCAACTGCTTCAACGCTGCACGGATAGCTGCGACAGAACCGGGGTTCATCGACGTTGAGTACACGAAACTACGGGCTTGATTGCGTAGCAGTTCGCCAACTGGTGCCGAGCAGAGAACGTATCCTCCTTCGACACCGAGAGCCTTGCTCGCGGTGCCGACCACAATGTCCGGGCGAATGCCCAGGTGCGCTGCAGTGCCACGACCTTGTTCTCCGATAACGCCGACGCCGTGGGCGTCGTCAAGCATCAGCCATGCGTTGTGACGGCGACAGGTGCGCTCGAGTGCGGGGCCGTCGATGACCTCGCCTGACATGGAGAACGCGGAGTCGGAGATGACAAGCTTGTGGCGGGCGCTCGATGCTGCGAGGAGATGATCGAGTGCCTGGTAGTCAGCGTGCGGAAAGACTGTGACCTTAGCTCGAGCATTACGGCATCCGTCGATGATGGAAGCATGGTTGGCGGCGTCGGAGAAGATTTCAACGTCGGCGGTGGCGATGGCAGCGATGGTTGAGTGGTTCGCCTGGTAGCCAGTAGCAAAGAGAACGGCATCGTCGAAACCGAAGAACTGCGCGAGTTCATTCTCAAGTGCGCTGTGGATGCTAGTGCCGGTGGTCAGACGAGAGCCGCCGGAACCGGTGCCGAAATGTCCAATTGCCTCGGTGGCAGCTGAGATGAGCTCAGGGTGCGTGGACAGGCCGAGGTAGTCCGAAGAAGAAAACAGTAAATAGTCGGTTCCGTCAATTCGGCTGTGTGGCAGTTGTGCGGTTTCGAAAGTGCGTAGTGTGCGGGCAAGTCCTTCAACGGCCCAGGCAGTGTTCCTTTGGGCGGCGATTGCTGAGAGGTCGTTGTTTGGGGTGGTAGCGTCCGGCGAGGAGCTGGCGTCAGCTGGGAGCTCGACGTAGACCGGCGCGTTCTCCAGGTAATCGATTAGCTCGGGGATATCGGTGCCGGGTTCAACGATGAAGATGCGAGTACCAAGAGTGCTGCCGTGGTCCTTGATATTTGGGATACGGTGGAAGACCCCGTCCAGTGCGAGATATCCGCGCGTGTAAAAGGGGTCATCGGAGAGGCAAATTTCTGCGACGATACCCGGGGCGCTGTGAACCTTAGATGCGAGGATGAGCGCCTCGTGAAAATGGTCCTTGGTGCAGTCCTTGCTGGGGTGCGAGATGGCATCAAAAGTGGAAACCCGTACACCGCGGGCAGGGTTTGGGTCGAGCCGCTCACCGGAGGAGGCATCGATGAGGGCGGCGCCGCGGAGACCTGTGAGTGAATAGGCCATCTCGACGGCGATATCGGCTGCCTGTATACCTGCAGTGCGTAGGCGTTGAGCAATGAGATTGCGTGCGTCCTCAGGGCTGGGGTTCGACTCTAGAAAGGGAGTCAACGCGGGCACGGTGCCGATAGTCGGCTCTTCAACCTTGTCCACAGTGATGTGAATTGTGTCGGCTCGACCCTTGTCGTGGTGAAGTGCACGGCTAGTCATTGCAGAAGCCAGCTGAGGTAGTTCGACGGCCGGTGCAAGACGCTCAGCGCCAGAGATATGGCAGTCATCGGCGCTGGATCGCATGCGAATGCTGTAGGTACTCACAGAGCAAAACTTTAACACTGTTCAAGTTTTGTTTGAGAAAGTTGGGTGGAGCACAGAGAGGGGCGGGGGCTCAGAGGGGAAGGGCGCTGGGATCGTCGTCAAGCGAAAAGAGGCGATTGGCGGGGCACTGTACTAACGGTGATATGGAGGCGTATTGCGACGATGTGGAGAAACGCTGGTAGACTCACTACGTCAAATACTGTCAATTAAAGGTTTGAGGAATACGTCATCCGCGTTGCTTAACTAAAACGGGAGACTACTGGCGGCTAAGCGGGTAAGTCTTTCGGGAAAAGCGTGGGAGAAACGGATTTCTTGACCTCGGGAGGATGCACGTGGCTTCCGGTCTCATTGCGGCGTTGCGCGATCCCGATTTGCGTAAGAAGATCTTCTTCACTCTGACGATGATCATTCTGTACCGAATCGGCTCGCAGATTCCAACCCCTGGTATCGACTACCAGTTGGTCAACGCGCAGCTCGAGCAGATTTCGAAAGATCAGTCCAGCGTTTACTCGCTGATCAACCTGTTCTCAGGTGGCGCTCTGCTGCAGATGGCGATTTTCGGCATCGGCATTATGCCGTACATTACGGCCTCGATTATCGTCCAGCTGCTCACGGTGGTGATTCCACACTTTGAGCAGTTGAAGAAGGAAGGGCAGTCGGGTCAGACAAAGATGACCCAGTACACCCGCTACCTCACAGTGGCGTTGGCGTTGCTGCAGTCTGCAGGCATTGTGGCCATGGCAGACCGTGGCGCCCTGCTGGGCGGCTCGCAGTCGCTGCTGGTTAAGGATGCGGGTGTCTTTGACCTCGTGGTGATGGTCGTTGTGATGACCTCCGGTGCCGTGCTGGTCATGTGGATGGGTGAGCTCATCACTGACCGAGGCGTCGGCAACGGTATGTCGCTGCTGATTTTCGCCGGTATTGCCGCTGGTATGCCGGCACAGGGCGCGAACATTCTGCGCTCCACTACCGGTGTCGTGTTCGCCACCGTGATCGTTGCGGTGCTGATTCTCATCATCGGCGTTATCTTCATTGAGCAGGGACAGCGCCGTATTCCGGTGCAGTACGCAAAGCGCATGGTTGGTCGTCGTCAGTACGGCGGATCTTCCACCTACCTGCCGCTGAAGGTGAACCAGGCCGGTGTTATCCCGGTCATCTTCGCGTCCTCTCTGATTTACGTGCCGGTTCTGATTACCCAGATTGTTCAGTCCGGTCAGTCGAATCCGAACATGGACAACTGGTGGCAGCGCAATGTCATTCAGTACCTGCTGGCGCCGTCCAGTTGGCAGTACATTCTGCTGTTCTTCCTGATGATCATCTTCTTCTCCTTCTTCTACACCTCCGTGCAGTACGACCCGCACGAGCAGGCGGAGAACATGAAGAAGTATGGCGGATTCATTCCGGGCTTCCGCCCGGGACGTCCGACTGCTGAATACCTGTCCTACGTCCTGATTCGCCTGCTGACTGTCGGCTCGCTGTACCTGGCGCTGATTGCTGTTCTGCCAAATGTCGCTCTTGATATGGGGCTTGGCGACGCGAACTCCGGTACAGGCGGTATGTTTGGAGGTACAGCCCTGCTGATTCTGGTCAGTGTTGCGCTGACGACGGTCAAGCAGGTTGAAAGCCAAATGATGCAACGTAACTACGAAGGGTTCTTGAAGTAATGCGACTCGTACTTGTAGGTCCTCCCGGTGCAGGCAAGGGCACTCAGGCAGCTATCCTCTCGGAGAAGCTCGGTGTCCCGCACATCTCCACCGGTGACCTGTTTCGCGCAAACATCGGTGAAGGTACTCCGCTCGGCATTGAGGCGAAGTCCTACATCGACGCCGGCAACCTTGTTCCGGACGACGTGACTGTGCGTATGGTCGAGTCCCGTCTGAACGAGGACGACGCTGCCAAGGGGTTCCTGTTGGATGGCTTCCCGCGCACTGTTGGTCAGGCAGAAGAGCTGAAGCGTCTGCTGTCTAACCTCGGTACTGAGCTGGATGCGGTCGTACAGTTCGACGTTTCTGAGGATGTCGTAGTCGAGCGCATGCTGGCCCGTGGTCGCGCAGACGACACTGAAGAGGTCATCCGCAACCGCATGCACGTGTACACCAATGAGACCGCTCCTTTGCTGGATTACTACTCGGAGAAGATCATCAAGATTGCCGCCGAGGGATCCGTTGAGGAGATTAACGAGCGCACGATGGCTGAGCTGGAGAAGCTGAACTAGGCTCCTGGCACACCGGTAACTAGACGCTCTAGCTTTTTCGCTGGCAGGGGCCGATGGGTTTGCCGGTTGTAGATGGTTGTTGAAGCCGCCCTTTCGAACCGTTGAGGTTTGGAAGGGCGGCTTTTTTGTGTGGGCGGTTTGTTGGGGGCTGGGGTCGGGCAGGGGCAGCCGATAGTGAGGGCTACTGGAAGTCCTGAATGATTTCGTCGATAAGCGGTTGTGCGGCCTCGGCGCCAATATTCGCGAAAACGAACTCTTGGTAGATGCGGTTATCCTCGTCGATAACCATAACGAAAGGGGATCCCTTGTTGATGCCGCTAAAGGCGTGCTTGCCGGGTAGCTCGTATGGCGCGTAGTTTTCGACGGACTCGGCCTTTTCGTTAATGCGCTCGACAGTGGCCGGGTCCTCGGCCGTACTGAGCATTGCGGTGCCACCGTCGCCAACTGCCATTACGCAGGTGAAGCCATGTACGCTCTCGCTGCCAAAAATGACGGGTTTAGAGTCATCCGACTCGACGCAGCTGCCAATCGCCTCCTTAATTCCATCAGGTGTGAAGTTTTGGATCGACTCAGGCAGTGCAGAGGAGCCCATGAAACCCGAGGTGCTTCCAGGGGCCTCCGGCGATTCCGCGGCAGGGGAAGTGGAGGGGACAGTCGGCGCTGGCGACGGTTCGGGGTTGCTTGAGCATGCGCCAATCAGGAAAAGCGAGCTGGCAGCAATAACAACGCCCGCAGTCTGCGCGGACTTCAACAGTGAATGCATGCCAGTTATCGTAGGGCAGCTCATCTTTGGGTGTAAATTGCTCGGAAGTGGCAGCGATCCGAACGATGCCCTCGTAGGTGGCGGGATGCGGCTAGCCGGTGGTTCCCTTTTAAGTCAGAGTAGACTCAACCACCGTGATGAGTTTTCGACGCCGCCGCAAAGTAGTTCCTGCCCGCACCGAGGGAGAATTGGATGCGATGCAAGCGGCCGGCGAGATCGTCGGTCGTGCATTGCTAGCCTGCCGAGACGCCGCTAAGCCAGGGGTCACCACGGCAGATCTCAATGAGATCGCGCACCAGGTCATTATCGATGCTGGCGCGACGCCGTCCTTCCTTGGCTATGAAGGATTTCCGGCATCTGTCTGCGCATCGGTGAACGAAGTGATTGTCCACGGCATTCCGTCTTCGTCTACGGTTCTCGCCGATGGCGATTTGGTCTCAATTGACTGTGGCGCAATCCTGGATGGCTGGCACGGCGATTCGGCACTTACTTTCGGCGTCGGAAAGCTGAGTGAAGATGTCGAAAAACTGAACATTGCGACATCAGAGGTCCTCGCCGAAGGTATTAAGGCCATGGTTCCGGGTGCTCGCCTCACCGATATTTCGTATGCGCTTGAAATGGCCACCCGTGAGGCTGAACTGCACCACGATATTGAACTCGGCATCGTCGATGGATATGGCGGGCACGGCATTGGTCGCGAGATGCACATGGACCCCTTCCTGCCAAACGAAGGCAAAGCAGGAAAGGGGCCTCGCATCGTCGAAGGCTCCGTATTGGCCATTGAACCGATGCTCATTCTCGGCGGCGAGTGGGGTAGTGATGAGCTTGACGACGGCTGGACGGTCGTCAGCGCCGATAGAATGCCGGCCTCCCATTGGGAGCACACAGTTGCCGCCACGGCGGACGGCCCCCGTATTTTGACTCCTCGATATGAATAACTAGTGCGGGAGGGGCCACGCGAAAGGTCAGAACGTTGCCATAAAGGCTGCGATGAATTCTGAGCGCGTGGAGCCAACCCGCCTGCCAGCGCCCGCAGGTGGTCCCACAGTGGTCTTATTTGGTAAAAACGCAGGTCGCGTGTAAAGTTGGGCGATGGTGTGGGTGCAGTGTCGCTGCAGTGATGATTATCCCTGCACGGAATTGCTAAAACACCAGGCAGAGTAGAGATTTCCCAACTGGTGCCGGGATTGTCCCGGGTATCCGCCAGAGAGACGTGGAGGACATGGCTAAAAAGGAAGGCGCAATTGAGGTTGAGGGTCGCGTCGTCGAGCCCTTGCCGAACGCGATGTTCCGAGTGGAGCTGGACAACGGGCACAAGGTGCTCGCCCATATCAGTGGCAAGATGCGCCAGCACTACATCCGTATTCTCCCGGAAGACCGAGTCGTAGTGGAGCTTTCTCCGTACGATCTCGAGCGTGGGCGAATCGTCTACCGCTACAAGTAAATCGACCTGACCACTGTTGGTAGTGGTTATGGGCTTATTTACTAACTAGACAGAAACTCCACCGTCCTAGCTGCTTCTGGTGACGGCCGCGTGATGTTGAGACCTGGTGTCTCAGCAGATTGGCGCGGCGGTTCTTTATGAAAGCTTTTTCACAGAAGTAAGCGAGAATACCTCCGGCAACGGTGGCTGGAGCCTTTCTATAACACCTGCGCGACTCGGCGTCCGACCGAGTAAGCCGGGTCTGGGAAGGATGGCAGTGGAGTAAACCACCGCATCAACCGGAAGGAAATTGCCGTATGGCACGCCTTGCTGGAGTTGACCTGCCACGCAACAAGCGTATGGAGGTCGCTCTTACCTATATCTATGGCATCGGCCCCGCCCGTGCCAATGAGCTGCTGGAGAAGACCGGCATCTCTCCGGATCTGCGCACCGACGCTCTCACCGATGAGCAGGTTGCTGCGCTGCGTGACGTGATTGAAGCTACTTGGAAGGTCGAGGGTGACCTCCGCCGCCAGGTTCAGGCTGATATCCGCCGCAAGATTGAGATTGGTTCCTACCAGGGTCTGCGCCACCGTCGTGGCCTGCCGGTCCGTGGTCAGCGCACCAAGACCAACGCTCGTACGCGTAAGGGTCCGAAGAAGACGATCGCCGGAAAGAAGAAGTAAAACATGGCAGCTCCGAAGTCCGCACGCGGCCGTCGTACCGGCCGTCGCGTTGTAAAGAAGAACGTGGCTCAGGGCCACGCATACATCAAGTCCACCTTCAACAACACCATCGTGTCCATCACGGACCCGAAGGGCGCTGTTATCTCGTGGGCCTCCTCTGGTCACGTCGGTTTCAAGGGCTCTCGTAAGTCCACTCCGTTCGCTGCTCAGATGGCCGCCGAGAACGCTGCTCGTAAGGCCATGGAGCACGGTATGAAGAAGGTTGACGTTTTCGTTAAGGGTCCGGGTTCGGGCCGCGAAACCGCCATCCGTTCCCTCCAGGCCGCTGGCCTTGAGGTGTCCTCGATCTCGGATGTGACCCCTCAGCCGCACAACGGCTGCCGTCCGCCGAAGCGTCGTCGCGTCTAGGAATAGGGTAAGGAGAGAACAGAAATGGCCCGTTATACCGGTCCCGCAACCCGTAAGTCCCGTCGTCTCCGCGTCGACCTCGTCGGTGGCGACATGAACTTTGAGCGTCGTCCCTACCCTCCGGGGCAGGCCGGCCGCGCTCGTATCAAGGAGTCGGAGTACCTGCTCCAGCTCCAGGAGAAGCAGAAGGCACGTTTCACCTACGGCGTGATGGAGAAGCAGTTCCGTCGCTACTACGCCGAGGCTCACCGTCGTCCGGGCAAGACTGGCGATAACCTCGTCGTCCTGCTGGAGTCGCGTCTCGACAACGTTGTCTACCGCGCTGGTCTGGCTCGTACCCGTCGCCAGGCTCGTCAGCTGGTTTCCCACGGCCACTTCACCGTTAACGGTAAGAAGATCAACGTGCCGTCCTTCCAGGTAAGCCAGTACGACATCATCGACGTGCGCCCGAAGTCGCAGAAGATGATTTGGTTCGAAGAGGCACAGGAGAACCTGGTCGACGCTGTCGTCCCGGCATGGCTTCAGGTTGTTCCTGAGTCCCTGCGCATCCTCGTGCACCAGACCCCGGAACGCGCACAGATCGACATTCCGCTTCAGGAACAGCTGATCGTCGAGTTCTACTCGAAGTAATAACCAACTTCGCTTGCATCCATTCATTCCCTATGGCGTCATATAGCGGTCGCCACCTGGAGGATTTTCGAAAATGCTCATTTCCCAGCGCCCAACGCTGACTGAGGACTACATTGATTCCTCTCGCTCCCGGTTCGTTATCGAGCCGCTGGAGCCGGGTTTCGGTTACACCCTCGGTAACTCTCTTCGTCGTACGTTGCTGTCGTCCATTCCGGGCGCTGCAGTCACCAGCATCCGCATCGACGGTGTGCTGCACGAGTTCACCACTATCCCGGGCGTGAAGGAAGATGTCTCCGACATCATCCTGAACATCAAGGGTCTGGTGCTCTCGAGCGAATTCGACGAGCCGGCTACCGTTTACCTGCGTCGCGAAGGTGCAGGCGCGGTGACCGCTGCAGACATTGAGTGCCCAGCAGGTGTGGAGATTCATAACCCGGATCACCACATCGCTACTCTCAATGATTCCGGTCGCTTGGATATTGAGATGATCGTTGAGCGTGGTCGTGGCTACGTGCCGGCGACCCCGAACTCCGGTGGCGAAATCGGCCGCATTCCGATGGACCAGATTTACTCGCCAGTTCTGAAGGTCAGCTACAAGGTGGAGGCTACTCGTGTTGAGCAGCGCACCGACTTCGACAAGCTGATCATCGATGTTGAGACCAAGAACTCGATCACCGCCCGCGACGCAATGGCGTCGGCAGGCAAGACTCTGGTTGAGCTGTTCGGTCTGGCACGTGAGCTGAATGAGGCTGCTGAAGGCATCGAGATTGGCCCGAGCCCGCGCGAGGCTGAGGATGTCGCTGCGTACCAGACTCCGATTGAGGATCTGGACTTCTCTATGCGCTCCTACAACTGCCTCAAGCGTGAGGAGATCCACACTGTCGGTGAGCTCGCTGCTCGTACCGAGTCGGATCTGCTGGATATCCGCAACTTCGGTGACAAGTCCATCAATGAGGTCAAGGAGAAGCTCGCTGAGCTTGGCCTCGCTCTGAAGGATTCCCCGAACAACTTCGACCCGGCTGCTGTCGCTGATTTGGACGCTGCCTCGGGCGATGACGCTGACTGGACTGATGGCGCAAGCGCTGGCTACGACGAGTAGTTCACCGACGCGACTTCATTAAAACGAGGAGATACCTATGCCTACCCCTAAGCAGGGTTCCCGTCTCGGCGGCTCCGCTTCGCACCAGAAGAAGATTCTGGCCAACCTCGCGAAGCAGCTCATCGAGCACGGCAAGATTAAGACCACCGACACCAAGGCCAAGCTGCTGCGTCCGTACGTTGAGAAGCTGATCACCAAGGCAAAGCGCGGCACTCTCGCAGATCGCCGCAACGTTGCAAAGCTGCTTAACGACAACTACGCAGTTAAGAAGCTGTTCGACGAGATCGGTCCGCAGTTCGCTGATCGCGACGGCGGCTACACCCGCATCATCAAGCTGGGTAACCGCAAGGGCGACAATGCCCCGATCTCTCTGATCGCTCTGGTTGAGGAAGAGACCGCAACTGCTGAGGCAACTCGCGCAACTCGCGCTGCTGCTTCCAAGCAGGCTGAAGAGGCAAAGGCCGAAGAGGCCGAGGCTGAGGCTACAGAGGCTGAGGCTGCAGAGGAGGAGTAATTCCCCTCGCTGACGGCTTCTGACCGTCACAGCTTTGAACCCCCGTTGAGCAGTTCATATCTGAACGCTCTTCCGGGGGTTCTTTGTGCTTAACGACGGTGCATAGCGCCCGTCCCCAGTTCTGCCTCCGGTTACACCGACGGATTACGCACCAACATTGAGAGCCATACGGAGACCCTGCGGTGGAAACTGCTGATTCTCTAATCCGGGGTCCCGGCTACAATCTGTTAACCGTGACATCACTTACTCCAACGACTCCGGATACCCCGTGCGATTCTCCCGATCGTGCCGCTATGGGGAGCACCGACTCCGACCTGGTTCGGTTGCGTTTTGACATTGCCTATGACGGGACAGATTTCCACGGTTGGGCTTCTCAGCGCGATAAGCCTACTGGAGAACCGGTGCGGACTGTGCAGGCGACGTTGGAATCCACTCTGGAGAAGGTGTTGCGCACTCCCGTGCAACTGACTGTGGCCGGTCGTACAGATGCCGGTGTTCATGCCTCCGGTCAGGTGGCTCACGCAGATGTTCCTGTCTCCTGTTTAGACACCCGTTCTATCGCAGGGGATCCGGGTAATTTGGTTCGTCGTGTAGCGCGACTATTGCCCGCGGACGTGACGCTTCGGAGCGCCTCGTTTGCACCCCCGGGTTTCGATGCCCGCTTTTCCGCGTTACGTCGGCACTATGTCTATCGTGTCTCTAGTTGCGTCAGTGGCCCGCTTCCTACCCGTGCTCGCGATACGGCCCACTGGCGGCGCTCAGTGGACATCGACCGCATGCAGGTGGCGGCTGATGCCCTGCTGGGGCTCAATGACTTCGCCGCTTTTTGTCGGCACAAGCCACATGCGACGACCACTAGAGATCTACAGCGGTTCCAGTGGTTCGACGTATCTACGCGGGAAGAACCGGAGCTGTACGAGGCCCATGTGACTGCCGACGCGTTCTGCTGGTCTATGGTGCGCGCACTGGTAGGGGCTTGCCTTAGTGTCGGTGAGGGGCGACGTGCGGTTGGATTCACTGAACAGTTGTTGAGTGAAGAGAAGCGTTCCCCGTTGGTCCCGGTGGCAGAGGCGCGTGGGCTCAGCCTGGTAGGTGTTGATTACCCCGGCGATGCTGATTTGGCGGCCAGGGCGGAGCAGACCCGTGAGCGTCGTGATGCCCGGACAGATGTGGACGAGGCTTAAATGTACAAGCTCTCGGTAATATTCCCTGAAGAAAGTGACCGTAGGAGGAGTGTTCGGTAGTGGTGTGGGCAATTGTTAGCTTGGTTGCGCTGCTCGTAATCCCCGGCGCTGTTGTAGTGCGAGCCAGCGGCGTTCGTGCTCCGTGGGCTCTGGCCCTCGGTCCTGCGGTGACGTTTGGTATCGCAGGTACTGCAGGGTGGACGCTCGGCGCTATCGATGTGCGCTTCACCTTGGTCAGTGCGTCTATCTGCTGGGCGGTGGCACTCCTTCTCGCGCTTTGTTGGAGTGGCGGCAGCGTTTTGATTCGGCGGCGGCGCGGTAGTGTCGAGCGTTCGGTGTCGGCCGAGACGCAGCCGCTCGTCGTAAGTCGATGGCGCGAGTTGGGCTATGGGCTAATCGCAAGTATCGGGGTCATTATCGCAGCGGCGGTTCTCACGTGGACTGCTATCGGCCGCATCGCTTCAATGTCCGAGGGGATGGCGACCATCCAGCAAGGCTGGGACACACTCTGGCATGCAAGTGTGCTCCGTTCGATTACGGAAGAGGGCATGGCCTCGGCCACTAGGATGGGCGAGATCCAGAATGTGGAAACTCAGGCGGCGTCCTACTATCCCGCCGCATGGCATGCGTTCGGTGCGCTTTGGATATTGATTGTCCGTCTACCAATCACCGAGGCGGTCAATTACCTCGGAATTATCATTCCGGCCGTGACCATACCCACGGCGGCTGCGGCGCTGACCTGGCGAATTATTGATCGCCGAAAGCTGTCCACCGCCGTTGCTGCGGGGGTTGCGGCGCTTGTTTCCGCAGCGCTTCCGGTATTGATGCCCGTCGGGGTCTTCGTGGGGGCCTGGCCGTACCAGGTCTCGATTGCGCTAGCGATTACCGTTTTTGCCTTTGTTACGTCGCTCCCGCACGCACCTCAGCGCATCTTGAGCGCCGCGCTTGCGATAATTGGTATCGGAGAGCTCCATCCGGCATCGGTGCCTACAGTCGTTATGCTCGGTGCAATTTGGTGGTTGTGCTACCGCCTGCCGCGTCCCGCGCATCCTGAACTGGGTGCGGTCCGCGCCAAGCTTTACGACGTCGCGGTGATTGCAGCCGCCTTTGTGCCAGCAGTGGCAGTTCTCCTGCCGCAGTGGCTTACGGGAACTTCTCAGACCGAGGATGTGCGCGCGGTTAGCGCTGAAGTAGACGACCTCGATCGTTTCGATGCGTGGTATCGAGGCGCCACAATGCTGACTCGCCACACTGAGGAATTCCGGCCGTTCTGGCCAATTATCATCCTTGGTTTCATCGGGATGGCGGTTTTGGTTTTCGCGGATACTTCGCGCCGACGGGTGTGGGTAGTACCGACCTGGTTTGTTTCGGTGTTGATGACGACCCACGCGCTCAATCATTTTGGTGGCGTGCCGGGCGATATTCTCGCGCTGTACACGGATCTTCACTATTCGACGCCTCACCGGCTGGTGATGGTCACCGCGTACCTGTATTCCGCGTTTGCGGGCATCGCGGTGGCGTGGGGCTGCGCGTGGGCGGCTCGAATTAGTGAGTCAAAGGTGCCGTCGACGGGGCGGGTTCTGGGGTTGAGCTTAGCGACGGTGAGCTCTGCTGTAATTGTGGTTTATGGAGTGGCGTCTAATGCTAGCGCTGCGGATTTCGCCTACAAGAGCCCTCGAGAATGGCAAATCATTTCCAATGCTGACTTGAAGGCATTTGATTGGTTGGCCGAGCAGCCGGAGGCACATAAGTACCGCACGTTTACCAATCCGCCGGAGGGGTCCAGCTGGATGTACGCTCGCAATGACTTGCCGGTGGTGTTCCCGCACTACGACTGGCCAGTGGCGAACAAGTGGACTGCCACCTCAATGCTGTATTGGCACGCTGATTACCTCGGTTTTCCAGACCCCGATCGGCCGGATGGGGTGAACGATGTCGATCGCTCAGCTCGAAAGCTGAACGTGGGATTCATCTATTTGTCACCCCCGGGTATTTGGGATTCCAAGGAGGATTTAGAGTTTCCTGGTGAAGGGCTCTGGGTAGCTCCAGGGGTAACCCCTGTTTATCGAGATAGGGAAGTAACTATCTTCGCCTTCAATAATGTGATTACGCCATCACGCATCGACGAGATGCGAGCTAGTTCTCCGGAAGTAATTCCTCCCTCGGCTACTAGGGGATGGAGCGATGGTCGGGTAGGTTAGGACACCATGCGGATGAATAAATTTATGGCAACGATCGCAGCCGGTGTGATGATGACTTTCGCGCTGGCCGGATGTGGAGACGACGAGCCGGCTAAGCCGGAAGTCTCGAAACGCTCCATCAGTTCTTCCGCAAAGACCGAATCCTCGACTCCGCCGAAATCGACTGAGGAGTCGACGACACCGACAGAATCAGAGACGCCGACGGAAACTCCTGCAATCACCCAGGTCAATGATGCGGATTACACCCCGGCGGACGGCCCAAATACTCGACTCTTTCAGTTGGAGGATGGCACGACACGTTGCTTCCTCAACGATCTGAGCGGTGACGCCTACTTGGCCTGCCAGGTGAATCTTGCCAATCCTCCGATGGTCGATGACGGCACGGGAAACAAGGTTCCCGCCAACGCTGTGTCCTGGAACCCGGGGGGAGTTACTTACGAGGTCCTTACGTTTCCGCCGGCGGGTGAGATGAAGACGCTGCCAGCGAATTCTCAGTTGAGCGCATTCGGTTACAACTGCGCGGCCTATGGCCCGTCGACTCTGGAGTGCTCGGGACCAGCGGGCGCTGCCACTATCGACAATGGCAATGTCACTGGTGCACAGATGCCGAAGGAGGATGTGCCTCCTGCAGCAGGCGGTCAGCCGGGTGGCCAAGAAAATGGCGCTCCGAATGACCCGGCGCAGCAGGGTGAGCCTGACGGCTCCCCGGCACCGGGCGATCTGCCAGATTTGGGTGCGTTGATTCCGGGACTGAACCGCTAGTTGCCCGCATAGCTAGTGGCTGCAATTCATCGGTAGTGCGGGCGGTAGATAGCGTCCATGTGAATTCGCCCATCGCCAGTCGAGGGCACGAAGCTGGCATTTCCGCTGCTGCTGCCGTGGGCGAACCTGTACGACTGACCTCGATGATTCTCGCGATTCCAGTACGCAGGTCGGGCTCGAACTCTTCAACAACAACCACATCGACGGTGTCGTCTCCAGCTCGCGCGAGAAGTACTGCGCCCAGATCAAGAGCCACAGTAAAGAAATGTGGACGGGACGTGCGAATTCCTACTCGATAGCCGAGCGAGAGCATTCCGATGAGCAACTCGCAAATGTCCTGATTGCCGCAGTCGACCTCCAATCGGGGTAGGCTCGCGGGACACATTGTGATGGTTTGTCCACTGCTCCCAGCCCCTATGACCTGCGCCGGGCCATTCGTGACAGCGATGTCACGTTGGCGGCTTAACCACAGGTGCGGTTTGCGCCCCAACGCCGCCACATGATGAGAGCGTCCAGTGCGGCGCAGCTGCACTACCTCCGCAGAGCTCGCAGTCAGAGCACACTCCGGTGCCGTCAATCGCCGTGCGCGAATCCCAAGGGTTCCCAGCCTGTGGATGAGGAAGCGTAGGGCTTTGTCACCGGAGGCTTCCACAGGGAGAGTCGCCACCAGATGTGTCCAGGGCTCAGGGGTTGTGCCGGAGCGCTCGGCCGCTCGGAAGTAGCGGTGCGCATGCTCTCCGCGGATTTCCGGCGCAATGTGATAAAAGCACAAGGCATCTAAGGTCACTGGGCTGTCGTCGGCAAGCGAGACGATATCCGCAGCGCTCAGCTGCCTGCGCAGACCCGGAGTGAGGCGAAGTCCGATGAGCTTTCCGTGCTCGGTGCGCCGCAGGCGGTCGCGAAGGCTGCGGCCGAGCACAGGGACATGCGCGCCGACGGTGATGATGATTGCTGTAATGAGCAGCCACAATGACAATGGCATGTGAAAATCCCCCCAATATGTTCCCCATTAAAAAGTCCCCTGGTCGCACAGTAGCGCGGCCTGGCTTACTCTGCAGAGTAGAGATTATTTGGGGGAATAGTTTTGGGGGAAACTCATGCCACGTACGCCGACTACGCCTAGCCAGGTCAGCGGCCATCGGTTCTTGATTCGTCGGATTGAGCATGCACTTGTGCGTGCGGATTCGCGAATGCTGCACGACCCTCTGCGCACGCGAACGCGAGCACTGTTTATCGGGTGTGCGCTGGTGGTTTTACTGGCCGCCGGAACCGCGGTGCTGTCGTTGGTGCGGCCGCAGGGCGGTTCTAGCTCCAATGAGCAGCTGATCGTTGTGTCGGGGTCGGAGGGCCTGCATGTACGTGTCAATGGTCGATTGCATCCAGTCGCGAACCTGGCGTCGGCGCGGTTAATTTTGGGCAATCCTGCGGAGCCGAAACGGGTGCGCAGTAGTGAGTTGGACAAAGAGGACATCAGTTTTGCTGTCGGGATTGAGGGCGCACCAGCAGTTCCGGCCGCGCCGGCAGGCTCGGGGAGCTCGGGGAGCTCGGGAGTGGCCAAGAAGGGCAGCGCGGGTGCGCCGGAGTTGGCGCTGTCTTTGTGCGAGCGGACGGTTCAAGACCTAGGCCAACCGCGGATTGTTGCAGAGTCACTTGCGCATCTCGAAGAAGTACGCGGGGAACCGCAGCAGCTTACCCGGACCCACTCGGACAGTGCTGTTGTTGCCGATGGCGAAAATCTCTGGCTGATTACGCAGGGCTACCGCTCGCGGTTGGATATCAACCACCCGGAGCACGCCGCTGTTTCGCGAGCGCTGGGGTTGGAGCGCGCTGCAGTCCGGCCGGTCAGCCCTGCGTTGCTCAGAACGATTCCGGAGGTTCCGATTCTGGCCGTGCCAGCAATTCCGAACCGTGGCGCACCCACACACTTCGCCGCCCCATTCGACACAGTCGGCAACGTGGTTGAGGTCGGGCAGCGGCGCGTCATCGTGCTTGACGACGGTGCCGCGATTCTCTCCCCGGTGCTAGGAGAGCTATTAGCTGCGCATAGCCCAGTTCTGCAGGCCAGTGAGGGGCAGCTGGCGGCAGTTCCCGTAGCGAATGCGCCAGCAGTCGCGGGCCTACCTGAAAAGCCATTGACGTTTGCCGATGCTGATGGCTGGCTGTGTGCCGGCCGGATAGCAGGACGGCCGCAAGCTCTCGTGCAGTGGTCGCAGCATGCTCCGGAGGGGCGGCACGTGGATTACCCGCATGCCGACGGGTCGGGTGTGGCCGTCGATGGTTTTGTGGATGGCCGCAGCCGTGAGCGCAGCTCGATTGCAGTAAGCGTAAATGGGGCTGTACACGTCATTTCCCCAGAGGGGATGCGCTTTGCTGTGCACGATCGCACGACGTTGGCTGCCCTCGGGTTTAATGCATCAACCAACGCCGACAGCGGTGGCACGCGACCAGTGCACTGGGAAGTGCTGGCCGCGTTGCGCGGAGGCCCTGAGCTGAGTAAGCAGGCGGCGCTAGGGCCGCTGTCTGGGACGCAAGAGCAACCAGGCACCTAGGCCCAGCGCGGATACCAGGAGCAATCCAGTTGCCCGGAGCGGTGCATTGCGCTCCTGTGAAGAAAGCAGATCCGGCGGGGCTGGTGCGGCAGCGGGATTGGCGTCCTGCTGCGCGGCGGTGTCCACAGTGGTCCAAATCAGAGCGTCATAAGGTGCAATGATGCCGCGACCAAGGCCGAGGCCGGAACTAATTGGGCTCGCGGAATTAAGGATGATGTCGCGAACCTGCGCTGGGGAAAGCTCTGGGTTTCGTGCCAGCAGCAGGGCAGCTGTGCCCGACACGGTCGGTGTGGCAAAGCTAGTGCCGGCAATCTGTTGAGCTCGGGTGCTATCCCCGGACCCGAACACGTGGCGGTCTATGAGACCGGTAGGGGTGCGCGGGTCGGGGCCGAGTACGGGGCCGCCGGGAGCGGAGACATTGACCCATTGTCCCGTAATCGCATACTCCGCGGGTTGTGCTTGGCCAGCATCGTCGAACTGTACTGCTGATACTGCAATCACCTCCGGCAGGACTGCGGGCCACGCTACAGATCCGTCCTGACAGCTATCGCCCTTATTGCCCGCCGCTGCGACCACTACTGCGCCTGAGGCTTCCGCGCGTGCGACGCTCTCGGCAACCTCCGTTGCACCTTGGGGCATTACACCTGCCGGGGCACACGATGTGAGCGAGATATTGATGACTCTCGCGCCCTCCGCGACGGCCTTGTCGATAGCTTGTGCCAGCGACTCCAAATTGCCTTCGCCATCGGACGTTTGTCTTATCGACAACACGTGCGCGTCGGGAGCCAGTCCCGCGAAACCATCGGCGCCGGGGCGGCCTGCAATAATGCCGGCCACTAGAGTTCCGTGACCGTCGCAGTCTACGAACCCACTGTCACCGTCGACAAAATCGCCACCGTCGAGAACCTCGCCAAGACGCTCATTGGGTGAGACCCCGGTATCTATTACCGCCACCGTAATCCCCGCACCCGTCGTTAGCTGCCATGCTTGGCGAAACCGAAGAGCTTTTTCGATCACTGTCGGTTCATGCAGTGCGCTTTCCGACGACAGCATCGTGGCCACGCAGTCCTGGCTGTTTTGGGCAGCCGCTACCGGCGCGATGCCCGGTGGTGCTACTGAGGTGGCCGCCGTCAACGTGGAGATAAGCACGGTGGAAAGTGCGGTTGTGGCGGTGATACGAGTTTTTATGGAATTCATGAAAAGTGGGTTTTTCACTGGAAGAACCCACTTACGAACTCAGGGAATTCGGCGATGATAGCCGCAATGGGCAGAATGACGGCGATGCTGCAGGCCTCGGTTAGCTCAGCTATGCGGCGCGTCGTAGGTGAGATGCGTGACGCTGGAAATGCGGCTAAGGCTGTGGCTGCAAGCATTGGGGCGATAAGGCCAGCGGAGATTGGCCAATTGCCCTCGAACCACTGTTGAAAGGCGACAGCCACAATGACGGCAAGACCAGCTAAAGCAGTGCAGGTGGAAGCTACTTTCCGGGCTTGGCCACGGGAGTGGATTGCACAAAAGACGATGACAGCAGCAGCCATACCCAGAGGCCACCACCTGTTCGCATGGCCTCCGGAGAAAAGTACCACCAATGTGGAGATGCTGAGACTTCCGGTGCCACTGCAGAGGATGCCGTCGAGAAGCCAACCCGCTCGCTTAGGTGCGTTGTGGGATATTTCGGGAGTTTCGCTGTCATCGAAGCTCTCTCCGGCGGCGGGGACTTTGGGTACGCGAATACCGGCAGCTTTGATAGCGATGGAAGGTGCCAGCAGTATCAGGATGACTGCGCAAGCAGCGGTGATTGCTCCTGATTGAACCGGGTTGTGGAAAAGTGTGACAGTCGCAGCGTAAAGACTGCAGGTAACTGCAGCACTAAGACTGGCGGCGCCCAGGGTAGCAGTGATGCGGTTGCCGCCGTCGTCGCTGTTGGGAATGAGAAATACCAAACCGATGACGGCAAGCGCGACGCTAATCGCAGCAGTCGGCGGCCAGTCGGTGAGTATGCGGTGTAGGTCGAGGCCAACGAAGCAGAGTCCCGAAGCGGTGCCCAGAATGAGCACTTGCAGCTCCAGGGACATGACAATCGCCGGTTTTGCGCTACGCAACAGAGCCAGGCGCAGTCCACCGGCTACTGCCAGCAGCGCGATGAAGCTGATTGCCGCGGCCAGTGTGGAATCGGTACTGCTCAAGCTCAGTGAGGCAGCTGCGATTGAAGCCGTGGCCACGAGGGCGGCGGTACAGCCAACAACCAAATCAGCTGTACCGATACCGTCGGTATAGGTGGTGTCGGTAATAGCATCGGCGGCATCAAAGAGTCGAGGTTTGGGCACGGGACCTGGGTCGTTGATAACAACGAGGCGTTCGCCTGGCGCAATACCGGCATCGTTCAGGGTGTCGTCGGCAAGCAATATCGTGCCAGCGGCGGTCCGTAACTGCCACTGTGCCAGCGGAAAGTCCGCAATATCGATATCGAAAATTTGCAGGATATCCGGTACAAGTGCGGCGATTGCGACGTTGGTCGGTAACGCAAGGTCTGCGTGTGCTCGGTTGGTGTCTTCAGGCATGTGTGCGGCATCAATGCGCACGCGAATGAGTTCCCCCAGCATGTATTTCCCCCATGAATTCTGCATGCTTTAGTCCCTCTAGAGTGTCGTACAACTCGCTAGAGCGCTACTCGGAGTAGTAACTGCGCGTGCCCCCGCTATCAGTTTCGGTCATGCGCTGCGAGAATCCGGAGTGTGTTTTAAGCTATGTGTACACCGATCGGTCAGGGGGATTGGCCGTCGAGTGAACACAAGGGGCGACACATAGCGGGGGGATTTTTGTGACTAGTGCACAGGCGGAGATTTCGGCTACCCGAAAAGCGGGGCCGCAGCCTATGACAGGCACAATCGCGCCGGATGCGCCACCGGAAGCGCCGGAGCCACAGCCGGTGCCGCTGATGCGTGCACTCATGCCGTTAATCATGGTCGTGGCGGTGGTCGGCATGGTGGTGTTGATGTTTGTCTCTGGGATGGGACGTAACCCGATGTCGTTTATGTTTCCGCTGATGATGGTGTTTTCCACTGTGGGCATGATGGTGTCGGGCGGGGCGGGAAATAAGGACATGGCACCGGCGCGGAAGGACTATCAGAGGCATTTGTCCAGTATTCGCCGGGCGGTGGCGAAAGCAGCGAGGATGCAGCGTGAATCGACGCAGTTTATCCACCCTCGGCCTGGAACTCTGTGGCAGCTGGGGGCGATGGGGCGGGCGTGCGAACGCCGAAAGGGGGACCCGGATTTCTTGCAGCTGCGCATCGGGGTGGCAACGCAGCAGCCCGCAACGCCTGTAACACCGCCGGCAATTCCGGCGCCCGAGAAACTGGATCCGGTTTCAGCCGTAGCACTGCGGGAAGTTATTCGATCGGCTCGTCAGGTTGAGGGAGTGCCCTTTGCCATAGATGTGTCGGCCTTTGAGATCATCGCGCTCACTGGAGATACCGCGGCGCAAGGGCTGGCTCGAGCGATGGTCGCCCAAGCTGCTGCGCTTCATCATCCGGAGGATTGCCTGATTGCAGTTGTGGGAGATGAGTGGGAATGGCTGAAATGGACGCCACACCACGGACACCCCGCAGTTACTGATGCCTGTGGCCCAGCGCGGTTGCGGGCGGCGACGTGTGCGCAGCTGACTGAGCTGCTCACAGCTATCGAGACACTGCCAGCTGCAGTGCTGATTGTGCTGGCGGATCCGAACGGACAGCACGATGTCACTGAACTGACACCGATTTTTGACGCGGCGGGGTCGGAGACCTCGGTAGTTCTGCTGACCGTCGTGGAAGCGCAGTCAACGTTGTGGGAGGCAGCGGTTCACCATGGCATCGCGCTGGTTGTTTCCACTACTGCTGTGCATGCGGAAACCGCGTCCGGACGGGAGGAGATTGGCGTACCTGATCAGCTGAGTCCAGCAGAAGCGGAGGTGCTTGGTCGGAGCTTGGCGCGTTTTGAAGTGCCAACAAGCGCAGATGATTCTGTTAAGACCTCGGAAGATCCGGTGATGGAGGAGCTCGGGCTGTACCCGCCTCCGACAACTCTGCGCTACCGACCGCGCTATGGCAGTGCTCGTCTGCGAATTCCTGTAGGGGCCGATGACGGCGGCACGCCGGTCTATCTGGATTTTAAGGAGAGTGCCGAGGGCGGCATGGGGCCACACGGTCTGTGCGTTGGTGCCACAGGATCGGGTAAGTCGGAATTCCTCCGAACGACCGTGGTAGGGCTCGCAGCCACGCACAGCCCGGATCAGTTGAACTTTGTGCTGGTGGACTTCAAAGGCGGGGCGACGTTTCTGGGACTGGATCAATTGCCTCATGTCTCGGCGGTGATTACCAACTTGGAGCAGGAGCTTATCCTGGTCAACCGCATGGAAGACGCACTGCGCGGTGAGATGACGCGGCGCCAAGAGCAGCTGCGCGCTGCGGGGAATTTCGCCGGTGTCAGCGATTATGAGCAAGCCCGGCGCGCTGGGCAGATAGATGCGCCACCCATGCCCGCGTTGCTGATTGTGGTGGATGAGTTTTCAGAGCTGCTCTCCGCACGCCCGGAGTTTGCTGAGCTTTTCGTTGCAATTGGTCGGTTGGGGCGCAGTTTGCACATGCATTTGCTGCTGGCCAGTCAGCGTCTGGAGGAAGGCCGCTTGCGCGGGCTGGAAAGCCATCTTTCCTATCGCATTGGGTTGAAGACCTTTTCCGTCGCGGAGTCCCGCAGCGTGCTGGGTGTTCCGGACGCCTATCATCTGCCGGCCATCCCGGGCATCGGATATATCAAATCTGCTGCCGCCGAGCCGGTGCGGTTTCGGTCGGCGTATGTTTCCGGACCGGTGGTCCGTCCGCAGCCTGTTGACGGTGCGACGGCTGGGGCAGAGCAGGGGCTGCAGAGTCAGGTCGCAGCTGTCGCTGAATTTACCGCTGAAAATTGGACGCGGGAGGCTTTCGGTGCGTCGTCAAGCGATGGTGGAATGGTGGATCCGCCTGTGCAGACATCGGAGCAGACGGTGCTCAGTGCCGTGGTGGCAGCGGTGTCGCACGTACCGACACGTGCGCATCGGGTGTGGCTGCCGCCACTACCGGAGGCCATCGAGCTTCAGCCCGACGAGCAGCTGCCGCGACAGCGATTGACCGGTGTGATTGGGCTGGTGGACAAGCCGCTGTTTCAGCGTCAGGACCCACTGCGTATTGACCTGCGCACGACCGGCGGGCACGTGGCAATCGTCGGAGCGCCGCGGTCGGGAAAGACCACTGCCGCACGCACCGCGGTCCTCGCGCTTGCCGACGGCATCAGCGCCCGTGACCTGCATTTTTATATCGTCGACTGTGGTGCGGGTGGCCTGAGCGACCTGGCTGAGTTGCCGCATGTCGCGTCAGTTGCGCACCGTGGAGACGAGGAGCTTATTCGCCGTACGATTGGTTTTTTGCGTCGTGAGGTAAGTCGTCGGGAGCAGCTCTTTCGCACTAATGGATGGCTCTCGCCGGAAGCAGCACGGGCGGCAGGTCAGCCGGACTCGGTGTTGGTCATTGACGGCTGGGGCGCGTTCAAAACGGAGTTTCCGGCACTGAGTGACGATGTGCAGGCGCTGGTTGCAGATGGACTGGCGGTGGGAATTCATGTCCTGCTCACGGCCTATCGCTGGACGGACATGAGGCCTGCCGTTCGCGATCTGATTGGTACTCGGATTGAGCTGCGGCAGGCGGAGTCGATGGATTCAATGATTGATCGTAAGGCGGCGGAGTTGGTGCCGGAGAGCCCAGGACGTGGGGTCGCGCCGGGCGGGTTTGCGATGTTGGTATCTCTCACCGGTGCTGCGGAGACCAAGCGGATTGCAGAAACGGCACCGCACGGTGAGCAGGCACCAAAGCTCCAGTTGTTGCCGCGGCGGATTGATATTGCGCGTTTGCCACGACCAGCTGCTGCGACGAGAGGTGCGATTGCAGTGGGTCTCGAAGAAGCTGGTCTGGGCGCGGTGATATTCCACCCAGAAAAGGATCGCCACCTACTGATATTCGGTTCGGCGGGCAGTGGCAGAACCGCCGCGTTGAGGGGCATCGTTCACCAGTTGCGGTACTCCCAGTCGGACTCGAAATTCGTCGTGATTGACTACCGCCGTGGGCTAATGGAGGCCGTGCCCCAAGAGCGGCTGGCCGGTTATGCGGGCTCGGCTGCGGTGGCGACACCCATGCTGGCAGAGCTGGCAGAGGTACTGAAGGCCCGTCTCCCGCAACCGGATATCACCCCAGCGCAGTTGAAGGCCCGAAATTGGTGGAGTGGTCCAACCATCAATGTCATCGTGGACGACTATGACCTCGTGGCCGGCTCGCGGGGTAACCCCTTGCAGCCGCTGGCAGAAGTCATTGCTCACGCCGCCGACATTGGGCTCAATATCTTTTTCGCCCGTCGAATCAGTGGGGCGTTGCGTTCCCTCCACGACCCGGTCATGGGTGCGGTTAAGGATCAGGGTGCCAGCGTCTTTGTCATGGACGGCACACGCGATGACGGCCCCATCCTCGGCGTAAAACCCTGCGAACAGCCGCCGGGTCGTGGCTATTGGGTGGCGCACGGCCAGAGTCCGCAGGTTGTGCAGTTGGGGTGGTTGGATGCCGCTGGTGAGCAGGAGGACAGTTGATGATTCGAGTCGAATCTCCTTCCACCACCCAGACCCCGACGCTGCGCCACGGCACCTGGCACCTGTGGGGACTCGCGGCACCTGCAGACACCGCAGAGCTGGCGGTGCATGGCCCTAGACCGCTTCTCGAGAGCATGCAAACAGTCATTGTGCCCAGCTATTGGGGTGCTGTGCGACAGTGCCGGCTGGCCTCCGCGCTACTGGCTGCTGAGCTCAATCCGTACATCCTGACGCTTGCCGACGCCGTTGTGGAACTCGATGAGTCAACTGTGTCTCATAGCGTGTTGGTGGAAGTAGAGGAAACGCGTGTCTGTGTCACTCGTCTGAGCGGGGGCCACATTGCCAGTCGGATGACACATTTGGTCGGAGCGAACGACAGCGCACCGTTGGTGGAAACAGTCATTGCACTGGCTTATCAGCTGACCATGTATCCGGATGCACCCCAGGAGATACCCGATGATGTGGAAGTTAGTGGTGGGCGCGGTATCACCGAGTATCCGCCCCGCTGGCAGGAGGATATTGAGTTTATCGTCGGCGAAGTTCCACCTGGGCTAGCGAACCCGCGGCGAGCGCTACTAGTCGATCGTCTGCGCGACCGTGGATTTTTAGTCTTCGACTGCCCAGCCTCGCGGCTCGGGGAGTGCGTAAATCCGGCTTGGTTGAAAAGCATCGGCGACGCTGAGGCCGGTGAAGTGGCGCAATCGGAGGAAATCGCGGGGCGGCGTCCTGCGGCCAGGGCAGAAGCGAACGCAGCGTCGAAGCAAAGCACAGTTGTGTCAGTAGCTGCCGTCGGTTTGTTGACGGTGGTGGTTCTGATTGTGGGGATTGCTGCATGGCTGATTAGTGGTGGCATAGTCAGCGAGAACGAGGGAAGACAGAAGCAGCGTGAGACGTCGCACGCACAGGCGCCTCCTGTAACTACACCTCCTGTAACTACGCCTCCGTCTACATCGAAACCGGTTCCCGATTCTGCTCCCGTAGTCAAACTGACCAATGCGGGCGTGGAAGCTCGATTTCCCGGCGGGTGGGAGCTTGACTCGGCAAGTCCGTTAGATCGTCTGATTGCGGTGGATGGTGGAGATATGCGGGTTTTGGTGTTCGCTAGCCCGCTTTCGCAGGACATGGCGCTTGAACATCTAGCCGCCGCTTTGAGTAGCTCCGTTGCCGGGGATGAGACAAAGTCCGCGCCGGAACGCAGACAAGTACTGGGCACCGATGTCGTAGTCGTAGAGGAGCGGCTGCCGTCAGGTAATTCGATAGTGCTCTGGCATCACAAAGTGATGGACGGCACTCAAGTCAGTGTGGGGTGCCAGTTCAGAGGAAGGACTATTGCGCCGGTACGGCCCGTATGCGACCAGGCAGTAGTAAGCGCTCGGCCGGTGCCGTAATACGCAGGGGGGGGGAGAGAAGGTGACTGGGGCGG
>NZ_JANIKI010000013.1:0-50266 GCF_024580435.1 Corynebacterium sp. 5QC2CO | reverse complement strand
GATGCGGGGGCGGGGGCGGATGCGGGGGAAGCCGCCAAGAGCGGATGGGGCATGCTGCGAAGGTAGGAGGCCTGGCAATCACGCCCGTTGAACCAGAAATGTGTCGCAGCTTAATGACATGTGACAAAGTTCATAAACATTGATGCGTGGGAGGATAATTCACTCATCGGTAGTCGTTCTCAAAAAGTATCAATTGTGCATGTCGAAGTAGTTATTACGGGCGACTTATTGACGGAAATTGGGCTCTGTCGCTGTGACCGTCGTAAAGCGGAAATGGTGCGCTGAAGACTACATAAACGCCCCTACGCTGTGGTTTTTCCGTATGGTGGTTCGACATACCCCCGGAAAAGGCGACTCGAGAGCCCACGCCGAGGTATTTTGATTGATTCTGGAGAGCATGCATCTGGAATTTCTTAAGCACAGCCGCCACATACGGTGGCCGATGAACATTAAGAAGGATTTGAGCATTCTTGACTAACGACAACGCTGCCAACCCAGAAAACTCAACTCGCATTGATTTTCTCTACCTCAGCGAACCTGACATGGTTGAAGCTGGTGTCACGGATTTCGCCAAGTGCGTTGAGACCATGGAAGAAACCCTGATTCTGCTGGCTGACGGCGACTACCGCATGGCCGGCGCTTCCGCTAACTCCCACGGTGCCCAGATCAACTTCCCGGATAACCCAATCCATGAAGGTATGCCGGCAAATGGCCCTGACCGTCGTTTCATGGCAATGCCCGCTTACCTCGGTGGTCGCTTCAATGGCGCAGGCGTGAAGTGGTACGGCTCCAATGCCGATAACCGCCAGAACGACCTGCCACGTTCGATCCACCTGTTCATTCTCAACGATGCGATTACGGGTGCACCGAAGGCTGTCATGTCGGCAAACCTCCTGTCGGCCTACCGCACCGGCGCTGTTCCGGGTGTCGGCGTCAAGCACCTCGCAGTCGAAGATGCCGAGGTCGTTGGCATCATTGGCCCGGGTGTTATGAGCCGCACCATTCTCGGCTCTGCCATGTCGCAGCGCCCGAGCATCAAGAAGGTTAAGGTCAAGGGCCGCTCCCAGGCTTCGACCCAGAAGGCTGTCGATTGGATTAAGAACGAGTTCCCACAGCTTGAAGAGGTCCGCATCGTCGAGACCGAAGAAGAGGCCATCCGCGACTCCGACATCCTCATCGCCGGCACATCGACTTCCTCCGATGGCCCGTCCGGTTTCCCGTACTTCAAGAAGGAGTACCTGAAGCCCGGCGCGCTGCTGCTCATGCCGGCTGCTGCACGCCTCGACGACGATTTCGTGCGTTCCGACGACTGCAACCTCGTCGTTGACTACACCGGCCTGTACGAAGAGTGGTTCAACGAGAATGGCCCAGACGTGACCTATGAGCGCTTGCTCGGTATTCCGGGTAACCGCTGGTGGGACATGAAGGAAGAGGGCACTCTTCCCGCCGAGAAGCTTGTCAACATTGGCGATATCGCTTCCGGTAAGGCCCCGGGTCGCCAGAACGACGAGGAAATCTTCTGCTACTCCATCGGAGGCATGCCAGTCGAGGACGTCGCCTGGGCCACCGATGTCTATGACAACGCCCTGGCAAAGGGCATCGGCACCAAGCTGAACCTGTGGGATGTTCCGCTGTTGAAGTAATAGTGACCAGTAAGTTCGACAACACGATTAGTAAGCTCAACAAGCTAGACGCGAAGTAGGCGAGTTTTACCAATGGGTAAGTTCAAACCCAGCAGTGACCAGACAACTCCGGAAGGAATCCAACGATACATCCGGGACAATGCCATTCGCTGGGTAGACGTCCAGTTCACCGACGTTCCCGGCATCGAACAGCACCTGACCGTTCCGGTATCCGAGTTTGATGAGGACTCAGCCTATGAGGGCCTCGCCTTCGACGGATCGTCCATTGCGGGTTACACCTCGGTGGATAACTCCGACATGATGCTGCTGCCCGACCTGGACACGGCTTTCATCGACCCGTTCCGCAAGTCGAAGACGCTGAACATGAAGTTCTTCGTCCATGACCCGCACACCCGCGAGCCGTTTAGCCGCGACCCGCGCAATATTGCCCGTAAGGCCGAGAACTACCTGAACGAGCTGGGCTTCGCCGATACCTGTAATTTCGGCGCTGAGGCAGAGTTCTACATCTTCGACTCCGTCCGATACGACTCCACTTCGAACAAGTCATTCCACGAGGTGGACTCGGTTGAGGGCTGGTGGAACTCCGGTGTGAAGGTAAACCCGGACGGATCGCGCAACCTCGGCCACAAGGTACGTACCAAGGGTGGCTACTTCCCTACTGCTCCGTATGACCATATGCAGGATCTTCGTGACGAAATCGGTGAGCACCTGCAGGATGTTGGCTTCCATGTTGAGCGCTCTCACCACGAGATGGGATCGGGTGGCCAGCAGGAGATTAACTACCGTTTCAATACTCTGCTGCACGCCGCCGATGACATGCAGACTTTCAAGTACGTGGTGAAGAACACCGCCAAGTTCAACCAGAAGTCCGCTACCTTCATGCCGAAGCCGTTGGCTGGCGATGGCGGCTCTGGCATGCACATCCACCAGTCGCTGTGGAAGGATGGTAAGCCACTGTTCCACGATGAAAATGGCTACGGTGGCCTGTCGGACATGGCGCGCTACTACATTGGCGGCATCTTGAAGCACGCCGGTGCAGTCTTGGCGTTCACCAACCCGACAATGAACAGTTACCACCGTCTGGTTCCGGGATTCGAGGCTCCCGTTAACTTGGTCTACAGCCAGGAGAACCGCTCGGCTGCCATCCGCATCCCGATTACCGGTGCAAACCCGAAGGCTAAGCGCATCGAGTTCCGTGCTCCGGATCCATCGGGCAACCCGTACTTGGCTTTCACCGCCGCAATGATGGCTGGTCTCGATGGCATCAAGAACCGCATCGAGCCGGGCAAGCCGATTGACAAGGACCTCTACGAGCTGCCGCCAGAGGAACTCAAGGATGTTCCCACCGTCCCGCATTCGCTGGAGGGTGCGCTGAAGGCACTGGAGGAGGACCACGAGTTCCTGCTCGCCGGTGACGTCTTCACAAAGGACCTCATCGACGCGCACATCCGCTACAAGTTCGAGCAGGAGATTATGCCGGCACGTCTGCGCCCGACAACGCAGGAGTTCGAGCTCTACTACGACTGCTAGTACACGCCCGTTAAACTCGCTTGACGACGCCCACACCGCTACCCCACCTAACCGTGTTGGGGTAGCGGTGTTTTTAGCTGGGGCATGCTGTTTTAGTCGGCACATTTAGTAGAGCTAGCACCACTGCGAACTAAACGGATCAGGGCTACCCTTGATAGGTATGAACAACAAGTCACTGACCCGTTCCACTAATAACAAAATGGTTGCCGGTGTGCTCGGTGGGTTCGCTGAGTACTTCAACTGGGATGCGACTTTGCTGCGCGTTATATTTGTCGCGTCTTTCCTGATGCCGGGCCCGCAGTTTCTTCTCTACATTGCAGCATGGATTATCATGCCGAAGGAAACTTACGTATAAGCGCAATCAACCGGAAATACCTAAATATCCATACCTTGGAGTATTTATCTAATGAGCGATGCCGCTCCCGAAAAATCCACCAAGAAAATTTACCGCTCGCGTAATGACCGCCTCCTCGGTGGCGTCCTCGCAGGAATTGCGGAAAGCCAAGGTTGGGATATCACTTTCACACGAATGGTCTACATCATCCTTCCCTGCGTTGGATCGATGCTTGGCTGGAAGATTGGCGCTGGATTCCTCGCTCTTTACCTCTTGGCCTGGTTCGTCCTACCAGATGGTGAGTACACGCTTGACGACGAGGCCCGCGGCTCCAATCCCGCAGGGAAAGAAAATAAGCAATAAATGTCAAGCTTAATAAGATTGATACCTATCCGTTACCCAGAACGTCCTCACCAGCACTATTCCAATTTCGCAGTCACGCAAAATCAGTAACAAATAGTGCACAAAGTGCACAGATTCACGTCATTTGACTTGCGCAAGTCTCAGAATTACCTAATGTTGTTTCTGTACGGCTTTGAAGCCACGCCCTCTTCCGATGCCTGATATTCAAAAGAATTGTCATTTTCTCTTTGAATTTAATTCGGGCAAATAGTGGAAGATGCCGATAATTGAATAGGTAACTTAGTTAGCTCTCAAGAAAGTGGTTTGAAATGCAGAACAAGAAGATGACCCGTATCGCTACCGCAATCGTCGGCTCCGCCGCTCTTCTCGGCGGCCTGGCTGCATGTTCTTCCGATGATGCACAGGATGCTGCTAACAACTCCAAGGATCAGGCTGGCCAGGTAGCAACCGACGCCACTGATAAGGCTGGCGACGCTGCTGACGGCGCCAAGGATAAGGCCGGCGACGCTGCTGATGGCGCCAAGGATAAGGCTGGCGACGCTGCTGACGGTGCTAAGGACAAGGCTAACGAGGCTATGAACGGTCTGGGTCTGGGCGACGCTGCTGGCGAGGATGTGGCAGAAGCTGACCTGCCTGAGTCCATCACCGAGGCAGCTTCTTCCTTCACCTCCCCGTACGGTACTGAAGCTGGCGAGTTCAAGTCCGCCAAGAAGGTCGGCGACGCAGTTGCCGCTGAATACGAGAACGTCACCTTCGTTGAGTCCCCGGAGACCAATGGTGCACAGCCACTGATTGGTAAGATTCGCGAGACCTGGGTCGCCAACGGTGCACTGGAAAACGAGATTGGTCTGCCGACCGCTCCGGAGTCCGAGATTGAAAACGGCTGGGAGCAGCCGTTCACTAAGGACACCATGAAGTGGACTTCTGAGGACGGCCAGAACTACTCCGACTCCTACGAGAACAAGTAGTTCTACGCTGGCCGGTAGATTATGAGCGTGCCTGACGGCACGCTCTTTTTCTTTCCCCCTTAGCTAGTCACGTTCCCCACTCACCTAGTTTCCCCCACTCACCTAGTCAAAAACGCCAGAGGCACCGCGCCGATGTGCGCCAACAATGTTGATATCGACAATCCCCACGGCAGCCATTGATGCAAAGACCGTGGTGGGGCCTACGAACTTAAAACCGGCTTTCTTTAATGCCTTGGCAAGCGCCTTGGACTCTTCGGAGAAGCTGGGAACCTCTTCGATTGAGCGTGGCTCCGGAGACTTCTCCGGTTTAAACGACCACATCAGCTCGGCTAAGCCGCCGTGCTCACGCAGTGCAATAGTCGCCTCGGCGTTATTGATTACTGCGGTTATCTTCCTGCGATTCCGAATGATCTGTTCATCATTCATCAGTCTTTCGACGTCTTCGTCATCGAAATCAGCAACCGCATCGGGGTCGAAGTTCGCGAAGGCTTCCCGAAACGCGGGCCGCTTCTTCAGAACTGTCTCCCACGACAGTCCCGCCTGAAATACTTCCAGGCTGAGCCGTTCGAATAGTCCTTGCTCATCACGCACCGGCATCCCCCACTCGGTATCGTAATAGTCTCTCAGCAGCTCGCTGTGAGCCGCCCACGCCGGTCGAGCCAATTCATCGTCACCGATGATGAGCCCATTGTTTTCCGTGTAGTCCGATCCAATTTTCATCAGTCTTTCCAATCCCCCAATTCCGGTTTGATTTAACTGCGCGCCGCAGCTGTTAATCCTTGTGGTTCTGTTGACGCCCAACCAGAGCGCCATACACCAGATCGAGTGTCGGTGTTTCCACTGACACCTTCTGCCCCATCCGGCGGATTGCGCCAATCTGAGCATCGAGCTCATTGGCAAGGCCTTCGGTGTAGTCACGCTGCATCGACGAGGTGTTGTCGTACCCCTGAGCATCAGTAAAGGCCAAGGTCCGCGACACGATGTCCTCTGGCAGCGCGACACCGCAGGCTCGACCAACTGCTTCAGTTTCTTCAAACATCCGCGTCAAGCTGTCGCGCATTTCCGAACGCAAGTAACCAATCGGGCTATCAGCCAGGGCACCTAGTGCACCGAGGTTAGCCACGAACATCGCTTTTGCCCAGATATCGACCCAGATATCCGGGAGCTGTTCGCCACCGAGCCCAGCCGTGTGCAATGCCTCGATAACTTCCCCGACCAGGTCATTAGTGGAGCCATCGAATGTGCCGATGTTCAGGCTCATCGGTCCTGGGCGGAAGGTAACTTCCGCCGGGCCAGTGTGGATAAAGAAACCGCGGATAACACCCGGGAACATCTTGTCCTCACCGAACCGCCCCGCTGCCAAATAAGGGATTTCCACCGAGTTATGGGTGGTCACAACCGCGGCTCCAGCCGGAACTTGTGGGAAAGGATCGTTGCCCGGCAGCGCCTTGGTTGCCGCAATCACAACATCGACGCCGATGCCATCGGCAGTGAGTTCGTCCCAGTTGTCGGCTGCCTTAACGGGGATAATGCTGCGTTCCCCGTGCTCGTCGATAAGCGTGAGCCCCACCTCACGAAGACGTGCCAGGGTCTCACCGCGGGCGAGAAAGACGACATCATAACCCGCTTGCACAAGGCGACCGCCAAACCAGCCGCCCACAGCTCCTACACCTAAAACTCCAATCCTCATAGCTGCCACCTTACGACTTCCGCGTTGAGCGCGAAGCAAGTTGCATGCGGTTGTCCACAGGCAATCCGGGCTATCCCCAAATGTGAAAATTGGACTTGAATTACTACCTTGTCAAAACTATGTAAAGCGGAGTAGAGTCAGAACTAATAGATATCAACCCAGGGTTGTTACTCTTTTGAGGCAAGACCTGAGGCTCACAGTTTGTGGTGCCTCGGGTCTTTTTGCGTTTAACGGCCCTGTTTACTGTGAAGGAAGGTCACGATGGGGTCGTCAAAAGATTCCAGCGCGAGGGCAATAGTTGAAAACCTCGGTGGACCCGGAAACATCACAAGCATGACGCACTGTGCGACGCGTCTGCGTTTTGAACTCGGTGATGTCTCCAAGATCAACGAGGACAAGATTGACAAGGTGCCGGGCGTACTCGGCGTCGTTCACCAGGGCGACAACCGCTACCAGGTCATCTGTGGCGGTGGTGTCGAGTCGATGTACACGGCAATTAAGCATCTGCCAGAGATGAAGGAGGCGGGCGCGGTCGCCACTAAGTCCGATGCAGACGTAAAGGCAGAAGCCCGCTCGAAGGCACGCGGCAAGTATTCCTGGCTGGATAACTTCTTCGAGTACCTCTCGGATTCGTTCCGCCCAATCCTGGGCGTGCTGCTGGGTGCATCGCTGATCATCGCGATTGCCGCTGTTCTCGATGGTCTGAATATCGTCGACTTCCGCGCTGACGATAAGTCCGCCACCTGGGTTTTCGTCGATGCCATGTGGCGCAGCGTCTTCTACTTCCTGCCAATCATGGTCGCCTACAACGCAGCGAAGAAGCTGCGGGTAGATCCATGGCTGGGCGCGGCCATCATGGCTGCCCTGATGACTCCGGAGTTTATGAGTCTGCAGGATACTGATCGTTTCTCGGACACCGTCAGGACAGTCAACGAGGAACTCGGTACCGAGGCTTTCACCGCCAACATCTTCGGTCTGCCAATGCAGCTCAATGATTATGGTGGACAGGTCTTCGTACCACTAATCATGGTGGCCATCCTGGCAGTGGTCTACCACGGTTTGAAGAAGGTCTTCCCGGAGAATGTGCAGATGGTCTTCGTGCCGTTTATCTCCATGTTGATTATGATTCCGCTGACCGCTTTCCTTATTGGCCCGCTGGGCATCTGGCTTGGTAACGGCATCGGCTCGGGCCTGGCATGGATGAACTCGAACGCACCATTCGTATTCGCAATCCTCATTCCGATGCTCTACCCGTTCCTCGTACCGCTGGGCCTGCACTGGCCACTGAATGCGCTGATGCTGGTCAATATCCAGACTCTCGGCTACGACTTCATCCAAGGCCCAATGGGCGCCTGGAACTTCGCCTGCTTCGGTGCAACTGCCGGTGTGCTGGTTCTTTCCATGCGCGACCACGACACTCAGATGCGCCAGACTGCAACGGGTGCACTCGCTGCCGGTCTTTTCGGCGGTATCTCCGAGCCGTCCCTCTACGGTATTCACCTGCGCTTTAAGAGGATCTACCCGCGTATGCTGCTCGGCTGTTTCGCCGGTGGTCTGACCATTGCGATCCTCTCCGCCCCGTACGGTGGCGTGACCACCAACGCCTTCGTCTTTACCTCTCTGATTACCACTGTCGTGTTCAAGCCAATCTGGGTCTACTTGATCTCCATTGCAGTGGCGTTCTTCGTCGCCATGTTCGCAATCATCCTCACCGACTACCGCACGCCGGAAGAGAAGGCTGAGGCCGAGGCCGCACGCGCCGCAGAGCTTGACGACGAGCCCCGCGACGATACCCCACGCGCTGCCTCAGGTGACTCCGCTTCCGCTCCCGCTGGGACTCCAGGTGAAAGCGGCGCCAACGCCGAGGCTGCCGCACCGGCTGCTGCGGCAGCTGGCGCCGGTGGTGTCGCAACTGCCGTTGATACCAAGCCTGTACAGGTGCAGGCCCCGGTTGCCGGTGAGGTTGTCAGCCTTGCCGAGGCCGGCGACGCGGTCTTTGCCTCCGGTGCTCTCGGTGACGGTGTCGGTATCAAGCCAACCAGTTCTACCGTGGTCGCACCCGTATCGGGCACGTTGATGACTGTGGCAAAGACCGGTCACGCCTTCGGTATTAAGACCGATGACGGTGTAGAGGTACTCGTCCACGTCGGTATCGACACAGTCAAGATGGCCGGTGAAGGCTTCGATGTCCAGGTTTCCAAGAAGCAGCACGTCGAGGCCGGCGATGTACTTGCCGAGGTCGATTTCGACAAGGTCAAGGAAGCTGGTTACCCAACCACGACACTGATGACCATCACCAATACCAAGAAGCTAACCAAGGTTTCCCCGGTCACCGGCATCTCTGTCCAAGCCGGCGACATGGTCATCGAAGTTCAGCCATAATTGATTTCTAGAAGGCATACCGGCCTGAAATCCCTCAACTTATGGAGGAGTTCACGGTTACCGACATGGAAATCCTGAGAGTATTCAATAACAACGTGGTCCTGGCCAAGGACGCGACCGGTGAAAAAATCATCACCGGCCGCGGAATTGGGTTCAAGGCTCGCCCGGGACAGCCGGTTGATTCGAGCAAAGTAGTCCGAATCTTCGTCCCGGCAGAAGGCCGCGATCCGGACCAAATTGCCACGATGCTCACAGAAATTCCGCTGGCTCACATGACTCTTGTGACCGATGCGGTAACCGCAGCCGGCCTGCCGGAATCAATGACGAAGAACGCTTCCCTCCTTGTGGCGTTGGCCGATCACATTGGTTTCGCCATCATGAGGGCAGCTAACGGGCAGCGAGCCGATTACCCGCTGCTCGCGGAAGTCAGCCAACTTTATAGTGAAGAATACGCGCAGGCGCAGGCGATTTTGTCGCATATCAATCGCGCCCTCAATGACCGTCGTATAGCGCCATTGCCCCGCTCAGAAGCGGTGGCAATTACGTTACACCTGGTCAATGCTGGTTTTTCTACGGGCGATTTGAGCTTCACCTACACCATGACGGGCGTGCTGCAGCAGCTGCTCACAATCATTGAAAGTGATTTTGGCATCACGCTGGAGCCAGAGACTGTCAATGTGGGGCGCTTCATCACGCACCTGCGCTACCTGTTCGTCCGGATCGCCAAGCATGAGCAGTTGAAAGACCACTCCTCCGCTATTGGCCAGGCCATCCGTGACTCCGCCCCAGAGGCGTTTCGCTGCGCACAGCGTATCTCCGCAGTCATTGAACTGCGTCTGGGGTCGGGGCTGACGGAAGACGAAGTTTCCTACCTCACCCTGCATATTGCACGCATTGTGCAGGCAGCGGCTGTATCTCCCACCGCCTCCAGGGTTTCCCGGAGCGTGCGCGACGTTGATGCTAAGCAAGCACCAGCGGGCGGCGCACCAGCGGTGGGGTGTACAGGCACTGTGCCGGAGTCAGAGAATTTCACATATTCGACCCGAAAGGATTCAACCATGATTACTCGTACCGCTACCATCGGTTCCTCCGTAGGCCTGCACGCTCGCCCAGCTTCCCTGTTCACTCAGGCTGCTGCTGAGTACGACTACGACATTGTCATTTCCCTTGACGACGAAGAGGCCGATGCCGCCTCGATCCTGGAGGTCATGACCCTCGGTGCTAAGCACGGCGACGAAGTCACGCTGAGCTGCGAGGACGACTCCGCAGCTGCAGCTCTGGACGAGCTTGCTGCCATGCTCGAGCGCGACCTTGATGCCGAGTAAGCCCAGCTAGAACGCTCCTGGATAACACCACGGCACACCACGACCGACGAGTATCCCCGCAGAGGTCCCGAAAAGGAGATCGGAAGCAATGAACGAGCAGCACACTGTCATCTATGGCATCGGTGTCTCGACCGGTACGGCCAGCGCTGAAGTAGTAAAAGTACTCCCCGCTCCGGGAGTTGATACCAAAGAGCCGTCGTCGACCGATCCCGTCGCCGATGGTGAGCGCGTCCGCGCAGCGATGGCCAACGTCGCAGAGTCGCTGAAGAAGCAGGCTGAGCACTCCAGCCCGCAGGCACGTCCAATTCTGGAGGCCACGGCGCAACTGGCTTCCGATAGGGCGCTCGCCAAGGCCGTGGTGAAGAAACTCAAGGCGGGCTCCGGCATCACCCAGGCCGTTCACGATGCCGTTGAGGACTACGCGCAGCTCCTAACCAGTCTCGGTGGCTACATGGCTGAACGTGTCACCGACCTCTACGATGTTCGCGACCGCACAATTTGCGAGCTGCGTGGCCTGCCAAAACCGGGCGTCCCGGATGTCTCCACCCCAACTATTCTGCTTGCCGACGATCTCGCGCCCGCCGAAACCGTGGGTCTTGACCCCGAGTTGGTCGTAGGCATTGCCACCGCCGGTGGCGGGCCGACCAGCCACACGGCTATCCTCGCAGCACAGCTGGGCATTCCGGCCGTCGTTAAGGCGAAGGGCGTCATGGAACTTGAGGCCGGTACCTTCGTCGCCATTGACGGTGGTGCAGGTGAGGTAATTGCGAATCCGACCGCCGATGAGGTCGCCGCGTTGGAAGAGCGCGCTCGACGCCGGGAAGCAGCCCTAGCGCAGTCTGTGGGCGCAGGCAAGACCGCTGATGGTTACCCGGTGAATCTGCTGGCCAACATTGGTACAGCGGAAGATGGTGAGTCTGCAGCAGCGCAGGATAATGAGGGCACCGGCCTGTTCCGTACTGAGTTCCTTTTCCTCGACCGCGACAAGGCTCCGAGTTTGGAAGAACAAACGGAAACCTACACTCGTGTGCTGAAGGCATTCGGTGAGCGACGCGTGGTTGTGCGCACACTGGATGCGGGTGCGGATAAGCCACTGAGCTTTGCCGACCTAGGCGAGGAAGAAAACCCGGCGCTGGGGCGCCGCGGACTGCGCCTGTCGCAGGCTCGGGAAGATTTGCTGGATACGCAGCTGGATGCACTCGCCGCTGCGTTTGACGCCACCGGCCGTAAGGCTGACCTGCGGGTTATGGCTCCGATGATCGCAACGGTCGAAGAAACAAAGTGGTTTGCAGACAAGGCACGGGAGCGTGGCCTGCCGAAGGTCGGCATCATGATTGAGGTCCCCGCAGCAGCGATTCGCGCGAAGCAGCTGCTGTCCATTGTGGACTTTGCCTCCATTGGTACTAACGACTTGTCGCAGTACACTATGGCAGCCGACCGTATGCAGGGGGCTCTGGCGGATCTGCTTTCCCCGTGGCAACCAGCGGTACTGCAAATGATTAAGTCCGCATGCAAGGGCGGCAATGCTACCGGCAAGCCGATTAGTGTCTGCGGTGAAGCCGGCGGTGACCCGCTGCTGGCACTGGTCCTGGTGGGTCTCGGCGTGAGCTCGCTGTCCATGGCTGCCAAGAAGGTGCCGGCCGTCCGCGCCGCTCTCCGCCTCCACGACCGCGCTACTTGCCAGCAGATGGCAGCGTACGCTGTCGATGCCGAGACTGCGGCTGATGCGAAGGCCGCAGTGACCGCGCTGGTGAATCCGAAGGTGAAGGATCTGCTGTAGAGCGACGGAATCAATACTGAGCCTGGTGCGCACACGCTGTCAGCGTAAATGTGTGTGTCAGGCTCTTTCTTTTTGTCCGCTGCCCCATCACAGGCAGAAAGTTTTCTGGGAAACTCCTTGATTTTCCCTCTCTGGAACGCCCCATTAGGATAAATAGAGTACCTTCGTCGGCACCACCAACGCCGTCGAAGCCCCTTAATAATTCAAAAAGACGGCTCATACAAGCCGCAACTTAATTCACGCATCAGGCTCCACCCAGCCCGTGAAAATTCACAATTTCACATTAAAAGTGTCAGTTTTCGACATCGTGGCCTTTCATCTACATGGGCACACGAACTGCAATTGCGCTGCTGTAACGGGCGTTTGCGCCACCGCAGCACCGGCAACAACGGCGTCGCCACAGCAGCATGCAGCATCGCCCTTGACCTTACGGGCGACACTATTTTAGAAAGAACACAATTCTCATGACCAAGTCGAGCGGAGTGGAGTCCCCGAAGTCTTTCGCTTCCATTATCGTTGTTACCGCGCTCATGCTGTTTTCGATGTTCTTCGGCGCGGGTAACCTTATCTTCCCGCCGAAGCTCGGAGTGGATTCCGGTAGCAACTTTGGCCCCTCAATCACCGGTTTCCTGCTCACCGGTGTGGCGTTGCCAGTTCTGGCCATCATCGCCATCGCCATTTCAGGCAACAACCTGCGTGACCTAGCGTTCCGCGCGGGCCGCATCTTTTCCCTGGGCTTCCCGGTAATCGCATACCTTTCCATCGGTGCTTTCTACGCTCTACCGCGTACCGGTGCCGTGTCGTACGAAACCGGTGTCCAGCCGATTGTCGGCAGTGATTCGCTGGCCGCCGCTGCGGCCTTCTACTTTGTTTTCTTCGGTATCGCCTTAGTATTGGCGTGGAATCCGAATGAAATTGTGTCCAAGCTGGGCAAGATTCTCACCCCGGCTCTGCTGATTCTCTTGGTTGTATTGGTTGGGATGTCGGCATTCAAATTCGATGCCGCTCCGGCTGCGCCAATTGAAAAGTACTCCTCTACCCCATTTGCCTCCGGCCTAGTCGAGGGCTACCTCACCATGGACTCCATCGCAGGTCTGGCATTCGGCATCATTGTCATTTCTGCCCTCCGCGTTAGCGGTGTCCCAGAGGGCAAGCGCATGGTTCGCGGCACAATGATCTCAGGTCTGTTCGCCGGCATTTTGCTTGCCATCATCTACTTGGGGCTGGGCTATGTCGGCCAGGTGCTGCCGAATGCCGCCTCCTTCGATAACGGCTCGGGCATTCTCGCAGAGGCTTCCAAGCAGGCCATGGGCCAGGTCGGGCAAATCGTCTTTGGCCTCATCGTTTTGCTCGCATGTATGACCACCGCTGTCGGCCTGATTGCCGCAACCAGCGAGTTCTTCAACCTGCTGCTTCCGGGCATCAGTTACAAGGCCTGGGCAATTATCTTCACGGTCATGTCCTTCGCGATGGCAACGCAGGGGCTATCTCAGGTACTGGCGATTGCAGCGCCGATCATTACCTTTATTTATCCGCCGGCAATCACACTGATCGCACTGACTCTTCTCGACCCGGTCATTTCCTACTCCTTCAAGCTGCATTACACCTACCGCCTGGGCGTCTGGGTTGCCACCATCTGGTCGGGTATCTCAGTGCTCTCCGGTCTGGGTGTCGGTGGTTCTGCTTTGGCGGACTTCCTCAGTCTCGTACCTGGTCAGACCATCGAGTTCGGATGGTTCCTGCCGACTCTGGCAGCGACGGTGATCGGATACGCAATTGACGTCGTCACGCGAAAGCAGCGCGCAAATCGCCCGGCGAGTGTGCTTGCCGACGAGGCCGCCAAAGAAGAGGTAGCCGAAAAGGCGTAAAACCACACCCGGTTATTTGCGTTGCATAACGTAAATACCGCACGCTAGAGAAGTAAATTCCATCCGAACAAGGATTGACTATGAGTACCCGAATGCGTTTTACGCAAACGCTCCTATTCCGCGTTATTGTCGCGGTTATTCTGGGCATTGTCTGCAGCTTTTTCTTCCCGGAATGGCTGGCTCGAATTTTTGTCACTTTCAATGGCCTCTTTGGTAACTTCCTGGGCTTCTTTATCCCGGTGCTGATTTTTGCCCTCATCACGCCGGCGATTGCCAGCCTGGGCCGCGGCGCCGGAAAGTGGCTGGGTATTACCACTGCTATCGCCTACGGCTCGACGGTGTTTTCGGGTCTATTGGCCTACGCCGCCACCCAGGGGCTCTACCCTTGGCTGCTCGGCGCTGACCAAGCCGGCGCATCGGTGGATATTGATGAGGGCGCGCTGGAGAGCTTCTTCAATGTGGAGATGCCACCGCCGTTTGATGTCATGACCGCCCTGCTGCTGGCTTTCACGGTCGGTGTGGCGATGACCACCGTGAAGTCGGACTCGCTCTACCGCGGTGCAACGCAGCTGCGCGACGTGATTATGAAGATTATCTCGGCGTTTATCATCCCGCTGCTGCCGATTTACATCTTCGGCATGTTCCTGTCTATGGGCATGAACGGCAACCTGACCACGACGCTGTCGATGTTCTTCAAGGTGCTCGTTCTGGCAGTCATCGGCACCGTGCTTCTGTTGGCAATCCAGTTCTCCATCGCTGGTGCCATCACTGGCCGCAGCCCGTGGCAATCCCTGAAGAACATGCTGCCTGCCTACGCCACCGCACTCGGCACCTCCTCCTCGGCCGCTACCATTCCGGTGACTTACAAGGCCGCGCTGAAAAATGGTGTCTCGGAGAAGGTCGCTGGCTTTACCGTGCCGCTGTGCGCGACCATTCACCTGGCCGGTTCGATGATGAAGATCACCCTGTTCGCGTTTGCGGTGATGTTCATGGCGGACAAGCAGGTTTCGCCGGGCATGGCCATCGGCTTCATTCTCACTTTGGGTATCACCATGATCGCGGCCCCGGGCGTTCCGGGTGGCGCAATTATGGCCGCGGTCGGTGTGCTGCAGTCCATGCTGGGCTTCGATCAGGAGCAGGTCGCTTTGATGATTGCCGCCTACATCGCCATCGACTCCTTCGGTACCGCATGTAATGTCACTGGTGACGGTGCAATTGCCATGATCGTTAACCGCTTCGCCAAGGACGATGTCATCGACCGTTCCGAAGAGCTCAGCTTCGACGCTGAAGAGGCCAATTCCGCATCTTCCGCAACCGGGGCCTAACTGGCTTCGGTGCGTATGTAAAAATTAAAGAAAACATCCACCGGTCAACCCCGTCGCAATCTTTCAAAAGGCCTTCTTATGGGCCGATGCGGCGGGTGTTGGCATACATGTAAGGGGCCCGCCTTGGACTTCATTTCGACTCGCGACCCAGAGCGCACGCCGCACAAGTTCTCAGACATTCTCCTGGGAGGTCTCGCTAACGACGGTGGCCTCTACCTGCCGGTCGAGTACCCACAGGTTGACGATGCCACTTTGACGCGTTGGCGCTCCGTGCTTGTCGACGACGGTTACGCAGCCTTGGCTGCAGAGGTCGTCAGCCTTTTTGTGGACGACATTCCACTGGAGGATTTGCGCGGTATCTGCGCACGGGCGTACACCTACCCGAAGTTCTCCGATCCGGATATTGTGCCGGTGACGAAGCTGGAAGATCAGCTCTACATCGGTCACTTGTCCATGGGCCCCACGGCGGCATTCAAGGATATGGCGATGCAGCTGCTCGGTGAGTTCTTCGAGTATGAGCTGGCTCGTCGTGGTGAGACCCTGAATATCCTCGGCGCCACCTCTGGTGACACGGGTTCCTCGGCCGAGTACGCAATGCGCGGCCGTGAGGGAATCAGCGTGTTCATGCTAACTCCGGCTGGTCGAATGACCGCTTTCCAGCAGGCTCAGATGTTTGGTCTGCAGGACGCCAACATTCACAACGTTGCCCTCGATGGGGTCTTCGATGATTGCCAGGACATCGTTAAGGCGGTCTCCGGTGATTTGGACTACAAGGCCAGCCGCCACATTGGCGCAGTCAATTCCATCAACTGGGCTCGCCTGATGGCTCAGATTGTGTACTACGTCTCCTCGTGGATTCGTGTCACTGGTGGCAACGGTGCTGAGGCCGATAACTCGCAGAAGGTCAGCTTCAGTGTGCCGACCGGCAACTTCGGCGATATCTGCGCTGGCCATATTGCACGTCAGATGGGTGTGCCAATTGACCGCCTGATCGTGGCTACCAATGAAAACGATGTGTTGGATGAGTTCTTCCGCACGGGCGCCTACCGCGTGCGCAGCGCTGCGGAGACGCAGGCTACCTCTTCCCCATCGATGGATATCTCCCGCGCGTCTAACTTCGAGCGTTTCATCTTCGACCTGCTGGAGCGCGATGCTGAGCGCACTGCAGACCTCTTTGGTGTCAAGGTCAAGGAGGGCGGCTTCTCTCTTACTGCTGATCCGATTTTCCCGGAGGCTTCTGCCCAGTACGGTTTCCTCTCCGGTCGCTCGACTCACGCTGACCGCGTCGAGACCATCAAGGACTGCTGGGAGCGCCTGGAGGTCATGGTCGATCCGCACACCGCTGACGGCATCCACGTCGCCCGCGGCCTGGTAGACCAGGTATCTACCCCAATTGTCTGTCTGGAGACTGCCCTGCCGGTAAAGTTCTCCGAGACCATCTTGGAGGCCACCGGACGCGAGCCGGATTGCCCGGAGCGTTTCGCGGATATCATGAATGCCCCGCGCCGCGTTACCGAACTGCCGAATGATGTCGATGTGGTGAAGAAGTTCATCGACGACAACGTGGCTTAAAACCGGGCATAGCCCAACGTCACCCCCATCCGCGCAGCAGCGATGTGGAATAGTGCCCTCTTTTTTAAGGGCAAACGGCATTATCTTGGGCTATAGGGCTGTTATTACCCCCGTGATTACCTCACAATTGTTCACATGAGTTTCACTCGAGTTAATAGCCGTCCTATGCCCCACGCGCCCGCGTCTTCCCCGCAGGAAGGTTTCCAAAAGACCACAACGGTCTCGCGGGCGCTGGCCGACACACTGGCCCAGCACTGCGACCACTGCTTCGGTCTCATCGGCAACGCGAACTCCCACTTCACGTCAGCCCTTACCGAATCGGGATTCGGCTACTCCTCCGTCCGACACGAATCGGCTGCTGTCGGGGCCGCCGATGCCTTCCACCGCGCAGGCGGAGGGCTTGCTATCGCGACCGCCACTTGCGGCGCAGGATTCACCAATGCGCTAACTACTCTGGCCGAGGCTCGAGTAGCTCGTATTCCGCTGGTTTTTGTCGTCGGCACGCACCCGGAACGCCCACGTCCCTTTGACCTCAATCAGGCGGCGCTCCTCGACGCCCTCGATGTCTGCCATCGCACTGTTACTCCCGAGTCCGCGCTAGACGACGCAAACTTTGCGGTCCAGCACGCACTGAGCTCTCGGCAGCCTGTCGTGCTGCTGCTCCCCTATGACATCCAAGAAGCACCGATAACGGCATCTGCGTCTGAAACACAGTCGGCTAACCAGGAGCATCTACACACCAGCAGACCAGAATGGTTAGAGTCAACTGTCACGTCGCTGGCAGAGGAACTGCAGGCTGCCCGCCGCCCTCTCATTATTGCTGGTAGAGGTGTATTGCTCTCTGATACCGCAGAGCTAGTCCGCCGCATCGGGGACAGTGTAGGGGCACTGTTTATGCACTCAGCGATGGCTCGTCATGTGCTTTCCAGCCCGTGGCAGATTGGCACTGTGGGCGGTTTTGCGCACGCGTGGCAGGTGGAGCTAGCTCGACAGGCCGATGTGGTGCTGTTCCTGGGAGCAAGTTTCAACGCCTTCCAAAACCGTGGCGGCAACATGTTTGCACCGGACGCGAAGATTATCCAGGTTGTCGACGAGCCCCATCCCGCCGCTCAGCCATCGGTGACACCGCTATTGGCTAAGCTGGAGGAACTTCTGCCCGTCCTGGCAGAGCGGCTGGAGAAGCCCCGGGGATCGTCGTCAAGCACATGGCGTGCAGAGTTGAAGACACTGCCGACGGCAGCGGAGGTCGAGTCGCTGACATGTGCGGATGGCCGGCTGGATCCGCGGGCGTGCCTGCAGTACCTGAATCGTGTCCTGCCCAATCAGCGCGCTGTGTGTACTGACGGAGGCCATTTCCTGGGATGGGTTCCGAAATATCTCGATGTGCCGGGCCCGCAGCAGCAAGTGATTGTGGGCACGGCGATTCAGTCAATTGGTTTGGGCATGGGGTCACTTGTCGGCCTCGCGGCGGCACGGCCCGAGGACTATTGCGTGCTAGTCGCCGGTGACGGTGGCGGCACGATGGGCATTGCGGATCTACCCGCGGCGATAGAGCAGCTGCGTCGTGGTCGTGGCGGCTGCGTGGTGTTCATTAACGATGCTGCCTACGGCGCGGAGCTGCACCAGTTTGGCGATGTCGGGTTGGACACCTCGTCGATGGAGATCGCCGACTACGACTTCGCCGCAGTCGGACGTGCGTATGGCGCTCACGGTTTCAATGTCGGCAAACCCGAGGACTTTGCCCAGCTCGACGCCTATTTCCATGACGTTTCCAACTCCGATGAGGCTTCCGTTGCCGTAATTGATTTCAAGGTCTCGCGGCTGGTGGTTGCGGACTTCGTGAAGGAAGTTCTGGCTAAGGCACAAAGGTAGTTTGCCGCGGGCATAATCGGGTCACCTAGAACCCCGGTGCGCCCCCACTTCAGGCCGGTTAGTTGATGGGGTCTACAATGTGGCGAGTGGTAAAGCAGCGTAACGGTAACGATCAGATTTCATCAACAGATCAGCCCGCCACCGCGGTGGCAAAGGACCCGCGCGAGCACGTCACTGGCCGCGCGATTGCCGTCTGGCTGGCGGCGCTGATTACCTACATCGTTGCCATCGTCGGCCGCACCTCCATGGGTGTCGCTGGCGTCGAGGCGCTCAATCGCTTCCATATCAACGCCTCCCAACTCGCGCTGTTCACCGCCGTGCAGGTTGGTGTCTACGCCCTGGCGCAGATTCCGACGGGCATCATCATTGACCGCGTCGGCGCCAAGAAAACCATGGTCGTGGGCGCACTGATTATGGCGCTGGGCCAGGTCATCATCGCGTTTACGACATCGTATCCGCTGGCTGTCATCGCTCGTGTGTTCATCGGCGCCGGCGATGCCACCGCATTCCTCGGTGCGATGCGACTGCTTCCCGCGTGGTTCCCACTGCGCGTCACTCCGCTGTTCACGCAGCTCACGGCTGGTCTTGGCCAGCTCGGCCAGTTCATCTCTGCGGTCCCGTTCCTCGCGATTCTGCACGCCGCGGGGTGGGTGCCCGCGTTCTTGTCGCTGAGCACCGCGGGTCTTCTCATCGCTATCGTAGGCATGATCGCGCTTGCCGACGTCCCGGAGAACTCCTCCACAGCCAAGATGTCACTTCGTAAACGCCGCGCCGCCAAGAAGGCCGCGAAGACGGCTGCCAATGGCGGGACCTCTGCCGCAGCCGACGAGAAACTGACTATCGGCCAGACTCTGAAGATTGTGACCACTCACCCGGTGTGCTGGCAGGGTTTCTTCACTCACTGGACTGGTTTGATGCATCAGTGCATCTTCACATTGCTGTGGGGCATGCCTCTGATGATGCTGGGTATGGGTCTTAAGCCCTCCGAGGCCAGTGTGGTGCTGGTCGTTAACACGCTGTCAGTAATTATCGCCGGGCCGTTGATGGGCATGGTCTCGGCACGCACCGGCCGCGACCGCATCAAGGTTGTTGTCGCAATCGCGTTTATCAACATGGCCGTCTGGATTGTGTTCCTGGCACCGAGCAACCCACCAGCGTACTGGGCAATTATTGTGGTCAACATCCTAATGGCCGGTCTTGGCGCGATGTCCAACTTCGGCTTCGACTCAGTGCGCGAAGAGGTCGATCGCAAGGTACTCGCCACGGGCACTGGGCTGGCGAATATGGGCGGTTTCGTGGCCACCATGCTCGCTGCACAAGGTGTCGGCTTCCTGCTGGATATTGCAGCTCCCGATGGAAACTACACCTGGGAGACCTTCCGCATTGGCTGGTTGGCTGTCGTCGGTGTGTGGGTGATTGGTTTCGTTGGCCTGCTGGTGGCAAAGCGTGCGGCGGCACGCTTTGTCGCCCAGCAGAGCCGTTTTGAGCTGGAACCTACGGAGTAGGAACTACAGGAAGTCGAGAGACGGAGCGGCTAGAACAGCGAAAGCTGCTCTGGTCCTTCCAGTCCCTCCGAGTCCTCCGATTGCCCAGAGGAGTCTGCGCGGCCGCTATCCGCCGTGCGTTCGCTGCCATCGGTCTGAGCACCATGGGAAACGCGCTCACCGGTGTCAGTTTCGGAGGCTGCGTTCTCCGGGACGTCGTCAAGCGAAGGCGTTGGTGCTACGGCCTCACGCTCATACATTTCCTGCAGCTTCTCGGTCTTGGTAATGCGGACTAGCTCGGCGTAGATGACCAGCTTCATAGAACTATTGACCAGTGGCCCCAGCTGGGAAAACAGGACATCGACGTCGCCGTCAACCGCGAGGCAAGCGCGACGCAGGCTCTCCTCGGAAATAATCCAGCGAGAAGTTTCCGCGCAGGTTTCGCGGTCGCCGATGAAGTCCAACGCGAGGGCAACCTGGTTGCTGGCGACGCCATCAAGTGTGGCAGCCAGGCGCTCGTTAGGTGCGGCATCCTTGAACAGGCGGGCAATCTGGACTGCCTCCGCCGTCGGCACCTGACCAGCGGCATACTCAGCGATGAGTTCGGCCATGCGCTGAGCACCGACGTGCTGATCAGTCAGCCAAATGTCGTGCAAGGCATACATGATAGCCATGGCCTGCCAGGAGGAGTGCCCATGGTAGAGAATGCCCAAGATGCCGGCCTGCTCCAGCAGCCAACCGACCATCGCTTCCCCATCGGCGCCATTGCGAGCGCAGAGGTTGTCGACATTCCAAGCCATATGCCCTTCGACGCAGCAGCCATAGAACTTCTGATCTTCCTCCAGCTGCGCGGCCAGTGACACTACTTCACGCGCGGCATACGGGTAGCCGTAGGCAAGGGTGGCATGCGACAGATCATCGACGCCCATGGTCACCCACGGAAACTCACCGTGCCACGGACCGCGACCAACGAGGAAGCCCGCCGCGAGATACGCCCATCGGGTCGAGGCATCAGCGTTGTACCAGTACTGCAGTGCGCGCGGCGTCGGATGCCCGCTGTCAGCGTGAATCAATCCCGCGTTGACCAGCATCTCCACAATCCAGGGCGCCGCAAAAGCACTCGCACCTATTGATGCTGCGAAGTCCTGAATCCACAGCAGGCTCGATTCCTCATACATGTGCAACGGGTCCTTCAGGCGCCCGTCGCCGCTACCCGCAGCATCCATAAACGCCGAAGCAAACGCCACCGCAGCCACCGAAGCTTCGGTCAATTCCTTTGACTCCAGCGTTGCCGGGAAAGACTCCGTCGGATGCGGCTTACGAATCGACCACATGTCGCCCTTGAGCGCCAACGCGACTGCACCCACCAGGCGGGCAACGACTGTCGAATCGTTGCGTGCTTCCGATTCTTGCTCGGAATCCGGCATCGCCGGTTCTTCTAGCACGGTCAGCAGCAGACGCTCTTCGGCCCAGCGCACCGCGTCGGCGCGTAGTTCAGACCACATATAGGAGGGCAAGTACTTCTCGTCGGTTGCCATCCAGCGCAGCTCATTGCGAATATCCACCGGAGCTGTCATCACCAGAGCCCGCACCTTCACCGGATCGCAGAGGAAGCCTGCAATTTGCTCCACCTGGCGAGCCTGCAAATTTCGCACCGTTAAATCGCTGGCACTCAGTGCTCGCGATGTGCCCTCTCCCGGAGCGTTATCCGGCTCCAGCCCCATGCGCTCCATACGGCGACTCAGCACATCCGCTGGCATATTCGCCACCAAGTCGGCGACGCGGAAGCTGAGGCTCGGTTCCGCCGGGAACACCTCCGAAATATGTGGCGGCACATGCCACACGCCCGCCGGTTCCTCCCACACGAGCCCCTGACGCTGGCCACGGCGTAGCACATGCTCAAGCTGCTGCTTGCCGACGCGACGACGCTTGCGGTCAACACCCTTCGGCGTATCGTGCGCCATCACGTCCGCATCCGATGCCCAATAGGCCACTTCTGTGAGGGTATCCAGCGATGCGGAATCCTCCAGAATATGAACTAAGTGAGCCACATCGAGAACATCGGGATCACAAAAAGACAGCGCCGTATGCGCTGAATCCTGTGACATCAGCAATTCCACCGCCTCTTGCCCAGCAGCTGAGGTGTCAGCTGCTGGGCACGTGCGGCTCAATAAAAAACGCAGGTCAGTGCCATCGAGGTTGAGAATGAAATCCTCATACCTAGGGCGTACCGAATAATCGATGTTGCGTTCCATAGCCCACCATTATGCCCGGTCGCCGTGCTAAGACAAAGGCTGCACCCCGCAGCCACATAATGATCCTCGCAGCGAGGTTCGGCAGACCTCTGCCCGGCCTACTCGTGGTCGGGGTTCTCCTCACCCCAAAACACGCGATTGACGACACGGCTGGAGTGACGAGTCAGACGCAAATAGTGCTCAATAAAACCGTTGGAATCCGATGCCTCCCACCCCGCCGCACCTGCGACCTGAGTCAGCTGACGCCCCGGCTGTGGCAACTGATCCGTGCGTTTACCACGCGTGAGCACCAGTGCATTGCGAGCATTCGTCGCCATCAACCAGGCATCCCGAAGCGCGTCGGTATCTTCCACATCTAGAATTCCGCGGTCTTTCAGCACTTCCAGACACTCCAGCGTCGACGTGTTGTGCAACTCCGGCACTTCGTGGGCATGCAGCATGATTAGCAGCTGCACAGTCCATTCAATATCGGTCAGTGCACCGGAACCGAGTTTGGTGTGGGTACGGCGATCAGCTCCGCGAGGCAGCCGTTCGGAATCAACACGCGCCTTCATACGACGGACATCGCGGACCATCTTGGCATCAGCTCCGCCCTCTGGGTACCTCAGCGGATCGATGGCCTTGAGGAAGCGGGTGCCCAGGTCTTTATCGCCGGCAATCCAGGTAGCACGTAGCAGTGCCTGAATCTCCCAGGTTTCACCCCAGCGCTCGTAGTAGCTCACATAGGAATCCAGGGTCCTGACAATCGGACCCGAGCGTCCTTCTGGACGCAGGTCCACGTCAACTTCCAGTGGTGGGTCCTGGCTTGGCTTTGCCAGCCGACGACGCAACGAGTCACAAATCCTGGTTGCCCACTTGACCGCCTCGGAATCGTCGACAAGCGGCGTGCCATCGGCGTCCTTGCGGGGTTCACAGATGAACATCACGTCGGCATCGGAGCCGTAGCCCAGTTCAGCACCGCCGAGTCGCCCCATACCAATCACGGAGATAACGCCCGGGACCTCCGAGTCAGGATGCTCCAGCGACCATGCACGGATTTCGGCGGCGAGGGCAGCTTCGAGCACGTTGTCCCACACCATCGACAGAGAGTGACAGACCTCTTGCACATCCATCAGCCCGAAAAGATCCGCGGAGGCAATGCGCGCGAGCTCTGCACGGCGCAACGCACGTGCCACACCAATGGCCTTAGCTGGACTGTTGTGACGGGCAGCCGCTGCGACCAGCGCACGCCCGACTACATCGGAGTCGGTATTCAGTAGCTTTGGCCCGGACGCACCGTCGCCGAACCGTTTAATTACGTCCGGCGCACTCATAATCAGATCAGACGCGTACGGCGAAGAACCGAGCACACGCATCAGCCGCTGGCCGACGACGCCCTCATCGCGCAGCGCTCGCAGGAACCACGTTTCGTCGTGGAGCTTCTCAGAGAGCTTGCGATAATTGAGCAGACCCGCGTCGGGATCTGGCGTCGACGATAGCCACTCCATCAGCGTCGGTAGCAGCATCGCCTGAATACGCGACTTGCGCGAGCTCCCCGCCGCCAGCGCAGAAAGATGCTCGTAGGCGCGATCCGGGTACTGATAGCCCAGCGCGGCCAGCTGGCGCTTTGCCGCATCGGCCGATAGCTGCAGGGTTCCGATGTCCTGCTCCACCACGGAGTTCAGCAGTGGACGGTAGAAAAGTTTGTTGTGCAGGGAGCGAATCTGCGAGCTGGCCAGTCGAACCTGCTTGGCCAGCGGTTTGCTGGCATCGGTGCCGCCCTCACCGACGATGCCAGAGGCCCGACCGAGCCACTGAAGGGCTTCGGTGTCGTCCTCGGCGGGCAATAAATGCGTCCGCCGCATCTTCTGCAGCTGCAGGCGGTGCTCCAGCAGACGGATGAATTCGTATGCGTTAATCAGCGCGGCACCGTCTTCGCGACCGATGTAGCCAGCCTCGACAAGTGCGTCGAGTGCCATCACAGTTGGCAGCACGCGGAGGCTATCGTCATAGCGACCGTGGACCAGCTGCAGCAGCTGCACCGCGAACTCGACATCCCGCAGACCACCGCGACCGAGCTTGAGCTCTCGGTAGCGAAGCTCTTCGGGGACGTTTTGAACCACGCGGGCGCGCATGCGTTGAACATCGTCGACGAAGGATTCCCGCTGAGAGGCGGTCCACACCATCGGGGCCAGAGCATCGATGTATTCGCGGCCCAGCTCGACATCGCCCGTCATCGGCCGCGCCTTCAGTAACGCCTGGAACTCCCAGGTTTCGGCCCAGCGCTTGTAGTAGGCGACGTGGGAATCCACGGTGCGTACAAGTGCACCCGACTTGCCCTCCGGGCGGAGATTCGCGTCGACCTCAAAGAAGCAGTGACAAGAAATCCGGATAAATTCACTGGCCAAACGAGTGGCTCGGGCATCCGCCGGCTCTGCGACGAAAATGACATCCACATCGGAGATGTAGTTCAGCTCTTCCGCACCGCACTTACCCATGGCGATTACGGCCAGGCGTGTTGAGACCGGCGACGAAGGAAAGACCTGCTGAACAGCTACAGACAGTGCAGCCGTCAACGCCGCATCAGCCAGATCACTGAGTGCCTCCGAGACCTGACGGAATGGGACTTGTGGCTGTCCCGGACGGCGAGGACCCCGTGGGTACGTGCCAGCCAAGTCGTAGCACGCAATACGCATAATCAAGTCTCGGTAGGCGCACTGCATCGCAACTTCGGCCTCACGGCCGGTGAGCTTCGCACGGTACAAACCGGGGCCTTCAAGCGTGGCGGGCGCAACGACGGGCTTGCGATACTCCGGATCCTCCTGCTTTTCCAGACTGGCCTCATCAGTGAGTTCAATGACCTCGGGCACAGCCCCGACGCTGGAGAGCATCTCGCGGAACATGTCTGCCTCAGTAGGAAGCTCAGCTTGGAGTAGAACCCACTTTTCTGGGTGTGCAACCAGGTGATCGCCCAGTGCACTCGAGCCGCCGAGCAGCGCAAACATACGCGTACGCAGCGGCACCTGCTCGCGCATGGCCTCATCGAGACCGGACCAGGTGGCCCAGTTCTCCAGCTTTCTCTGCTGCTCCAGCTCGTCGAGAGCGCCTTTCAGCCGCACTAGCGCCATGAGCGCCAGTTTGGGGTCGCTGGCTCCGGCAAGACCCCACAACAGGTGTAGGGATTCCTCGTTGTACCACCCCAAATCTTCCAGGTCAGCGCGCGTCCGATCGTCGTTACGCAAGCCCAGCGCTGCGGGCCGCGGCACTGACTGGCGGGATGTGCGAGGTCGATTCATCACCATTGAAACTGGTCACCCAAAAAACAAATTAAAGACGAAAAGGAAGGGAGCGGTACGGGGAAACTAATAATCCAGGGTTGTGCGCAGCTCCCACTGCGTCACCTGACGCTGGAACTCGCGCCACTCGCGCCACTTATTGAGCAGGAAGAACTCGTAGACATGGTCGCCGAGAGCATCGGCCACCAGATCGGAACGTTCCATCTCCTGCAGCGCCACCTCCAGGGACGTCGGCAAATCGCGGTAGCCCATCGCACGTCGTTCCCGCTTGGTCAACTCGGAGATGTTGTCCTCTGCCTGCTCCGGAAGCTGGTAGCCCTCCTTAATTCCCTTCAGACCGGCGGCCAAAATCACCGAGTAAGCGAGATACGGGTTACAGGCCGAGTCCAAGGAACGAATTTCCACCCGGCGCGAATGTGCCTTACCCGGCGAGTACATGGGCACACGCACGAGCGCCGAGCGGTTGGCCATGCCCCAGGTCGCGGACGTAGGAGCCTCATCGCCAAATGCCGTGCGCTTGTAGGAGTTGACCCACTGATTGGTCACAGCGGAAATCTCGCTGGCGTGGGTCAGAATGCCGGCAATGAAACCCTTTGCGGTGTCGGAGAGCTGGTTTTCATCATCCGGGTCGTGGAATGCATTGGTGTCCCCTTCAAAAAGGGAAATGTGCGTGTGCATGCCATTGCCCGGCAAGTCCTGGAAAGGTTTCGGCATGAATGTCGCCTGCACACCATTTTTCATTGCAATCTGCTTAATGATGTAGCGGAAGGACATCACGTTATCCGCCATAGTCAGCGGATCGGCGTAGCGCAGATCGATTTCCTGCTGACCCGGCGCGTTTTCGTGATGGGAGAACTCCACGGGGATTCCCATGTCTTCCAACACCGTGATCGCTTCTTGGCGAAAGCGGGGAGCGCGGTCGTAGACCGCCTGGTCAAAGTAACCGCCATTGTCCGTTGGCACCGGCGGCTTTCCATCAGTAGCCAGGCTCTCTACGAGGAAAAACTCAATCTCCGGGTGGATGAACGCGTGGAAGCCCTCGTCGGCAAGCGCCTTAATTTGACGGCGCAGCACCTGGCGTGGATCTGCCCACGACGGCTGACCATCGGGCATGACGATGTCGCAGAACATGCGCGCGGACGTAATCGTGTCTTCTTTATGCAGACGCGGCATGACCTGGAACGTCGAGGGATCCGGTTGCGCAATAGTGTCAGCCTCGGAGACGCGGGAAAAGCCCTCTACCGCGGAGCCATCGAAACCGATGCCCTCTTCGAAAGAGCCCTCAAGCTCAGCCGGTGCGACGGCAACGGACTTCAGATACCCCAAAATATCGGTAAACCAGAGGCGGATATAGCGGATATCTTGCTCTTCGATTGCGCGGAGGACGAATTCCTGCTGACTGTTCATACTTTCCAACGTTACCCAGGTGCCCGGATTCGCGGTACACATTTTGACCATTCGGCGTGGCTAGCCAACTGCCGCGTCCGAGCCACAACCGCTGCCCTCGTGGCCTCGAATTGCGGGTGACTATGGCATGCTCTATTGACATGAGCGGAAAAAAGATTCGTCTGAATAATCTGGCCGAATGGAAGGCTGAGTCTCGCCCCTGGGCAATGCTGACTTGCTACGACTACTCCACCGCGCGCGCTTTTTCCGCCGCCGGTGTCGAGCTGCTGTTGGTCGGCGACTCTGCAGCAAACGTTGTCTACGGCTACGACACCACCACCGAGATCTCGCTGGAAGAAATGATCCCGCTTGCTCGCGGTGTCGTCCGGGGCGCTGGCAACGCACTTGTGGTTGCCGATTTACCCTTCGGCACTTACGAGGCCTCCGATGAGCAGGCCGTGCTGTCCGCCGCGAAGATGATGCGCGAAACCGGCGCACACATGATCAAGATTGAAGGTGGCGTGCGCATCGCTCCGCGCATCCGTGCGCTGGTCAACGCCGGCATTCCGGTCATGGCTCACATCGGTTTCACCCCGCAGTCCGTCAACGCACTGTCCGGTTTCAAGGTACAGGGACGCGGTGCGGGGGCGGAACAGCTGCGTGCCGACGCCCATGCGGTAGCCGATGCTGGCGCCTCGGCCGTTGTCCTGGAGATGGTGCCGGCGGATCTGGCCACCGAGATTACCCGTGAGCTATCCATTCCGACCTGTGGCATTGGCGCTGGTAATCAGTGCGATGGCCAGGTTCTCGTCTGGCAGGATGCCTTTGCAGTTCCGGCCGATGGCCGCAGGCCGTCGTTTAGTTCGGTGTTCGAAGAGGTCGGCGAGATGCTGACCAAGGGAGCTAAGCAGTATGTCGACCAGGTGCACTCCCGCGAGTTCCCAACTGAGGCGCAGAACTTCTCGGGTTAGTTCTTCGGTTCGGGGGTAGAATTAGTGGTTATGGCATCTAAGTCTGGTTCTAAGTCCAAAACTCCAACTGCGGCATTGGAGGTGGAATCTAAGTTCTCAGCTACCCCGGAAGTGGTAGCCCCATCGTTCGATTTCGTTCCACAGGTTGGCTCCACCACCACTGAGGTGCGAAATCTCTCCGCGATTTACCTGGACACGGCAGACCTGCGTCTGACCCGGTCCAAGCACACTCTGCGTCGCCGCACTGGCGGCCCCGATGAGGGTTGGCACCTGAAGGCGCCGGGCACCGGCGGTCGCCTCGAATATGGCGTTGGCCTGGCAGAGGGCTCTGTTAACGGTGAAGGCCGCGATGCTGACTACATCGTGCCTACCGAGTTGCTTGCCCCCGTCCGCGCAATTGTGCGCAATCACCCGCTGCAACCAATCGCGCAGGTAGACAATGAGCGCCACGTCACCACGGTGTTTGCCCTCGATGGCACACCCATGGCGGAGTTTGCGGATGATCACGTCACGGCGACTTCCTTCCTCGAAGGCGGCGAAACCACTACCTGGCGTGAGTGGGAGATTGAGCTTCTCGGGGATTGGGCAAATCACCCGGACGGCAAGGCCGTAATGGCAGCAATGTCCAAGGTCGCTGAGGTGGCTGGCGCCGTGCCGTCGGAAAGCCCTTCGAAGTTGGCGACGGCGTTGGGTGACTCCATCGACTCCGCTCCCCTGCCGCCGGTTCCAGCGAAGCTGCCGAAGGGTACTCCGGGACGCACTGTGGTCGATGCGCTGGCCGCTAACGTGGCCAAGATGGTCGAGTACGACCCGAAGGTACGCCGCGATGAGTTTGACTCGGTGCATCAGATGCGCGTCGCCACTCGTGAGCTGCGCAGTCATATGCAGACCTTCCACGGCATTGTTGTGGGCGATAAGGTCGCTGAGTTGGAGAGCAACCTCAAGCAGCTGGCGGGTGTTCTCGGCGTGGCTCGTGACGCTGAGGTCGTCGCTATGCGCTGGGAGGAGTTGCTGGCCAATCGCGAAAGCGCCGCTTTGGGCGAGGAGCTGCGTGCGAATCTCGTCGAAGATGTCCAGAAGGACTACGACCGCGCTCATCAGCGCGTCATTTTCGCACTCAATTCCAGCGAGTACCTGCAACTTCTCGACGATCTCGATGAGTTCCTCGCCAATCCGCCAATTGCCGCAAACGCGGACGAGGCCGAGGCTGGGGAAAAGAAGTCCAAGAAGAAGGACGAATCGCTTGTCGACGGCGCGGAGAACGCAGCCGCAGAGGATTCTTCGGCAGCCGACTCCGAGGTCGCGGCTGAGGCTGATACTGCAGCCGCCGATGCAGCATCTTCCACGACCCCAGATAAGGCCGAGCCGGAGAAGGTAGAGGCACCGAAGGAACTCGACACGACTGCGGTGCTGCTCGATCACCTGCGCAGCGCGTTTACGAAGTTCCGTCGTCGCCACAACCTGGTAGTCGATGGCCGCGAGGATGCTGATCTGCCAGAGGCAGATTTGGACGAGCGTTACCACGATGTCCGCAAGGCTGCGAAGAAGCTCCGCTACAGCGCGGAAGCTGCTCAGAACGCGGACCTGCCGACCGAGAAGCTCTACGCTGCTTGCAAGAACCTGCAGTCGGTTCTCGGTGACTTCCAGGACACCTGCACTGCGCGTGACTTCGTGCTGGCTCGCGCTAAGCGTGCCTCCCGTGCGGGCAGGGACACCTTCGGCTACGGCGTGCTTTACCAGATGGAGTACTACGACGGCCTGAAGGCCCTGGCTGAGTACGACGATGCCGTGGCAAAGGTTTTCAAGGCCTTCCGCAAGATGGAAAAGAAGATTAAGAAGGGCAAGAAGGCCTAGAGGCAAAGCCTTCTACACGCCCCGGTGCACCACCCCGAGATTGGTGTCACTGAAATAGTTTCATCCAGGTTTTCCATACTGTGCTGAGCTGCGCATTTCCTCATTCAGGTAATGCACAGCTCCTTTTTGTTGATATGCCCCCATTGACATAGGCAAATAGCCCCTCCTACCATCCTTTGAGTACCTGTCAACATCTGACTTTGAATACCTCAAAGGAGCTCACGCAATGCCCTCTACCGTCCGCGATATCATCGGCCTTTTGTCGCGTCTCTCACTGGCGCTCGTACTTTTCGCACACGGCTACCAGAAAATGTTCACCTTCGGCATGGACGCAGCCGGACAATCCTTCGCAGAGATGGGTGTTCCGGCACCGGAACTGGCGGCGTGGGTCGCCACCCTCATTGAGCTAATCGGTGCAATTTTCATCGCGCTCGGCCTTTTCCAGACTGTCGTCGGCACACTGGTCGCACTCAACCTTCTCGGCGCAGTCTTCCTGGTTCACATCTCCAACGGTGTTTTCGTCAGCGATGGCGGCTACGAGCTGGCACTGATTATCGCGGCATTGGCTGCGATGATTGCAGCATTCGGCTCCGGACGCTTTGCGCTTGACCACGTCATCTCCAAGAACAGGAACACCTCTACTAAGTAGACCGCAAGCGCGTAGAGACTTATTTCTCAGCTACGCCCCAGTCATCATCTTCTTCATCCCAGTCGTCGGCCGCCTTGTTGCGCTCGGCGACTTTTTCCATGGCAGCGCGGGCTTCCTCTTCGGAATCGTAGGGGCCCATTCGGTCGTCCCAACCTGTTTTCTTCCCCTGAAACACCGTGCCCGTCGACGGCTGGTAGTACCACTTACTACTGTTGTCGCTCACGATTCTTCTCCTCTTCCACATCGAGAACATGTCGAGTTATCAAGCGGTTCTGCCACCGCCAACTACGCCTATAAGCAAACTTGCAGAGAGGCAACCATTTGCCTGCCATGTGCGCTGCGGCGACTTAAAATCCCAGTATATAGGTTTGTCACTGTCCCCCGACCCGGGTATTATCGACGGAATTGTTCACCTTAGAACACAAGCGTTGAACGCGAACACTGCACACCAGCACTATGAGTCCGATCTCTGGAGAGGTTTCACCCATGCCCGCCGCACCCGCTGTCGTAAACGACGTCTTCGATGCCGTCGGTTCTAATTCTTCAGTTGCATACGCCCCGGGTTCCATCAACCTGTTGGGTGAGGACTGCGCGTCCTCCGGCGGCATGCTCCTAGCCACCGCCATTCCGGCCTATGCTGCGGTCGGTATCGAGGAAATCGACGAGCAGCAGCTCATTGTCGTGTACAAGCGCGAAACTACCAAGATGGATTTCCCGGATAGCGTCCCCGCCGCTTTTTCTCAGGTGCCGACCGCTGTCGCGGCTGCCATCGTCGCATTACAGCACTCGCTGCATCTCGTTCCGCGCAACAGCAACGGCCTGAAGGTCACCATTGCCTCCACTATCGCGCCAGGTCGCGGTTTTGGGGAAATTCCGGCAATTCAGTGTGCCCTCGCACTGGCTCTCAATGCGCGTTTTGGCGACCGCGATGATGTGCCCACCCGCACGCGTATTGCCACCGCTGTCCACGAGACCATGGTGCAGATTAAGGGACAGTCGTGGCCGCTGTACCCCTACACCACGGCGCTGCGCAGTCGCCCGGACAGCCTGCTGTGCATCAACCACTCCGATGAGGCAGTCACGCAGACAGCGTTCCCGCAGTCGTTGGCGCTGACTGTCGCTTACTCCCCCGATGTCACCGGCGGTTCGCCCGACGAGGAGCGCTACGAGTTCTTCCAGCAGGCCTGCGCCGCTTTTGGCGTGCCGAGTCTCGCTAGCCTCCCCGACTCACAGGAGCGGGTCGCGGACTGGGTGCGTGCTCGTCACGAGGTGCATCCGGACGACGAAGACATCCCCACCATTGGCCGTGCCATTCAGTGGCTTGACGAAGCCGACGCATCCTCCGACCGTGCCCGCGCAGTAATCGGCCACATCCGTCACAGCGATATTCAAGCAGCCATCGCAGGGGTTTCGCGCGATGTCAGTGAGCGTGGCTCCGCGCCGTCGGCAAGCTCTGTACTGGGGCAGATTGCCGAGCTGACCGACACCATCGACTGCGAGAAGATTGCCCGTTGTGCGCCGTGCCCGGGTGCATCGCTGGTGATGTGGTCCCACGTCGACGATGCCGATCGGATTGCCTCCGCGCTTAACGACGGCGGTTCCGAGACCATCCGTGTGGAGAACACTGCGGCCGGCGCGGTGGTCGAGTAGAAAAGCTTGTGTGAACGAGTCGGCCTATGAGCCGGATTCTGTCCCTCGGCGCTCCTTTCGGAAAGCGCCGGGTGGCGATCATCCATCTCGGTCTGCCATTGCTGACAGCCTGAAGCAGCACACCCGCGAGTATCGGACGGGCAGCCCTCAAACACTCGCGCACGCGCACGACGAAGCATGCGCGATTTTGCCTTGCTCCTGGTGGGGTTTACCTAGCCGGTGCAATCACTTGCCCCGCTGGTGCGCTCTTACCGCACCTTTTCACCCTCACCGGATCTCCACAGCTTCATGTCAAAGACATCGGCTGTGCGCCCGGCGGTCTATTTTCTGTGGCACTATTCCCGCAGGTCACCCTGGGTTGCTGTTAGCAACCACCATGCCCAGTGGAGTCCGGACTTTCCTCGACAGCGGCCTGGACACACTCTGTAAAAGAGGCGTCCGGTTCCGTTAACTGCCGCGATCACCCGGCCGGCTCGCTCGAATGGTTAGTGTACCCGCCACAACTGCAATTCAAATAACCCGCCGTGCTCGGCTGCTAACCACGCAGGTAGCTGGTGTCGTTAATCAGCCGCACTGATGTCGGCCCATCTGCGTAGAACTCTGCGATGGAGAGGCTGGCCAGGTCCAAGTGCAGGCGAGTGAAGATTTCAAAGCCGCAGCCGAGCCCCTGGCGCAGCAGCGACTTGATTGGCGTGACATGGCTGACTACCAGCACATCCGAGGCACCGAATTGTTGAGCGATGCGCTCACGCGCGACGCTCACTCGGCTATCGACCGTGCGGAAATCCTCCCCCTCCGGTGGCGCCACGGTCGGGTCCGCAAGCCAGGAACTGTGCAGCTCAGGGGTGGCGTTGTGAGCCTCGGAGAAAGTCATGCCCTCCCACTGCCCAAAGTCGGTCTCGCGCAGATCCTCTTCAACGTGGATGTCCAGCCCGAGCGCTTTGGCTGCCGCCTCTGCTGTCTGCTGTGCACGACGCTGTGGAGAGGCCACAATCGCCGAGAAACTCATGCTGCCGCTATCGGCCAGCGCCGCCAGATGACGTGCTGCCGCTTCCGCTTGCTGCCTGCCCACCTCTGTCAGGTCGGGGTTCGAACGACTTCCCGAGTACTCCCGGCGAATCGACATTGGCGACTGCCCATGGCGCAGCAGCACCAACCGCGTGGGGTCGGTAGTCGCCCCCGTCCAGCCCGGCGCGCTATCGCGCTTGTCTGCAGCCTGGCTCATCTACTTGCCCTTCACCGCTCCCAGCGTTTCCGCACGCACAATCATCGCGCCACATTCAGGACAAAACGTCACTTCTTCCGGCGCAAGCGTGGTGAATTCATGCACGGTTCCGACATCGAGCTCCATGAAGCAGGAACCGCAGGTGCGTCCGTTTAAGCGGGCAACGGGGATCCCGTTGGCAAGCGCTAGACGACGGTAAAGCTTGGCTGCCGAACCATCAATGAGTTTGTCAGCCTCTTCGATTCGGGTCTCAGCGATGGAAATGCGCGCAATGAGGTCAACCTCGGCGTCGTTAAGCCTTTGCTTGGCGGCGACGATGTCATCGTGCGCCTCGTCGGCGTCGTATTCGTGCTCAGCGTCGACCTGATAGGCCTCCTGCATGCGCTCGTACTGCTGGAGTTCCTGTTCAGCGCGTTCGCGGCGGCGCTTGGTGGAGCGCAGGTCGTGCTCGAGGTCACGGCGCGTGGATGCGTCTTCTGCGGCACCGAGCGACAGACGATCAGCCTTTTCGCGAGCCTTCAGCTTGTTGATGTCCGATTCCAGCTTGGCAATATCGCGGCCGATATCGGAGGCGCTGAGCTTGGAGCGCGCTGCCTCACTGGCCTGACGGCTGTGCTTTTTGCGCAGCTCCTGCAACTCGGCACGCTCGGGCAGAACGTTCTGGCGGGCGGTGAGCCCATCCAACAGAGTTTGGTTCTCCGCCTTTTCCAACATCGCAACTTGGATTTGTGGACTAAGCCTCATGGTCTTCACTTCCTTGCCTGTGTCGACGATTCTGCCACTGTCCAGGGATCGGTGCGCACCTCAAGGACCTCGGTCGCGACCCCAAGCCTCTCGGCCAGCATGTCTGCGGCCTGGTAGCACCAGGGGAACTCGCTGGCCCAGTGAGCCGTGTCCACCACGCAGAAGTCCGCGGTCCGCAGTGTCTCATCGACAGGATGATGCCGCAGGTCAGAGGTAACGAACGCATCGACGCCCATTTTCGCCACAGTGTCCAGGAAAGAGTCGCCTGAACCCGATGCGACGGCAACCGTGTGAATCATCCGCTCCGGATCGCCTGCGCCACGGACGCCCCATGCCGTTGCGGGCAGGCGCTCAGCCACGCGGGCGACGAAGTCCTTAAATGGCATCGGCGTATCCAGCGTGCCCACTCGCCCAATGCCCACGGCCTGCTGCGGATCCAAGCCGGTAGCCTGATTGTCCACAATGTCGAATGCCGGCTCCTCATACGGATGCGCTGCAACGAGAGCCTTAACAATCGCCGCACGCATGGACCGTGGCGCGACCATCTCCAGGCGCACTTCCTCGACATACTCAACCTGCCCCTCGGCACCGATGAAAGGATTTGCCCCGCTCAGCGGGCGGAACTGGCCGCGGCCGTTAATGCGAAACGCACAGCTGTCGTAGTCGCCGATAGTGCCCGCGCCCGCCTCAAACATGGCTTGCGCGACCTTATCGACGTGATCTGCCGGAACCTTCACCGTCCAGGTATCCAAGCCGGGAGCCGGCTGCGGAGCTAGCGGCGCACCCGGTTCAACTCCGAGCACCGTGGCCAACTGGTCGTTGACACCCGGTCGGGCGCTGTCAGCGTTGGTGTGCGCTGCGAAGAGAGCCACACCTGCCCGAATCAGCTTATGAATAATCCGACCCTTCGGTGTATCCGCCGCCACGGAATTCACACCGCGCAGAAGCAGCGGATGGTGCACAACGAGCATCTGAGCACCGGAGGCAATCGCGCGATCTGCGACCTCGTCAGTGCAGTCCAGCGCCAACGCGATGCGACGCACCTCATCCTGCGGGTCACCGCAAATCAGGCCAACTTTATCCCAGCTCTCCGCCAGTGCCGGTGGGTAGGCCGTGTCCATCGCCGCACGCACGTCGGCAACGGTCACCACCGTGTTATTGCCCTCGGCACGGGTCTGCGCAGAGTCCGTCATACATCCATCCCTTCAACATGCATTTCTCTCCAGCTTCTCTTCCAGCGTAGTGAACTCTGCCCCACCCCATCAGTTCTGCGACAGCAAATCCGCTACTTCCGCAACAAGCCGCCGCACACTCGTCTCGTCCCGCACAGCCAGCCGCCACCACGAACCGTCCAAACCGGCGAAGGTGTCACAACGTCGCACGGCTATTCCACGCTCTGCAAGATCCTGTCGCAAACGCTCATGCTTGACGACGTCAACCTCCGCAGCACCCTGCCCATTGTGAGAGCTCCGGTCACCTCCCGGATGTGCCAGGACAAAGGGAGCCTCGGAATCCAACACTTGCCAGCCGGCGGCCACTAACAGCTGTGTCATAGCCTCGCGCTGCTGACCAATCTCAGCGCGGATTTGTGGCAACAGCTCTGCCTCGCGCTGCGCGATTGCCGCCATAGCGGTAAGTTGCAGCGTGCCCAGTGGCCAGTGCGGACGCCGTCGCGCCAGCTGTGCCAGGAGCTCCGGGTGACCGAGTGCGTAACCACAGCGCAGGCCTGCGATTGCCCAGGTCTTAGTCATACTGCGGAAAACGATGACATTATCGGGGATTCGGTTCGCTTCCCCCGGCCTGCAATCGGCTAGCGAGCACCGCCGAATAATCTCACCACCGGCGACGTCCATAAACGCCTCATCCACGACCAGGATCCCACAACGGCTGGCGAGCCCCCGCAGATCATCCGCTGAATGAGCAACGCCGGTGGGGTTGGTCGGATTGCCGATGATGACCATCCGGCCTTCAAGCTGCTGGGAATGCGGGAAGGATGCGTTCTCGTGAACGTCGGCAAGCGTAGGCATGAGTGTGTACGGCGACGGCAGTACCAGCGAATCCACCTCGACTCCTGCGGCGAGGAACGCGGCTTCGGGTTCGGTGAACTGCGGCTGGACGATTGTGGCGGGCAAGCGCAGGTGTGGCAAGAGCGAGAAGCCCTCGGCGACGCCGTGAAGAAGCAGTACCTCGTCGGCGCTGCGATTGTGGTTGGCGGCGATGGAGGCACGGACGTCGGCATCGAGCTGCGCAGACGGATACGCGGCAAGTTCTCCGAGGGAGGTGGCCAGCGAGTCCTGCAACCACTGGGGTGTGGTGCCGTGAACATTGACGGCAAAGTCCAGGTCAGCGCCATGGGCGGCCTGGTCGCCGTGATAGCGCAGCGGGTCGTCTAACATGCCATCCAGCCTAATGACCTTTTAGGATGAACAATATGTCCACTGGCCATCGCCCCACTGTCCTTATTGATGTCGACGGCACCATCGCCGATTCTCTCCCCGCAATCGCACATGGATTTCGCCTTGCATTGGAGGCAATTGACCACCCACTTCCGCCTGAGAGCTTTATCAACACGATTCCCGGGCCGCCAATGGTGGAAACACTCGCATCTCTCGGGCTTTCCGACGAACAAGTCGACCGAGCCTTCGCCGTGTACATGGAGCATCAACGCGCCGGTGGTTGGCAGCGTGCCGAGATGTTTCCCGGCTGGCCGGAGCTCCTGCGCGATTGGCGGGAAGCAGGCGTACAGCTGGCCACTGCGACTTCCAAGGGCGAGTACTTCGCCCGCAAGACCCTGGACAATTTCGGGCTTCTCGCCGCCTTTGATTTCATCGGCGCCGCCAGCGACGACGGCTCACGACAGACAAAGACTGAGGTCATTGAGTACACGCTCATGGAGTTGGGCATTGAAACCGATGAAGCAGTGCGCCCGTGTGGTTCGGTCGTAATGGTCGGCGATCGCATCCATGATTTTGAGGGCGCCGCACAGTTCGGCATCCCCGCCATCGCTGTTAAATGGGGCTACGGCTCGGAATCTGAGTGGGCATCGGCTGCCGCATTGGCGTCGTCGCCTGGGAACCTGAATCGTGTTGTTCGGGAAATGTTGTATCTTTAAGACTCGTCAACGATTAGTGACAATCCTATTTTTATTTTCCGAGAAGTTTGGTTTTGCCTATTATGCTTATGAACTCGTCGCATCGTACTGAGTCCGTGTACGTCGTGTTTGTCTGCTCCGGAAATATCTGCCGCTCCCCCATGGCTGAAATCATCGTCCGTGACGCAGTTGAAGCCAATGCGCTTGCCGACGATGTCCTGCTCGCCTCCTGCGGAATCGGCGGCTGGCATGTCGGCGAACCCGCCGACGAGCGGGCACAAGCCGAGCTAGAAAATGCTGGATACGATCCGAACCACACCGCGGCACAGCTGGGCGATGAACACATGGATGCAACGCTTTTCATCGCCATGGATGAATCGCACATCAATGGTCTACTCCGCGCTGGCGTGCCAAAAGAAAAGATTCGCCTGCTGCGTTCCTTCGACCCGGCATCCCCGAAGGGCGCCGTCGTGGCCGATCCCTACTACGGCGGCCCGGAGGGATTCGTCCGCACTCGAAACGAAATTGAGGCCGCGACGCCGGGTATCATCGCATGGTTGCGTGAGACTCTGGCGCTGGCCTCTGAGCGTTAAGGTTTCAAAACAACCTTTTCTTTTGTTTTATTGGCATTGCCCCGGTTTCGGAACGCCCAAATCTTATTCAAGATGAAGTTAGCGGGCGTACCCAGGATGACGCCGATGAGGTTTGCCCAGTAGAGGCGGTTTCTAAAGCCGGTGGAGTCGTCGAAAATGTCCACCGGCAGTGCCAGCGGCGAGGTGGGGTTAGTCAGCAGCGTGATGACAACCAGGTTCACAATCAGCGCTGAGATACCTGCAAATAAAAACGGGAAGAACTGTCTAAACCAGTTCGGGCGATTGTCAGTTCGGAAAGTCCAGGACCGGTTGAGCTGGAAGTTCCAGATGTTAGCCACGACAAACGCCAGAGTTGCATAGACGTGGGAGTAACGGATATTCCACCGCGTTCCGAACAGGTTCATAAACACGTCGTGCTCATTGGTGCCCAGACTGAGGCCCAACTTGCGGGCAATAATCACGACAATCAGGTTGACAACCACACCTGTGCCGCCGACCAGACCGAACTTGATGAACTGGCGCGAGACTGTGCTGAAGCGACGTGAAGGCGAAGATTTCGCTGTTTGCGTGCCCACCACGACACCTCTCTTTCCATCTATCCCCGGGTAGATTCCCCGTCAAATACGCTCAAACAACTTTACCCGAAGTTCACTCAATCTCCGCACCGCCAACCACCAGCCGCTCGAGTGCCATCCACACCACCGGGTAAGCTCAATGAATGTGTTTAAGAATGTGCGCCAGTTTCTGACCCCTGGATGGGTTCTCACTGCCATTGTCGCCATTGCGTTTTCCTATCTCGCATTTACTGTTCTGGCTCCGTGGCAGTTGGGGAAGAACACCGCGACGCAGCATCGCAATCAGCAGCTTGAGCACTCATTCGAGCTCGACCCCGTAGATGTCAATGAGCTAATGCCCAAGGGCAAAGGGTTCGTCGAGGGCAACGAATGGCGTCGCGTTACCGCCACCGGGTCCTTCCTGCCGGATACCCGCGTACTATTGCGTAACCGCCCAGTCAATGGCGCTCCCGCCGTTCAGGTACTCGATGTCTTCGTCGCTAACAATGGCGAAAACTACCTGGTCAACCGTGGCTTTGTACGCCCGACAGACTCCAGCACCCCCGATGTTGAGCCAGCCCCGAAGGGCACCTTGACTATCTCGGCCTTTACCCGCCGAAACGAGATTCCCGCCGAGACCGCTCCAATCCCCGGCACCCCGCCGCAGGTCTACGGACTCAATACCAAGGAAGTGTCCGAGCTAGTCGACACCGAACTCAACCCCGATTGGCTTCAGCTCTCGGACAAATCCGATGCCGTCATCGAGGCCATCCCGCTGCCCACTCTGGAGTCCGGCCCTTACCTCTCCTACGGCATTCAGTGGATCTTCTTCGGCGCTCTTGTGCCGCTGGCCGTCGTCTGGTTCATTCGCGCTGAAATCGTCGAGCGCAGACGAGACCGCGCGGAGCAAGAGGAGATGGCTAAGAACCTTCGCGATGCCGAAGCCGCGGAACCAGTAGATGACGCTGATGACACCGAGGACGCGGCACCCGAATCGGACGACGACGCCACTCCGACTCCTCCGCCGGCTAAGTCCGAAGAGGATCGCGCCGCCGAGCTGCACCGCCAGCGCATGGCGCAACGCTACGGCAACACTGGCCACCGCGCCGCAGGTTACCGCGACAACCGATACGACGAGCGTTTCTAACTCTCAGCTCGCGCTTTCACGCGCCGGATACATCCGGCGATTACTGCTGCTCCGGCGCAGCTGAGCGCAACAATGTTTTGTACTCGTTTGCTCAGCTCAGCCGCACGCCGCACATCCGCCACCGCAGGCCTCCGACCACTGCCAAGCACCGGGCGCATCTCGACTCCGCTGGGATACACCGTCGCGCCGCCCAGCTGCAGCCCCAGCGCGCCTGCAGCGCTTGCCTCCACGACGCCTGCGTTCGGACTTGGGTGGTTGCTGGCGTCTCGTCGCCACGCTGCCAATGCTTGACGACGGTCCGGACCTGCAACCACAGTTGCGACAGCTGTAAGTCTCGCGGGCAAGAACCCGGCGACGTCGTCAAGCCGTGCACTAGCCCACCCAAACTGGCGATAGCGAGCGTTGCGGTACCCCACCATCGCGTCGAGGGTATTGGCCGCTCGATGAGCGACCACACCAGGAGCGCCTGCGATGGCACCCCACATGAGCGTGCCGGTGACTGCGTCGGAGGTGTTTTCGGCGAGCGATTCAACGGTGGCTCGGGCGATGCCATCAGCGTCGAGGGCTTCCGGATCACGCGAGCACAGCCACGGCACTAGCGCACGAGCGGCATCGATGTCACCAGAGGTGAGTCGGTCGGCCATGCGTTCGCCAGTACGGCGAAGAGTGGTGCCGCCAAGCGACACCCACGTGATAGCAGCCAGAGTGAGGCTCGGAGCGACTGTGCTGATTGCGGCGGTAAACGCTACCGGTGTGGCCACTGCGATGGTGGTGAAAGCTATCCCGCGCGCTTTGGAGTCGGCGTAGATTCGGCGCTCAAGCTTGCTGACAGCCTGCCCGTAAAGGGCCACCGGATGGTGATTGGTGGGATCTGCGAAAATGCGGTCAAGTGCATACCCCACAGCGATCGCCGCACCGCGCCGACAGAGATGTCGGCTCCTGGCATGTGTACGCAATCTAATCAAACTGTCCCCGTAGAACGGCTACGACATCGAGCGGCTCGCCCGCATTTGCAGCCTTGACCATTGCTTTACCGGTGGCCGCGTCAATCATCGGTTGACTATCTCCGCCGATTGCGTAGGCGGGAGCGTCCGCGAGCAGAGATCCGATAAAAACAATGGTGGCAAGCGATTTTGTAAAACGCACAGACCGGGAGTTTAGCACAAACAAAAATCCGCCCGGATTCTCCATTACAAGAATCCGGGCGGATTATGTCTGTGCGGCGAGAGGGTTTCGAACCCCCGACCGCTGGTGTGTAAAACCAGAGCTCTACCGCTGAGCTATCGCCGCGCTGCTGCGAAACTTTAACACACGGCAAACATAGATTGCCAATTGCGCACTACATACAGCGTTTATGCAGATTATTTCAATAGCTCGGCTAGTAGCCGATTCAAACGGGACAGCGAAAGCCGGCTAGCTAGAGCGCTGCACCAGGCAATTGCCCTGCCAATCCCCCAGACGAAGCGCCGAGGTGTTGGAGAAACCAGCCAGCTGTGCGGACTCATCAATCACGCCAGGATCAATGGCGCCCGGCTGACCAGCGCCTGGCGTGAGCAGCCAAACGCGGCCTTCATCCTCCAAAGGGCGGGAAGCATCCACAAGACCATCGACCAAGTCGCCGTCTTCTTCACGCCACCACAGCAATACGACGTCGACAACCTCATCCGTGTCTTCGTCGAGCAGGTCTGCATCCAGGAAATTCTCGACCGACTCGCTGATTGCTGAGTCACAGTCTGTATCCCAGCCAACCTCCTGGACTAGCTGACCTTCCTTGATGCCGAGCCTGCTCGCATATTCATGAGCAGCGCCTGTGGCGTTGACCACTTCCCTTTTCCTCCTCTAGAAAAAATATTCAGCTCGATTTTTCGAACTATGTGGAGAAATTTTACCGCTCAAATACATTTTTCACAGCTGCAAAATAAGAATTTCCCCAAAAAGGTGCAGTTTTCGCGGTGTTCTTCGCAATGTTCGTCGTAAAGCCGAGCGGATTATTCGGTGAAAGCGTGTGTAAGAGACGGCTAGGGGCACAACAAACGATTCAGACGTAGAGTGGAGAAAAATTACCTTTGCCTTTCCTTCAGGGACTGAAAGGAGCTCACAATGTCCGATACCTCTTCAGGTACGCCACAAGCCCACTCTGATGAGTCAAACTTTGCCCTTATCCGTGATGGGGTCGCCTCCTATCTCACGGATGCAGATCCTGAAGAGACCAAGGAGTGGCTTGAGTCTCTCGACGGCCTGTTAGAAGAGGCAGGTCCGGAGCGCGCACGCTTCCTCATGCTGCGGCTTCTGGAACGTGCCACGGCAAAGCGCGTGGCTCTACCGCCGCTGACCTCGACAGACCTCGTCAACACCATCCCAACTGAGATGGAGCCGGAATTCCCAGGCGATGAGGACATTGAGCGCCGCTATCGCAAGTGGATCCGCTGGAATGCGGCAATTATGGTCCATCGCGCACAGCGTCCGGGTATCGGCGTGGGCGGACATATCTCCACCTATGCGGGCGCCGCACCGCTTTACGAGGTCGGTTTTAACCACTTCTTCCGCGGCAAGGACCACCCAGGCGGCGGTGACCACGTCTTCTTCCAGGGCCACGCTTCGCCGGGTATGTATGCCCGCGCGTTCCTAGAGGGGCGTCTGACCGAAGAGGACCTCGACGGTTTCCGCCAGGAGGTCTCCCTCGGCGAGGGCAATGGCCTTCCCTCCTACCCGCACCCGCATGGCATGCCGGAGTTCTGGGAGTTCCCGACGGTGTCGATGGGACTTGGCCCACTCAACGCGATCTACCAGGCCCGCTTTAACCGCTACCTTCACGACCGCGGGATCAAGGACACCTCACAGCAGCACGTTTGGGCCTTCCTCGGTGACGGCGAAATGGACGAGCCGGAATCCCGTGGCGCCATTCAGCATGCGGCGCTGAACAACCTGGATAACCTGACATTCGTCATTAACTGCAACCTGCAACGCCTGGACGGTCCGGTGCGCGGTAACACCAGCATCATCCAGGAGCTGGAGTCGTTCTTCCGCGGCGCTGGTTGGAATGTCATCAAGGTCGTTTGGGGCCGTGAATGGGACGAGCTCTTCGCTAAGGACAAGGACGGCGCACTAGTCGACCTGATGAATAAGTTCTGCGATGGCGATTACCAAACGCTGAAGGCTAACGACGGCGCTTGGGTGCGAGAGCACTTCTTCAACCGTGACCCGCGCACTGCCAAGCTGGTCGAGGACATGACCGACGAGGAGATTTGGAACCTCCGTCGCGGCGGCCACGACTACCGCAAGATTTACGCTGCCTACAAGAAGGCCTTGGAGACCAAGGACCAGCCGACTGTCATTCTGGCGCACACGGTTAAGGGCTATGGCCTTGGCCACAACTTCGAGGGCCGCAACGCGACCCACCAAATGAAGAAGCTGACGCTCGATGATCTGAAGCTCTTCCGCGATAACCAGCGCATTCCAATTTCCGACGAGGAGCTGGAGAAGGATCCATACCTGCCGCCGTACTACAACCCGGGCCCGGAGTCCGAGGAAGTGCAGTACATGCTGGAGCGCCGCAAGGAACTCGGCGGTTTCGTGCCGGAGCGCCGCACTAGCTACGAGCCTCTGACGGTGCCAAAACCCGAAAGCCTGAAGAACATACTCAAGGGATCAGGTAAGCAGAAGGTCGCCACCACTATGGCGACGGTGCGTGTTTTCAGGGACCTGATGCGCGATAAGGATCTCAAGGACCGCTTCGTGCCTATCATCCCTGATGAGGCCCGCACTTTCGGTATGGACTCCTGGTTCCCGACGCTGAAGATCTACAACCCGCACGGCCAGAACTACACCCCGGTCGACCATGAGCTGATGCTGTCCTACAAGGAAGCGAAGGACGGCCAGATTCTGCACGAGGGCATTTCCGAGGCGGGCTCTGTGGGGTCGTTTACCGCTGTCGGCTCGGCGTACGCCACCCATGGCGTGGCCATGATTCCGCTCTACATCTTCTACTCGATGTTCGGTTTCCAGCGCACGGCTGACTCCATCTGGGCTGCCGGTGACCAAATGTCCCGCGGCTTCCTACTCGGCGCTACCGCCGGTCGCACGACGCTGACAGGTGAAGGCCTGCAGCACATGGACGGTCACTCCCAGCTGCTGGCAGCTACGAACCCGTCCGTGGTCTCCTACGACCCAGCATTCGGCTACGAGATTGCTTACATCGTCTGCGACGGTATCGACCGCATGTATGGTCCGGAGCGCGGCGAAGATGTCATCTACTACCTGACTATCTACAATGAGCCGACTTCGCAGCCGGCTGTCCCGGAAGACCTCGATGTCGAAGGGCTGCTTGGCGGTATCTACCGCTTCCGCAAGGCTGAGGGCGACAAGCACGTCAACCTGCTGGCTTCCGGCATTGGCATGCAGGAGGCGCTGCGCGCCGCGGACATCCTGGAAGACTACGGCGTGGCTTCCTCGATTTACTCGGTGACCTCGTGGAATGAGCTGGCTCGTGATGGACACGAGCGTGACACTGAGCGTCTACACAACCCGGCTGAAGAGGTCGAGGACGCCTTCGTTACCCGCCAGCTGTCCGACACCGATGGGCCGTTCATCGCAGTGACTGATTTCCAGCGTGCGGTCCCGGAGCAGATTCGCAAGTGGGTGCCTGGTGATTACACTGTTCTCGGCACCGACGGCTACGGCTTCTCGGATACCCGTCCGGCCGCTCGCCGTTACTTCAACTCCGACGGCGAGTCAGTCGCTGTTGCGGCCCTGGCCGCACTGGCACGCGCTGGCAAGCTCGACAAGAGTGTCGCCCAGGAAGCAGCCGAAGAGCTGCAGATTACCGATCCAACCGCAACCACTCAGGACGCTGAATAATGACCTCTAGCCTTGGAGATCAGCTCAGCGCCCTACTGGGCACACAGGTCACCGGCGCCGGTGACGCTGACGATGCCTCACCTAATGCAGCGAACGCGGGCTCGAAGAAGGGTTCCGCCGACGCTGACCTGCCCGCAGGTCTTCACGGCGAGGTCGCGGCAATCGTCAAAAAGATGGCTAACGACGAGGTGGAGTCCTTAGAGCTCTCCACCCCACTGGCCGACTACGGCTTTGACCGCTTGAGCGTCGTAGAGTTGGCTGTCCGCTGTGAGGAAGAGTTGGGAGTCCGCATTGAGGACGAGGACATTTCCTCGTTTAAGACCCTTGGCGATGTAGTTGATTACATTGCCGCCCGGCGCGGGTAGAGCTGCAGCACGTTAGCTGCCTCTACCCCACCGAGGTCTGCGTTGCCAGCGGTCAAGTTGCCGCTGGCGCTGTCGGACCCGGCAGGGGTGGACGTCGTAAAGCATTCTTCGGGGGCGTAGCCCGCCGTCATCATGCGCATCGGCTCTAACACGCGGTCCCACGGCCCGCCGACGGCCGCGTCAAGGGCGCCTGCGATGTCGCCGCCGCGCGCCATGATGGAACGCAGTGCGTCTTCGTTGACCACGATGTTTCCGGCGGCATCGGTCTGTCCGGCGAAAGTCCCCAGCTGCGGGGTATGGCAGTAGCGCATACCGTCGATGGCGTAGCCGTCATCATCCACGGCTGGGTCTTGCGCCAGCTCGAAATAGAGGCGCGGCCACCTAGCCAGGTTGTCCACCAGTGTGGCGATGGTGTCAGCACTTGCAGTGAAAGGCACCTCGGCGCACAAAGTGGCATCCTGGTCGGTCGCACGCCAAATATCCCGGCCTGGCTTAGTGCCATCGGGCATGCTGAGTCGGGCCAGCGCCCACGTGATGTGTGGTTGCAGCGGCCCTGGCATGCTGTGAATCCACAGGACGCCTGAAAGTTGGGTGCGCATAGACGAAGGTCCTCGGAAAAGTTGCGGTCAATTGGTGTAAGACGAGATTCGTCTTCCCCTACGAACTCATCCAACGACACTTGCCACACTGCAGAAAAAGCACTGCGGTAAAACAACACTTCTGAGGTTTGCGTTGCACGTGTTTATGATTGTTATTTCCGAGACGGCTGCTGGCAACCCTCAAGTTGTCCTTAATCCCCCAGATGTGATTTAGCGCTGAGACGAAAAATCGGCGCCGCAAGCGACGCCGACTTAGCTCATATTCCCTTAATCTTCAGCGTGTTCTTCCAGTTCACGCCATAGTTCATCGTTGAAGTCAGTCCACAGCGGCTTGGCCCATTCGCCGAAATCTCGGTCGGTCAAGGCGATTGCCGCCCGCCCGGTTGGACGATGCAGCCACAGGAATGTGCCCGCCTGCCCGAAGTGGCCTGCGGCATCCTTGGGCATCGAGGCACCGAACCACAGCCCCAGCTTGGAATCGGGGTGTCCGAAGATCTCAAAGCCCAGGCCCCAATCGGCCGGACGTTGCATACCATAGCCCGGCACCACACCATTGAGGCCCGGGAACTGCACGGTCAACGCTTCGGTCACGGTTTCGGGATGCAGCAGAGTCGGGGTGAAGATCTCATCGACGAAGGCCATGAGATTAGCGACGCTGCTACGCGCGCCATGCCCTGCCGAGCCATCCAGCACGGAGTCTGCCATCCCCAGCGGCTCAAACACAGCCTGGCGCAGGTATTCACTAAACGGCATCTCTGCCTCCGCAGCGATGGCATCGGCGATGATGTCAAAGCCTGCGGAGGAGTAAATGCGCCGCTCCCCTGGTTCTTTTTCCAGCTCGCGGCTGGCAAACCCCACCCCGCCGGCGTGCGCCAGAAGGTGACGCACCGTCGCGCCGTGACCGGGTGGTGTGAGCTCTTGGTCGAGCTCTACCGCACCCTCTTCGACGGCCACAAGCATGCCCACAACGGCCAGCAACTTGGTCACGCTGGCGAGCTCAAAAACGCGACCGCTATCACCGTGGGTGTGCCAACTGCCATCGTCGGCACGCACGGCAGCCGCGACGGTGTCGACTGGCCACTGGTCAACTTGCGCAAGAACAGAGGGCTTCCAAGAAGTCATGTCCTCAAGACTACGCAAGCGCGGCGGGCATGGACTTTTCGGCGGACTCGGACTTCTCAGCAGGCGCGTCTGCAGACTCGTCGTCCGACTCGTCAGCTGGCGACAGGTCGGCGTTGGCGCTGGCGTCCCACTCGTCCTTGTCCCAGATTCCCGCACGCTTTGCGACGACCAACGGGACCACGGCCTGACCGGTGACGTTCACCGCAGTGCGGCCCATATCCACGATCGGCTCGACAGCCAGCAGGAGGCCGACGCCGGCGAGTGGCAGGCCAAGTGTCGACAGAGTCAGGGTCAGCATGACAGTAGCGCCGGTGGTGCCAGCAGTTGCAGCCGAACCAATCACGGAGACGAAGATGATGAGCAGGTAGTCCGTGAAATCCAGCGGCACTCCGTAGAACTGCGACACGAAGATAGCTGCGATAGCCGGGTAAATGGCAGCGCAGCCGTCCATCTTCGTGGTGGCGCCCAGCGGCACTGCGAAGGAGGCGTACTCATCCGGTACTGCCAGACGACGGGAGACAACGCGCTCAGTGACCGGCATGACGCCCATAGACGAACGGGTGAAGAAGCCGAGCGAGGTCACTGGCCAGACGCGACGGAAGAAGTCGATTGGGCTAATGCCATGAATCTTCAGCACAACTGGGTACACAACTGCGATAACCAGGAACAGGCCAATGTAGATGGCAATGGCGAACTTGCCCAGACTGCCGAGTGCCTCCCAACCGTACTCAGCGACAGCATGGCCGATCAGAGCCGCAGTACCGATTGGTGCCAGACGGATGACCCACCACAGCACCTTCTGCACGATGGTCAAAAGAGAGCCGGAGAACTCGATGAATGGCTCAGCCTTCGGTCCGACCTTCACCGCGGCGACACCGAAGACAATCGCGATGACCAGCAGCTGCAGGACGTTGAAGTTCAGCGAGCCGGATACTGCACCGTCAGATTCGCTGATTTTCACGCCAAGGCCGAGGAAGTTCTGCGGGACAATGCTCTGCAGGAATCCCCACCAGGAGCCGACGGAACTCGGCTCTTGAGCTGCCGAGGCATCCACGCCAGAGTTGACACCTGGCTTGATGACCAAGCCCAGCACGATGGCGATAACCACCGATACAAAGGACGTAATGGCAAACCAAATCAGTGTCGAAACAGCCAGCTTGGCTGCACCTGCGACCTGACGCAGGTTGGCAATCGACACCACGACTGCGGTGACCACCAGCGGCGGGATCAGCAGCTTTAGCAGCGTGACGTAGGTACTGCCGACCTCGTCCAGCGCTGTGCGCAGCGAGGAGTCATCGCCAGTACTGCGGGCCATGAAGCCCAAAATGAGACCAATAATCAGGCCATAGACAACTTGGGCACCGAAGCCGGTCGCCCATTTAAATTTATTCACTTTTCCTCCTGGAGTTTTATTTCTCTGAAAACACTTGTGCCGCGCCTTATGCCGTCTGACAAATGCGCGCGACGGGATCCGAGGCCGCTGAGCTCAGCCTCGAAAAGACAGGCGCAGCGAGGCGGAAGCCCCGAAGTGTTTAGCGACAGGAGGAAGTGGAGATTCGGCCGTAATCGAGCCAACGCCGCTTTGTGAGCATTTTCATGTTGGTCATTTCTATCTAGCAAGTCCGGTTAAGAGACAAACGATAAGACTGCCACGATTGATGTTGTGACACCAATTTCCAACACGGCCCCTCACCCGAATATTCCACATCGCTAATTCGATTTCTCAGCCTGCCTGCGCAACTGCAGTACCTTCAGCGAGCAGAGGAAGCCAATAGTCAACGCGCCGACAGCGGAATACAGCGCAAACTGCGTGGCATGTGCAAACGCATTTGTCAGCGGCACCAACACACCGTCGGGAGCACCCTGCGCACGCAGACCAATCAGCATCGAGCCAGCGGAATCCTTCAGCCCCTGCCCCATCTGCTCCAGGCCCGGCGACAGCTTCGCGATCTCACGATCCAGCCCAATCGTCAGCGCCATGCCACCGAGCGCAGCACCGAGCGCCGAACCAATCTGCCGAATTGTCGACTGCGTTGCCGATGCCTGCCCCGACAGCCGCACCGGAATATCGCCAAGCACCAACGAGGTCAGCTGCGCCGAAGCCAAACCAAGACCCAGACCGTAGACAATCAATGCAAACACAACCAGCCACAGCGGCAGGTCAACGCGCTCTTCCGCCGCCAACTGCAACGAACCGAAGACCTCGAGCCCCAGCCCCACAATTACCACACCGGCCGGGGTAATCCGAGCCGCCAAATGACGCGCCATGGCACCTGCGAAGAACGCACCGAGAGCCATCGCTGCCAGAACCAGACCGGTTGCAATCGTCGATAAGCCAATCGCCGACACCAAGTAGAGCGGCAGCACGAAGACCAGCGCGAACTCCCCCACCGCGACGAGCATCGCCGTGGTATTCCCCCAGCTGAACGTGGCGTAGGAGAACATCGACACGTCCAACAGCGCAGGATCCGCGTTCTTCCGACGACGGTTTTCCCACAGCACGAAGGCGACAAGCACCACCGCACCAACCAAGAGCGTGACGACGGGTGCGGAGGGAAAAGCAAACCCGATCTTGGCGCCCTGAATGATGCCGAAGACCACGGCACCAAAGCCAATTCCAGACAGCACCAGCCCCAGGACATCGAAGCCACCAGCGCCATTGGCATCGCCTGCGGTGTTCGGTACCCAGCGCAGAGCAAGGACGAAAAGCACAACTGCGATGGGCACATTGACCCAGAAAATAGCTTCCCAACCAGCGAATTGAGTGAGCACGCCGCCTAGGAGCGGGCCGACTGCTGCCGCACCTGACATGACCGCACCCCAGATGCCGAATGCGGTGGCACGATCTTTGTCACGAAACAGCGCGTTGACGCTGGAGAGTGTGGACGGCAGAATGCACGCACCACCAATGCCCTGGATGACGCGGGCAATGACCAATGGCACCAATGAGGTGGAATGTGCCGCCACGATGGAACCGACCGTGAAGATAACTAGACCGACGAGGAAAAGCGTTCGCCGGCCGAAGCGGTCGCCAGCACGTCCGGAAGTTAGGAGCAATGCAGCAAAGACGACGGAATAGATTGTGGTAATCCACTGCGCGCCCACGATGTCGAGGCCCAGCTCCGAAATGATGGTCGGCAATGAAACACCGACGATGGTGCCGTCGAGGACAATCATGCCGAGGCCAACCGCGAGCACGAGCAAACCCCACCAGCGCTGTGGCGAGGCCGCAAACTCAGCAATCTGATCCTCGTTGGCGATTGCCGTGACGGTGGTGCCCTTCGCTTTCGCTGTGGCACCGGTTTGTGCGTCGGCTGTGACGTCGGCGCTGCTCAAGGAAGGTTTTGTACTCATAGGACTAATGCTAGAAGTGTCCAAACACTGATTCATCAACCGAAAGTCGTAACTTTGCGGAAAGCTCAGCTCCGTTGAGCACGGGGAGCCACTTTGCTTCATCGCGCTCCGGAGATGAGGTCATTGGGAACGCGGGACAGCTTCATTAGTCCTGTATAACTGCACCTGGAACCGCTGGGTATAGGGCTTTTATCACCCCACAGTGGCAGATTGCTATGATGCTATGAGGTTTTGGGCACTGGTTTAGAGCGCTTAATTGCCACTTCACAGTGCCCGATCCTTGCCCCTATAGCTCAGTCGGTTAGAGCAGAGGACTCATAATCCTTTTGTCGCAGGTTCGAGCCCTGCTGGGGGCACCACGCCCGAAATTTCACGCTGGAGTGTCATAGACAGTGAGGACAAATCGCCAGTCACTACCCCCGCGTAGTGACGCAGCGTT
>NZ_JANIKI010000012.1:0-61768 GCF_024580435.1 Corynebacterium sp. 5QC2CO | reverse complement strand
GGGCTAGCGGGGGAGTCGAGCGCAAGCAGCCGTTCTGCAGTGGCGTCATCGATGACCAGGTGAGTAGCCAAATTTGTTCGAAGGGCTACGTCGATGGCCGCGGCCTTGTGGGCGCCACCGGCCACAAGTACCCGAGTGGGGATCCGGCGCAGGTCAGAGAGGCTGATACCTACCGTGCGGGCATCGACCTCTGGCAGCGCAATGCCACCGTCCGGGCGGTAGAAGCGTGAGCAGGCATCGCCCACTGCGCGCTCCACGAGTAAGTCCTTTTCGGTTGCCGACAGCTGCCCCAAGTTCAAGGCCAGCGAATCATGGTCGACTGCGCCGACAGTGAAAACGGCAATGTCCACCGTCCGGCCAAGCGCCAATACGCTGGCGATGAACCGATCCTGTTCCACGATGCGCTTGGTCTCGACCGAATCGAAAATCACCGGCAGCGGCAATGTGCGGGCATAGGCGTGGAAAGCGTGGCAGAAACCGCCAATAGTGCGGATGTCGTTCGTGGACTTATCAGAGTGGCTCATTCCTCCCTTGAGCTGCACAATTTCCACGCCCGAGACATCCTTGGACTTCAATTGCGTGGATACGGAGTACATGGTCTTACCCCACGAAACACCGACGAGGGTACCGTCGACCACCAGCTCGTCGAGAAGCTCGGCGCCCACACGCCCCAACTCGCGGAGCAAGACTGCGTTGCCAGCGCGTGCCGGTTGCGCCAGGCGCACATCGTTCAACTTGTAGCGATCCCGCATCTGCGTAGCGGTCTCTGAGGCTTCCTCGCGCGGATCGTGGATTTCAATGCGCACGTAACCGCGCTCGCGGCCAAGGTTGAGCAGTTTAGAGACCGTTGGACGGGAAACCCCGAGTTCGGTTGCAACCTGAGACTGTGTGAGCCCCTCGCCGTAATAGAGCTTGACGGCGGTGAGTGCTTGGATGTCGCGACTGTCCACAGCGGCCTCCTCCAGCAAGAGCACTTAGCAAGCGCACTTGTAACAGGAACCTCGCTTGATTGGATCCTGCCCGACTCGGTCATCGGGAAAGCGTGCGCCTCACCTGTGATTTTAGTTCCATGTTTGCAAAAACAAAAAGTTAGCTTTTGCATTTGTAGTAAACGGTGAGGCGATGGCTGTCCCCGGAGGCTGCGGAAGGCCTCGGAGGGTCCCAGAAGACGTCGGAGGGTAACGCAGCGCAGATTGGGTTTCCGCAGCGCTACCAGATATTCACGCGCTCATTCGGCTCACGCCACATGCCGTCGCCCGCTGAAGTGGCGAAGGCCTCATGGAACTCATCGATGTTGCTGGCAATGACGTTGCAGCGGAACTCCGCTGGCGAGTGCGGGTCGATGGCAAGCAGCTGGCGTGCAAACTCCGGACGAATCTTGGAACGCCAGACCAGTGCCCACTGCTTGAACAGATCACGGTAGGTCTCTGGGGTGTCCTCCAGTCCGAGTTCCTTTCCGCGGGCAGCGAGGAAACGCCGGAAAGCGACGACGGCAATACCGAGCCCGCCCAAGTCACCGATGTTCTCGCCCAGGGTGAAGCGACCGTTGACGCCGGGCAGGTCAGCACCCTCCTCGGCCTGCTCGCGCAGAGCCTGCGGCACCAGTCCCTCGTACTGATCCACCAGTGCGGAGGTCAGCTTCTCAAAAGCTGCGCGATCCTCATCGGTCCACCACTGGTGAAGATTGCCGTGGCCATCATACTGTGAGCCCTGGTCATCAAAACCATGCCCAATCTCGTGACCAATAACCGCACCGATGCCACCGAAGTTCTCCGCCGGAGAAGCGTCCGGTGAGAAGAACGGCGACTGCAAAATCGCAGCCGGGAACGTGATGTCATTGACCACCGGATTGTAGAAGGCATTGACCGTCTGCGGAGTGCCATGCCACTCATCGCGATTGGCCGGGGTACCCAGCTTTGCCACCTCATAATCATGCGCAAAAGCGCTGGCAGCGCGAGCATTGTCCATCAGGGAATCCCCGAGCTCCATCGCCGAGTAATCACGCCAACGCTCCGGGTAACCAATCTTGGCCTTAAACAGCGACAACTTCTCAAGCGCCCGCTCCTGCGTCGCCTTCGTCATCCACGGCAGCTTCGAAATGCGCTCCCGGTACGCCGCCAGCAGGTAGTCCACCAGTTCCAGGACCTGCTCCTTGTACTCCGGCGGGAAGTGCTTTTCCACATACAGCTTGCCGACGTCATGTCCAACCGCCCCGTCCGCAAAGGCAACACCACGCTTCCAGCGTGCACGCTGCTCGGTCGAACCCTGCAAGGTGCGGCCGTAGAAGTTAAAGCTCTCCGCAGAGAAGTCATCCGACAGGTAGGCGGCGCGCTGGTGGAGGACGCGCCACAGTGCCCACAGGCGCAGATCTGCCAGGTCAGTGTCCTGCCACAGCTTGCTCAAGTGCTCGAAGTACGACGGCATCATCACCACGATGGTGTCGATGGCAGTCTGGTTCGTCTCATTGACACCGGTGGCCGCGAGCCACTCCGCGACCGGGAAGCCGGTGGGGAGGTCAGCAATGGCCGTCCTGTTATAGGTCTTCAGTGCGTCGCGGGTATCGACCACATTCCAGTGACCAGCGGCAATTCGTTTTTCAAAAGCCACGATGCGCGCCGCCGCAGCGGCCGGGTCCACCAACTCGAATGCAGCAAGTGCGGTGGAGAGGTCCCCCGCGCCGTCGTCATGCGAGGAGAGGAGCTTCAACATAGCGGCAACATGCTGCTCATAGGCAGCGAGGGTGTCGGCGTGACCAGGCTCGCGGTAGTAAGCCTCATCCGGGAGGCCGAGGCCCGACTGCAACAGATAGAGAGCATCCAGGTCCGAGCCGGAATCCTTCTCTACCCAGTACCCGAGCGCACCACCGACACCGAGGCGGTCGAGGCGGCCGAGCGCCAACGCCAGCTCATGCGCGTTCTCGGCGGAGGCAATCATTTCTAAATCCTGCGCGAGAGGAGCTGCGCCGGCGTTATTAATAGCGGCTTCGTCCATAAAAGAGTTGTACAAACGAGCGACACGGGAATTCGGATCCGCATCGGCGGCAGTGGTGATGAGCTCGCGGACGTTTTCCTCCGCCTCATCCCTCAGCTTGTAAAAAGCGCCATCGATGGGGCGGTCAGCCGGGATGACGTGATTGCTAATCCACTCACCGTTGGTGGCCAAGTAGAGGTCATCCTGTGGGCGAGGAGTCGTTGAGAATTGGGACGTTGCGGACTGGGTCTCAGTATTAGTGCTATTTGTCATGCCGCCAGTCTAGGGGCAAGGGCGGATTGAAGCTGTGACTGGAGGGGTGGGATAAGTTTAGGCTTACGAATGGGGCTGAAGTGGTTTAGGGGGTAAGGTGCAAACCATGAAATTTCTTCCACTCTCCGCGACCGCGGTGCTGAAGCGACGCCCGGGCCGCGCCACTTTGGCAAGTATCGTGGCCGTTGCGCCGCTGACCTTGGGTGTTATTGCACCGGCAGACGCGCAGCCCCAGGACGCATCTGCACACTCCAACCCGTCCGCTGCTGATTCCAAGGGGTCGCTCGACTTTTTGACTGAATCACCAAGCATCACCGATGCGCCGGTTGCGTCGGATGTTCAAGAGCCGCAGGGCTCTGGTGCCAACGGTTCGTCAACTGGTTCGGCTACCAGCGCATCGTCGAACTCGGCGCGCACCGGCTTCCACATGGGGCCGACCGGTGTGGACGTCTCCAAGTGGCAGCGCCCAGGTGGCGTCGCACTGAAATGGGACGAGGTCGCAGCCAGCGGCCAGAAGTTCGCTTTCATCAAGGCCACCGACGGTGTCGAAGGTGACCAAAAGTACTTCCTCGAGGACTCCATTGCTGCAGCGAAGGCCGGTCTGTATGTGGGCAGCTACCACAAGGCACATCCGGATCGCTCCGCAACCGCGCAGGCTGACCAGTACGTAGAAGCACTGCAGCAGCGCGATGAACAAATCTCCACAGACAAGACACTGCCGCCTGTGCTGGACATCGAGCTGGACAATGGTCTCAACCCAACCCAGCTGCAGAAGTGGACCAAGGACTTCCTCGAGCGCGTAGAGGAAAAGACCGGCGAAACCCCGATGATTTACACCTACCGTTGGTTCTGGCAGAACCCGATGGGCGACTCGACCGACTTCACCGACTACCCGCTGTGGCTCGCCGCCTACGAAGACAACGCTCCGACCTCGCTGCCGGGCGGTTGGGAGAGCATGGCCTTTTGGCAGCGTTCCTCCACCGGCCGCGTCGATGGCATCCCGACCAACGTGGACGAGGACGTCTTCAACGGAACCGAAGCTGAGCTGCAGCAGCTGGCTGCTGCTCACTAGCAGCGTGTTGTGGGGTCAGGGGCCGGACTAAAACTTCGTCCGCCCCGCACGCCACGCAATCAACGCAGGCAGGAGCTTGTCGACGTCGTCGACGACAATAAGCGCATCGAGAAGCTCCGGCCGCACAAAGCCCGCATCCACAACATTGCGCAGTAGCGCTAGCAGGGGCTCCCAGAAGCCCGAAGGTCCCAGCAACGCCACTGGCTTAACATGAATCCCCAGGTGTTGCTGCGTCCACACCTCGAAGAACTCCTCCAGCGTGCCCGCACCGCCGGGGAGCGCAACAAAAGCATCGCCGAGCTCATACATGCGTGACTTTCGATCGGCCATGGTCGCGACAGTTTCCAGGTGAGTCAGCCGCGGATGGGCAATTTCCTTCTTGACCAGGACCTCAGGGATGACACCGGTGACACTGCCGCCGTCGTCAAGCGACGCGTTAGCAACCGTGCCCATAAGACCAATCGCCGCGCCACCGTAGACGAGCTCCACCCGATTTTCCGCGAGTGTCTGGCCGAGGCGTTCGGCGGTGACGCGCCAGGCGGGATCGTTGCCGAAGCCGGAGCCGCAGAAGACAGTCAGTGACGACAGTGCGCGCTGTGGCTGTTCACGGCCAGCGGCAAGCTGGGGCAGCTCTTCGCGGAGCTTCGGCAGAGTGGTTTCGACCAGCATAGGGGCGATTTTCCCGGTCGGTAGCCAGGGGTCGAGCCAGCGGACCTCTTCAATTTCGGCGTGGGGCTGAACGTTCGCCAGCTCATCGGTGAACTCGCCGACATAGCGCACATGGTGGCCGACGACCTCGAAGCCCGCCTCGTTGGCGGCGGCCGCACGGGCGATATTCCACGGACGCAACTGCGATAGCTCAATGTCCACGCCGAGCTCCTCGGAGACCTCGCGCGCGGCGGTGACCTCCGGGTTATCGACGGACTCACCCGGCTCGAACTTGCCACCGGGCAGCATGAACGTATCCGTACCCCGCTTACGAACGCACAAAACCCGCCCCACCGGGTCAGTCACAACCATTGCGGCGACAACGATGGAACGGGTTTGTGCAGTCACTCGGGCTCCTTAGGTGAAGGAAGCACCGAGGCTCCTTTGCCTAGGGATCCTTCACAATCATCTTCCCGGGCGAGTATAGACCCGAGCGAGTGATATCTTCATACTCAATTTCGGCGACATCCGGCTTGACCTTGTCCTTATTCGGACGCGGCGAGAGCTTCTCGACGGAACCCCAGTCGCGGCGCCAGTCGTTCTTGAGGTAAGTCGGTACGGACGTAGCCTCATTCACAGCATCGGAGAATCCGAGCGGACCACCGCCGTCGACCGACTGCCAGACATCTGCACCGACGACCTTCAGGCCACGGTCCGGAGTGATGCGGTACTCCGGAAGTTCCGCGACACCGGCGTAGTGGTCGAATGGACGCTGACACGGGAACTGGAAGGCAACCGGCCAGTCCGGGATAGTCGCAGTTTCCGGCGAAATGACATCAGTCATCGACTGCAGCTCGGCCAGGCGAGGCGGGGTCAGCGCCAGCCACTGATCCTCGGAGACGTCATTGTCCTCCGCGACCAGTCGCACAGCGGTGGCTCCCTCTGGGATCTCCTCGGTCAGGAAGCGCAGGTTACGCCAGGTCGGAGCAGGGCCGATATCAATCGGCTCCGACTCGGAGAGGACCTCGAAGCCATCCTCGTCGCCGCCAGTGCGACCGTACTGTGCCACCAGCTTGCGACCCGGCTGAGCCACACCGTTTATGTCGTGGTGGAAGATACGGCCGGCCGCCGATACGACGAGCAGCGGGTGGTCCTCGTCAATCTCAGGCAGCTGGAACCAGGAAGTTTCCAGGCTTGCAGGACGCTGAATGTCCTCGGAGTAGGAGCCAAGCACCGGCACCTTATCCGGATCCAAGCCAAATGGCAGCTCGACCTGCGAGCCGTTGACACCCTTGTCGGCGCGCTTGCCGCCGTCGGTGCCCGACGCGGAACCGCCCTCAACTGTGGCTTCCGGATCAGTAGATTGATCATCAGTGTCGGCAGTACTTGCCTGGCTCTGGCTGGTGTCCACAGCTTCGGCCTTCATGTTTGACGGGACGCCGTTCGGGTCGAAGCCACGGTTCTTGTCGCCACCGCGCAGCGATTCCGCTAGCGGCTTGCCATCGACGGTATTCAGGAAGCCATCGTTCGGATCGGTTTCCATCAGTACATCGCTCGCCATATTACATGTCTGACCAGCCAAGGAGCGGATATTGCCTGCGGCGACCGAGTATGCCGGGTACTGCGACACTGCGCCCTTGCCCAGCGAAGCCACCATGAACATCGTCACCAGCAGCGTCGTCACTGCAATCGGGGACGATGCAACTGCATTGATGCGGCGCACACGTGCCGACTTTTCCTGCGACTTCGGCTTGGTACGGAACTCCTGGACGAAGTTCATTACGGCACCAGCCAGCAGCAGTAGCAAGGCCAGAGCCAATACTGCTGAACCCAGCTGGTGGCCGCGCAACTGAATAGTCTTGTCGAACCACGGCACACCGTAGGACGACACATACCACCAACCGTTAATGCCCATCAGCGAGAAAGCGAGGATGAAGGTGATACCACCGGCAAAGAACAGCTGGTTGCGCGGGTTACCTGCTACCCAATGGCTAATGGCCATAGCGGCAAGTGCTGCCAGGGAAGCCGCGATGCCCGCGTATACGCCGAAGTGGTGCGTCCACTTTGTCGGCGTGAAGGTCAGGAAGAACATGGTGCCGATGAACATGAACACCAGGCGTGCCGACGGACCGGCCAGAGCCCCCGGAACGGTGCGGTGACGAAGCAGCGCGGCAATCGTGATGCTCAAGCACGCCAGTGCAATCAGAACCGGGAAACGACGCGGGAAGGCGCCGTCGACCGACTGCAGCACCAGCCAGTAGTAGCGGACGAACTCGTTGTACCAAGGCTCCGACGGGCCGATGATGCTGCGGACGCGAATGGACTCGCGGACCGTGGCCAAAGTCTGGTCGCCGAAGACACCGACCAAGATGGCGGTGCCCGCAGCCAGGAACGGTGCAATCTGCATCAGTGGGGCCTGCCAACCACCACCGAGAGCCTTATGGCGCTCAACGACAATGCGCACCAGCATCGGGATGCCTGCGAGCAGGGCGGCAACTGCCATTAGGCCCGTTGGGCCCGAGCCCAGTGCCAGCGTGGCGATAACCACTGCGACTGCAGCTGGCAGCAGGCGTCGAGTCAGAATTGCGCGCTCGATGAATACCCAGGTCAGCAGGGATCCCAGAGCAATGACCGGCTCCGGGCGCAGTCCGTTGTTGTACGGCAGCCAGAAGGCCAACAGCACACCAGCAGCAGACCAGTAGGCCACCCGGCGCTGGGCAATCTTGTCGCCGAGGCGCGGGATAACCATTCGGGAAATAATGAACCACACCAGCAGTGCGGACAGCAGCGCCGGTAGTCGCATCCACAGAGACGAAGTGGATACCTTCACCATCAGCGACAGCAGGTCGTAGTAGGGGCTGCCGAACGGTGACTCAGGAGCGCCGAACCAACGGTAGTAGTTCGCCATGTAGCCCGACTCGTCGGAGACGCGCGCCATGGTGAAGATGTAACCGTCATCGGAGGTGTTGCCACCGATGAAGTGCCAAACAACCAAAATCGTGCCGACCAGGATGTCCAGCGGAGTCGGCTTCAACGCACCGCGTTTGAACAGCGGAGTGAAGGGGGAACCGTCGATACGGTCAATGCGAGCCAACGCGACCAGGGAAGCCAGCGTCAGAAGCAGACCCAAGTACATGACGATGTACTTCACCACTGTCGGGTGTGAGGTGTAGCGGGAGTCGATGTTCATGTGGACATCGAGTCCATCGGCTACCGCCTTGGCCACGTCGCCGTCAGCGGGCAGGTCAGTGTAAATACCGGTGACCTGCGGGCGGTAATCGCCCTGCGTGGTGGCGGTGAGCTTCTCGCCATCTGAGTTCTTGGCGCCGTCGATGTTGACGGTGGTCTCATGCTCGTTTGAGCGGATCTCCAGGATCTTGCCCTTGTTGCTGGCAAGCTCCTTCTTATCCAGGCTCATCACCACGCTGTCGCGCAGAATGACATCGAGGCCGTCCTTGCCCGAACGCACCATCAAGCCCCGTTTGGTCGGCTTATCCGCGGTCGGCGGGATAGTCGACAACAGGGTTGTCCGCTTGTCGGAAAGCTCATCCGTCAGCGACAGAGGCAAATCGACGCTCAAATCCAACGGCGCCTGCGCCATAAGCGGTGCATCCACTGAATTCAGTGTGTCGCGCTGAGGCCAAGACACGGAGGACTGAGTATTCACGACCGGGAGGAACGGTGTGATGACAAAGCAAATGAAACCGACGATTCCAGCGATAATCGCTGTCCAACGAGTCAGCGTCGTAGGAGAGGGGCCGTCCATAGGCGGTCTCTCCACGCGGTCGATGGTCACTTCGGGTGAGCCGTCGACACTTTCTTTGATTTCTTTAGTTTCGGCAGTCACAAGGAAAGATACTACGGTAATTGGCGTTTTTCTTTGAGTTTGCAACGCGAAAGTTACATCACAGTTTCCACATTAGTAACAGGAATCACGTTTACAGCAGGGGATAGCCGCCCAATACCTACTTGCCAATACCTACTTGCGAACCGCCACTACGAACGGGCCGACCTGGTTTAGCTCCCAGTGCTTCTCAAATGCAGAGCGGGCAAAATTCAGGCTCCGGAAGACCACATTCGGATTGTTCGGATAGATATCATCCGCGATGTCCAACGTCAGTGGAGCGGCATCCTCGCCATCAGATGTCTCAACCTCGCCCCGCAGCACAATGGCATCCGGTCCGCGCCACGGCGTTGCATCCATCGCCTGCACGAGCTCATCGGGATCGTGAATCTCCGACCATTCCTCCAATGCCTGATTACGGCGGTCAAACTCACCCAGAGGGTTAGCGTAGTGGCTGGTCAGTGCCTGGAATCCGTACCAGGGATAGAGTGCCTGGAAATTCTTCTCATCCGTCAGCACCACTGTCTGGGCCGGATCGAGCCCAGCCTCCTTCAGCGTTTGGTCCACCGCTGAGTACCACGCCCCGGCATTTGGTGGGAAGCGGTCCGCGCGCTCGCCGTTGCCGTCGGTGTCGGTATGCGCCAAGTCGATGGCACCATGCAACTTATTCGGAATCGACTGCGCGTAGCCAATGCCCGCCAGCAGCAAGACTGCCGCCATTACCGCGGAAACGCGCTTGGCAATGTGGGCTGGTGCCGCCTGTGGCCAGTACTTCTCGATGCCGTTGAGACGGGCGTCGGCAAGCGCGACCACACCAGCCGCAATCAACATGAACGTAATCGGTGCGGTGAGGCGGAACCCCAGTAGCGTGCGTCCGAGCAGCGTCGCCACCATCGAGGCCACTACCCAGCCATAGAGCACCAGCGTGCCCAGGCCGAGCGCGCGTGCATCCGGCTCTGTGGCGCTGACCAGCATGCGCACGACACCGATGAAACACAGCACACCAATCACACTGGCGGCGAGCATTGGCAAAGGCAGCTGCGCGCCCTCCGGGGGCAGGTAATGCGTCGCTGTCGCGCCCGAGCGCGGTGCCCCTGTCGCAACCGCCAGCATGTACGGACCCCACACCGTCGCCGCAATCAGCATCGATCCCACGCCCATAATGATCAGGCGTACTACAGGCATCCACGAGCTTGACGACGTCCACGCGACCACGGCCAACACGACCACAATAAGCGCGCCTACGGCAGTGTAAAGAGTGTAGAAAGTCGCAGAAATACCCAGGAAGACGAGCACGCCAAACATGGCGGACCAAGCGCCGGTGAGACCGCGCCAGGCCATCACGGTCATCGCCGGAAGACCCATAGCAACGACTGCGGCGTAGGGTTCATCGGCGACAGTGGCCAGGGCGACCGCCGTGGTTGTCAGCGCAATGCCAGTGGCTACGGGCAGGGAGCCACTCAGGCGTTGCCACACCGGAACCAAAACACAGCCAGCGGCAGCGAGTGTCATCAATGCCCAGGGCTGGAAGACCTCCCAGCCGGCAATGCCAAGAATATTGGCCAGATGTCCGCCCAGGAAGAACCAACCAGCTGGGTAGAAAGACGGGATGTCGATGTACGACATGTCGTGCAGGCCAGGCTCCGAGGCCATCCTGGTGAGGTATTCAGTGCGGAACTCCTGGTCGACAGACAGACCGTCCAACCACAGCCTGGTCGAGCCCAGCGGCAGGCCGACGGCAGAGACCACCAGAATGGCTGGTGATATATAAGCCATCAGGTAGGTCAACCACGTTAGCCATCGGGGGCGATTGTCTTTGCCCTTGGTGGCGAAAAAATACAGCAGGACGGTGGTGAGCGTCAGCGTGATGACAATCAGCGCTGTCGCGACTGCCCTGGTCAGCTGCGACCCGCCAAAGGCCGGCAGCGACAGGCGGTGGAACACGAACCAGGACGCTAGAGCAATCACCGAACCGCCCACAAGCGCAGCAACCAGGTAGAGGAGGGCAGCCTTGAGGGAGAGCTGGTCATCGTTGAAGATCTCGTAGCGATCTTCGTCGACTAGCTCACTATAGGATCGTGCGCCCGTTGTGTTGGCGCTAGTGTTGTCGGCACCCGTGGTGTCAGCGCTCGAGGTTTCGGCCTGCTTGTCTACCATGCCCTCAAGTTTTGCACAGGAACCGGACTCCGACGAACGGCGGAGCTAAAGGTGGGTACGTCAGCCCGTCAAGCCCCGCCAAGCCCCGCCAAGTTTCCTCGAGTCCTTCGAAACCCGCTCTTAAATCGGCAGCTTCTTGAAGATCGGGCGCGGAATGTGCTTCAGCACCATCATCACCAGCTGGAATGCCGGCGGAGCCCAGACCAGGGTCTTACCGGCCTCGACGGACTTCACCGCGAGCTTGGCGACATCTTCCTTATTCACGGTCAGCGGAGCCTCGTCCACGTCAGCGGACATACGGGTACGGACCTGACCAGGGCGGATAACCAGGGTCTTAACGCCGTACTCCTCCAGGGCTTCACCAAGGTTCAGGTAGAAACCATCCAGGCCGGCCTTGGTGGAACCGTAGACAAAGTTGGAGCGACGCACGCGCTCACCAGCAACGGAGGACATGGCAATGAACTGGCCATGACCCTGCGCCTTGAACTTCTGACCAACCAGAACACCCATCGACATTGCACCGGTGTAGTTGATGTTCGCAGCCAGGACAGCCTTGCGCTGGTTTTGCCAGAGCTCCTCGGCGTCGCCAAGCATGCCGAACGCGACGATGCAGATATCCACGTCGCCGTCGGCAAATGCCTTATCGACGACCTCCGGGTGGGAGTCGAAGTCCGTTGCGTCGAAGTCGAGGGTGACCACCTCGGAAGCGCCGGCGGCCTTCATCTTTTCAGCGGAGGCCTCGCGCAGCGGATCGTTCGGCAGGGAAGCCAGGATGACCTTGGCCGGGCCCTTCTTCAGGAACTCGGCGGTAATAGCCAGACCGATTTCACTAGTGCCGCCGAGCAGCAGGATGGACTGGGCAGCGCCTACAGCATTAATCATTGGGGCTTAAATCCTCTCGGTTCTTTTAGTGCAGTTCCAGTCGACGCGACATGTCAGAGGCGAAGACACCGTGCGGGTCGATCTCATTGCGGGTGTCCAGCCAGCTCTGCATCTCGGGGTACATCTGGTGGAAGTTAGCGGCGGAAGTGCGCGACTCCTTGGCCAGGTAGAGGCGGCCGCCGAACTCCATGACGCGCTTATCCAGATCATCGAGGAAGGCGCCGAGACCCGGCTTAATCGGGAAGTCCACGCAGACATTCCAACCCGGCATCGGGTAGGACAGCGGAGCGCGGTTACCCTCGCCAAACAGCTTGAACACATTCAGTGCCGAGTAGTGGCCGGAGCGCTGGATATCGCGGACAATCTCCTTGAACGGCTCGACGGCCTCGCGCGGAACAACGAACTGGTACTGCAGGAAGCCCTTGGAGCCATAGCCGCGGTTCCACTCGCCGATGAGATCCAGCGGCTGGTAGAACTGCGTGAGGTTCTGCACCTGGTTGCGGTAGGTACCGGACTTCAGCCACCACAGCTCACCAATGCTGATCATGGTCAGCTTGTTCATGGTGAAGGACGGGAAGATATCCGGCACAGTCACCAGCTGTGGAGCGTTGAACTTCAGCGGATCCTTGGCCAGCTTCGGGGCGTATTCCTCCAGCTGAGCCAAGGTTGCCAGCGAACCGCGGGAAATTGCGGCGCGTCCCAGCTTCGGCTCCGGCGAGATGGCGTCGAACCACGCGGAAGAGTAGGTGAAGTTCTCCTCGGAGCCATCGGAGTGGAACTCGATGGTCTCGTCCAGAGTGTGGGTCATGTCGCCGTCGGCGATGAAGTAAGCCGTCTCGGTCTTGGTCATCTTGATCCGAGCGCGGACAATAATGCCGGTCAGGCCCATGCCGCCGACAGTTGCCCAGAACAGCTTGCCGTCCGGGTCGTCTGCAGAGCCCTCCGGCTCAAGGTGCAGGATACGGCCGTCAGCGACCAGCAGCTCCATCGACAGCACGTGGTTGCCGAAGGAACCTGCGGAGTGGTGGTTCTTACCGTGAATATCCGGACCAATGGCACCACCGATGGTCACCTGGCGAGTGCCCGGCAGTACCGGCACCCACAGGCCGTAGGGCAGCGCGGCCTTCATCAGCTGGTCCAGCGTGACACCGCCGTCAACATCAACAATCGCCGACTCCTGGTCAATGGAGTGAATCTTGTTGAGCTTCTGCATGTCGATGACCAGACCGCCCGAGTTCTGAGCGGGGTCGCCGTAAGAGCGGCCCATGCCGCGGGCAATTACACCGCGGCACAGGTGGGCAGGCTTGTCGGAGTTCTGGTCTGCGACAGCCTTGACGGCGTTAACGATTTCATCCAAGTCCGGCGTCGACAGCACCTGGGACTTAGCGGGGGCGGTACGACCCCAACCGGTCAGGGTCCTGGCTTCTGTGTGTACGGCTCCGTAGGCACCGTTCGAAGCATCGGTGCTGGACTTGCCGTTAGTGTTAGTGGACATCAAGGCTAGGCTACCCCTTTGCACTGGCTCCGTCGCCCGTGACGCTCCGAGGTGTTGGTCACGCTTGGGGCCGCGCACGGGCCGTCGGAAAGCGAGCGAAATGTACGGAGAGGCTATAGATCCATAATTTTTCGGATCTCTTCCGGCAGCATTTCCTGCGAGGTGATCTGCGGGCCGTCGTACGCCTCGAGTGCGCGGTAGACCTGTGCGCGCTCTGCGCTGTCGAGGATGGGCAGTTCCTCAGCGAACAGCATGACCATCTGGTTCGACAGCGGGGTATTGGTGTACTCGGCGGCCATGTTGATGGTTTCGCGCGGCTTCTTCTTGAAAAAGTCGAACATGCGATAAAGGCTACCCCGCGTGGGATCCGTCACTCGCGATACCATCAACCTCATGACATCCACGCCCGCTGCTACTCCGCAGACCCTTGCCGTATGTAGTTCCACATCGCCCGTTGTCATTTGGCATGTGGAGCTCTCGCCGTCCTTTGCAGGGGAGAGGTTGTCGGGTGCATGGCTGGTGGATCCGCTTGACGACGGAGCCCTGGAGACCGCCACCAATCTGCTCACCGGTTGCTTTGTTGCGACTGTGACCGCGGGCGATGGTGACGGTGACGCTGCAGCTGAGGGTGCTGAGAGCGCTGAGGGGGCGGACCTGCTATCGCAGGCGATTGAGCAGTCGGGGGCCACGGTGATTGACCTGACGGCATCCGTGGCCGGCATTCGTGACCACATCGGACAGCTGCGCGCCGCCGCGAAGGAAGAGAAGGCCAAGCCCGGCAAGGGAAATCTGACGGAGCCACGGTTTCCCAAGGTCAACGACGTGGAGGTTATTGATTTTCCGCATGTTGGCGAAAAAATCGCAGGGCCGGTGCTGGGGCTTGCCCGCGGGGTAGAAGAGCTGGTGGCGCAGTGGACGGCGGTGGAGTCGCAGCGCCTGCGTCGCAAGTACTTGGTAGAGCCATGGGGTGCGGAGCCGCGCCAGATTCCGTTGGTAAAAACGCGCGCATTGTAGCGAGTTTTTGCTATCCAGGCCACCTTGTTTTTCCTGCGTACGCTGTGAGGTATGGCAGCACAGACCGATAACGTAGTCGCCTTTCCAGGCGTTCGCGTGGCCACGGAACCGGCCACGCTCATTATCGGTGCCTCTGTAGAGGAAGAACCGTGCAGTGCCCACCGCGTCTTCGGGGTCAATGACCAGATGGATCTGCGAAGCCTGTCCCGCGTGTTAGCAGTCATCTTTGGGTGGGGCGACGAAAGCGTGCCGACGAAGTTCCATTTGCCCGGCTCTGCGGTGGAGTCTGCGGCACAGCTGGTGACTGGCGGCAGACCCGCAGCGGTCGGAGTCGTCGATGTTCCCTTGTCCACCACAGTTGCCGAGGTACTGCAGAGTCCCGGCGATACCCTTATTTGGCAGTGGGGCCTGTGGGAACATACTTTGCAGGTCAGGGAAGCTTTTGCCCGCGATGAGGCCACCCCGGATGCCCTGTGCATCGGTGGCTCGGGCTCTATCCGCGCACTGGGGGATGTGGACGCGGAGGAGCCGGTAGATATTGCCGCAATCAATAGGGAATTGACCGGACGGGACTCCATTCAAAATACGTTGGCGACCGCTCGTGCCGATATCGTGGACATCATCGAGAGGTCGGGGGTGTTTGAATTCGTGCCCCTGTTACAGGCTCTGGACTTGCAGAGGTCGGAATCAACCGCGCTGGAATTGACCGGGGAGGCGGGGGAGAGCGTCGTCAAGCGATTGCGTGCATTGCCTATAGAGGACGCCGAGAAAGACCCAGCCGGGCACGATGCGGCATTGGTGGAGCTACTGTGTTTGGCGGCGCTGACCTCGGATGAGCTGCGGCATGATGTGGCGGCGCATGTGATGGAGCGCCTCGGCTGGGAGAGCGACGAGGGCATCCCGCTATCCGGCGAGGACGTGGAGGAATTGGCAGCGGCTAGCTGGGCGGAGATGAGCGCGCTGGGGCTAGCTGGGGAGGATGCGCTCTCGCCGGTGGAACGGCTGGATCTGCTGCGTGAGGCGCTGCGGCGTTAGATCTTTTCTCCTCATTATTGCCTCTTTATGTTCGCGCTGGCTGTTTGTTAGTTGGCCGGTGGCCTAGAATTCCTAGGCGTGTCAGCGAATGAAACAGCAAATGAAAACCCGAACCGCGACAACGGCAAGCTCGGAAACGGCTCCCACGAAAACGGTTTTGTCGTAGAGGACTCGGCCGCAGTGCCAATGGCGACGGAGACCAAGGACGAGCACGGACTGAAAGTGCAGATGATGCGCTTTATTATCTCCGGCGTCATCGCGGCGGTGGTGGACTTCGGCCTGACGTTCATCATGCTCAACGTCTTCGGGGCGACCAACTTCTGGGGTAAGACGGTCGGCTGGGTTTTCGGCACGATTACGGCGTACATCATTAACAGCCGCTGGACCTTCAAGTCGAAGTCCTCGGCGAAGAAGGTGCTGGCAGTTGCGGTGCTGTACCTGATCACTTACGCCACCCAGGTCGGCATCTTTAATGTGTTGCAGCCCTGGCTTGTCGAGGCCTGGGATTGGAACGCGCAGTGGGCACAGTTCGGCGCATTCGTCGTCGCACAGGGCGTTGCGACGGTAATTAACTTCATCATTCAGCGTGTATTCATCTTCCGTGTGAAATAGCGCGATACGCTGGGGGACGTGACTTCGACTGCTTCTAATAAGGAATCCACTCAGCTGACCGCCGAAACCGATGTTGACATGCTGACTATTCAGCGCGTGCTGTTTGCTCCGCCCGCAGACTGGGTGGAGCCGGATTTGTACTACCGAGTCGAAGGCGTTGGCGCCTACGACAGCTCGGTGCAGGCCACCCGTAACTCGATCACGCTCGGTCGCCACACCGTAGTGCGCACTGACACCTACTTCGGGCGCTTCCGAGCTTCTTACTGGCAGCGCTGGACCTCAATTAAGCAGGTCGAAATCCGTGCGCGCGTGGTCGGTTCCGCGCGTGTGCTGGCCTACACCGAGGATATTGGGGGCCACCTCCGATTGGAGGACTCCTGGGCAGCGGGTGGCTCGGATGCCGACGGCAACTGGACCGGTGAGCACTCGCCGATGTCGGGTTCTGCCAATGAAGAGGTTCGCCTGACCGTCCCGCTGGACCGCTTCGCCGATGGCGGTGCCATTCACCTGCGCTTCGACACCGAGGACGCAGGCGCAAAGATTTCCGATGTCCGCTATGTTGTGCCCAAGTCGGCTATCAAGCGCGATATTCCGACTGACCTGGTCATTTGTTCTTACAACCGACCGGTTGACTGTGCTCGAACCGTCGCCACGCTGGCTGAGGACCTGCCAGCCCTTGAGCGCGTTCGCACCATCCGCGTCGTTGACCAGGGCGAACAGCACCCGGCCGACGAAGCTGACTTTATCCAGGCCAAGGAGATCCTCGGCGAGCGCCTGAACGTTGTCCACCAGCCGAACCTCGGCGGCGCCGGCGGTTTCTCCCGCGGCATGCGCGACGCCACCGCTGCGGGCGACTGCATGGTTCTGCTTACCGACGACGACATCCGCCCGGAGCCCGAAACCACCCTGCGCCTATCCGCCCTGGCCGTATGCGCGGAAAAGCCGATGCTGCTCGGCGCGCAGATGCTCTTCCTGTTCAACCCGACCAGTCTCTTCCGCACCGGCGAGACCTACAACTGGAAGGCGCTGACGGTCGAGGAGAACGACCCCAAGTTCGGTTACGCCGACGTGGACGTGCGCAAGTACCACCAGCTGCGTCGCCTGGGCGTTGACTACAACGCCTGGTGGACCTGCCTGGTGCCGTCCGAGGTCATTAAGAAGATTGGCCTGGCGCTGCCGCTGTTCTTCCAGTACGACGACATCGACTACGGCTTCCGCGCCGCCAAGGCCGGCTACCCGACTGACACCATTCCGGGTGCAGCCGTCTGGCACGCCGATTTCTACTGGAAGGACATCGAAAACGCCGCCCAGTACTTCGGCCTGCGCAACTCCCTCATCGCCGCCACCATGCACGGCGATGTCACCGCAAAGGACATGGTCAACGTCGCTTCACGACGAATCCTCTCGAACCTGGTCTCCATGCGCTACGGCCTGGCCTGGACGCAGATGGAAGCCGTCCGTGATCTGCTGCGAGGACCGGAGGTGCTGAAGAACGCATCGCAGGGCGACTTCGCACGCATTTCTGCTGGTCGAAAGAACTTCCCGGAGACCGAGCTGCTGCCGATGCACGAGATGCCGGGCGGTCTGACCCCAGTTCGCCCGCCGTCACACGAGATTTCCAGCGAAAACAAGACGATGGCAAAGCGTTTGGCTTATACCCAGATGGGCAAGAAGCGCCCGGGGCCGGTGGCTGTGGCCTTCGAGGACTCCTTCTGGTGGCACATTTCCACCTTCGACGACGTCTGGGTCACCGATGCCTCCCAGAACGGTGTGCGTCACCTGGTCCGCGACCTGGACAAGGAAAAGTCCATGCGTGCCGAGACCATCAGCCTCATGCGCGAACTGTCCTCCAAGTGGGACGACCTTGCGAAGCAGTGGCGTGCCGCCGTGCCGTCTTTGACCAGCGAAGACAACTGGGAAAAGTTCTTCCAGGGCGAGTAGTTCTTGCTGAGATTGGGCTGAGCCTGGGCGGGGTTAACCCCTAAAGTGCAGAAACCGGCGGATAGCAGGAAATCCGCCAGCTTCTGGCTTTAATATTGTTTATTCACCTTAAAAGTTCATAAATTTTCGAACGGAGCCCCGCCTCGTATGACTACGCCCATGCCCCCGAATAACACAGGCGACAAAACACGCAAACAGCTCATCACCATCTTGGTGCTGCTAGTACTAATCATCCTTGCGCTGGCCATCTTTCTGTTCGTTAAGATCTCCGGGGATCGGGGTGGCGATTCGGCGGCTGCCGAGGGCAGTGGATCGTCGTCAAGCGAAAATGGCGATGCGCAGGGACAGGCGCAGGCGGAGAAGGCCGTCGTTGTGTACAAGCAGGTGCTGGCGAACCCGGCGCCGCTGCAGACTTTTGTCGGTGAAGTTAGCCCTGGTGGAGCGATGAAATATGCGCTCGTGCATCTTGATGATGGGTGCGTGCCCGAGCTGGTGCTGAACTACGGCACAAGTGCGATGAGCGCCGAAATTGATGCGATTGGTGTCTACGGCGTTGACGAAAATGGTCAGGAAATTCAGTTCCAGAATTCCTACCATGACGGTGCTTCTTCAACGGGCGGTGTACGTCGCGCCCTCCAGCGAGCTACTGGTCAGCCGGGTATGTTCTCGTTTTCTGCAGAGAGGATGGGGCGCAATCAGGAAGATTTGCTGGTGACGCGCCAGGGCAATGAGCTGGTGGAAACGCCTGCGAATCCGGGTGCTGGGGAGTACGAACAGTTTAACTGGATTCAGGCTGACAACCTGGATATCGTCGAGGCCATTGCTGCTGGTAATGACTGCGCGCCGGGCTCGGGCTCGGGGGCAGGTGCTGGAGCTGATGGTTCTGGTGCCGATGACGCTAATGGTGCCAACGGTGGCCCGAATCCGACGGCGGGGCAGCAGGCTTCGGGGTCGGGGTCTGGTTCGGGTTCTAGTTCTTCGTCAAGCACGTCTGGAACCAATTCGATTACGGGAACCGTGAAGGTTTTCCAGACCAAGGCAGATGTTCTAGCCTATGAGCAGCGCCAGGATCCTAACCCCGGTTCACCGGACAGGGGACCTTACGCAATCTTGATTCTGGACCAGCCGACCGAAGTTACTGCACAGCTGTCGGGGCAAAACGGACCGGAGACGCGCACGATTGAACAGGCGATCGTCAATCCGGCACTGCACAGAGATGGCGAGCGCGCCACTATTACCTTTTCGGATGATGAATACTATTGGCCCTCTGATCCCGGAGTTCCTTTTGGTATCCGTCTCGAGGATGCACCAAGAGGTTAACGTTTGACAGTTATCCACAGCCGCCAAATTGTCCACAGAAACGGGCAATTCGGCGGCTTTTCTTCTGCCAATATTCACGGAGTCAGTCATAAATGAAGGCACTAATTCCATGCGTGAATTCCTGTAGCCGACCTCGGGGAGCGTGCCTAAACCAATGCCTAACTGGACTTACGATTCCGATGGCCTCATCCACGCGGCTTCGCAGAAACAAATCAAGCATCCTTGTGAATATGTCAGTGCCAAGTCAGAGCTGGATAATCTGCACGGGCACGTCGGAAGCGCAAATATTCGAGATAAATCCCTGCTCAGACTGGCGTACGGCACCTACATCGAGTGCTCTCGCTGGAATGCGCTGTCAGCATTCGAACGTTTTCAACTGCAGATAAAGGCACTGGTCAAGCCAGGTTCCGGGACAATCATTACGGGCGAAGCAGCCGCTGCGTTGCATGGCATCCCGTTGCTTGTTCGAAATGCCACAATTGCGCTTGCCAATTCCGGCCTGCGCCGACCCGGCGGTGGATTGCGCCATGTCGGTGGCAAAATCCTCGAACAAGACATCGTTCGTATTGGTGGGCGCTGCGTTACCGATGTGCCGAAAACCGTCATCGATATCTGCCGCACCGCCGAGTCCGAAAACGGGCCAATCATCGTTGACACCGCACTGCGACAGTGGTGTGACCTCGAAGAACTGCACACCGTCCTCACAAATTACCCACGTTCGCCGGGTATCCGCCGCGCCCGCGAGCTACTTCGAACTGCCAGCGCACACAGCGAAACCATCGGTGAGTCAATCACAAAGAAATGCATAATCGACTCAGGAATTGCCACGCTTTACGACGAAAAATGCGTGCTCATGCAGCAAGTCGAGTTCTATGACAGTGAAGGATTCATTGGGCGCGTCGATTTTTATGTGCCTCATCTGAATTTGATCATTGAGTTCGATGGGCTGACTAAGTATTCCGGTGGCGGGGTAGCAGCTACGGAGACTGTGCTTCTGAAAGAGCAAGCTCGCGAGAAGCGTCTGCGAAACCTCCACTTAGATGTACTCCGCTTCCAATGGTCACAGGTCATTAATGGGGACTGCGTGGAGGTCTTGCGACAGTTCGCTATTCGGCAGAGGCAGCGTATTCAGGCAGGTGGGTTGGTATTTTCGTCCGAAGTTGGGCGTTTTCGTCAAGCCACTGTCCCGTATAAAGATCGGCAGCTCCGTGAGTCCAGAATCCAGCAGCGTAAGCAGCGTTTGCAGCTTCTGGAAAATGCACCGACCTCTCGCGACTCCAGCTAGGTTCAGCTGCTGGCCTGCTGCAATTGTGCTGACTTATGGCCAACTTTCCGCCACTTGTCGATGAGTTTTCAGGACTTATGGCCATGCTGTTGGCCTGGCCCGCGCACTTATCGTAGGGCTATTCACTTATGCGCAGGCTGTAGCGCATCGATGAGTGAATACCTCATCGATATGTCAGTGGAGGAGAAGGGAACCAGGGGTTAAGTAACACTTTTGCGCGCTGAGCACTCGGAATGCGGACTACACGACCCGGGAGAGGTCAAATATGCAGGCCAGCGCCGCAGCCCCAGCCCGAACTACTTCGACTTCGGATCAAAGCGCTCGAAGTTCTCCGCGCGGCCCTGCTTCAGCAGCTTGAACCAGCGGTAGAAGCCGCGGACATCGCGGCGCTGGACCAGGAAGAACCAGCCGAAGCGCAGGAACTCCTGTGGCATGAGCTTGCGCATCCCGGGCTGGCTCATCAGGTAGCCACGGTTGCGGTAGGTGAAGTAGCGCTTGAAGTCATTGGTCGGGTACTGCGTGTGCATCTTGCCGCCGAGAATGGGCACAAATTCACCCGATCCGGAGGGGTGCAGGTAGGCCGTCGTCAAGCATGTGCCGAACCGGAGGCCGGAGCGGACCAGGCGGCGGTGGAATTCGACCTCGTCGCCGCGGATGAACAGGCGGTAGTCGGGAACGCCGAGCTGTTCCAGCGAGCGGGCGCTAAACAGTGCGCCGTTGAACAGGGATGCGATGCCGGGCAGGAGGTCGTGGTTGCCGTCGATGGTTTCGAGGTCGCTAGGCAGTTCGAGCCCGGTCGCAGCCTTCTGATCTGCGAAGTTGGTGAACCACTTGGTGCCCTCGGAGTCGCGTACTTCTGGGAGTTTGGGGTTGATGCCGCTTTCGAAAAGCTCCTCGCGATGACGACGCCACACCAGCCCGCGGCGCAGGGGGAATGCCAGCTTGTTCGGAGCCTTAATATCGCAGACCACCGGCGAGACAGCGTCGAGCTGGTGGCGTCGCGCGCAGCTGTGCAGCGCCTTCAGCACGTAGGAGTCCTCCGGGCGGCCGTCGTCATCGGCGCACCAAATCCACTCCGCGCCCAGCGACAGCGCAGTCAGCATGCCCAGTGCGAAACCACCAGCGCCGCCCAGGTTCGTCTTGGAGCCGAGGTAGTGAATCTCCGGCGCAGATCCGCTTTCCGACGACTGTTGCGCCGCCACCTGCTCAGCGAGCTCCTTGACCTTCGGGTCATTGCCGTTGTCGACGATGATGAGCCACTTCGGCATGTGGGTCTGGCTGGAAACGATGGGAAGCGATTGACGCAGGTCCTCGATGCGGTTGTGAGTCACCACGATTGCGGCCGTTGCTGCTTCATCGTGCTTTGGGTGGTCAGCCGAGTTTTCGCTCACTTCGTTCTCCATCGGGGGAAGTACCGTTTATTACTGTTTTTATTGCTGTCTATCTTGCCATGTTGCTCCGGGTGGGCAATTCCAAGCATCCGTGCCGCCCACCGGCCGCCCGCGAGCTGCCCGCTCGGCCACTATGGGGAACCGCGACCGGACTCCCCGCGAAGCTACTACCGTCGCTGCGCGAGCACGCGGCGCACCTGGTCGGCGGCCTCTTTACCTTCGTAGGCTTCGACCACTTCGTCGACAAGCCCTGCCTGTCGAACCGTACCGTGATCAATCCACAGCGCCGTGTCGCACAGCTGCGCCAGGAACTCATTCGAGTGCGACGCAAACACCAGCAGTCCGGAGCGGTCGACCAACTCGGTCAACTTCGTCCGGGCCTTCGCCATGAATGCGGCGTCGACGGCTCCGATGCCTTCGTCGAGAAGCAAAATCTCCGGTTCAATGGACGTGACCACGCCGAGTGCCAGTCGCACGCGCATACCGGTGGAGTAGGTGCGCAGTGGCATGTGAAGGTAGTCGCCGAGTTCGGTGAACTCTGCGATCTCGTCGAGCTTGGATTTCATCTGCTTGCGCGTCTGCCCCAGGAACAGGCCACGGATGATGATGTTTTCCAGGCCTGAAATCTCCGGGTCCATGCCGACACCGAGGTCGAACACCGGAGCCACACGGCCGCGTACATCGGCAGCACCGCGCGTGGGCTCATAGATGCCGGACAGTAGTCGCAGCAGCGTGGACTTACCCGCGCCGTTGTGGCCTACCAGGCCGACGCGGTCGCCTTCGCGCAGGTGGATGTTGATGTCCTTCAGCGCTTCAATGACCACGACATTGGAGTCATTGCGGCCAATCGCACCACCCGCGGCGCCGAGGAACGCCTTCTTCATCGACCGCGATTTGGCGTCGAAAATGGGGAAGTCAACGCACGCGTTGTAAGTATCAATGCTGACCATGCTTATCCCTTGCTAGTTCTATTCGCTTTACGACGGCCCTTGCAGCCTAAACCCAGTAGCTCACGCGGGAGCGCCACAGGCGCATAGCCCCGAGTGCCAGCAGCAGGCCGACTGCGGTGCAGGCGAGGACAATCCACCAGTGGTAGGTATCCACCGGCTCGCCGGTTAGCGGGGCACGGATGATTTCCAGGTAGTGGAACAGCGGATTAATCTCGGCGATGCGTGCGCGTTCGGCGACGGCACCGCCCTGTTCCTCCAGCGTCTTGGTGGTCCACACAATTGGAGTCATGTAAAACACCAGCTGAATTAGGGAATCCAGCAGTGGTGCCACGTCGCGGTAGCGCGTAGCGATGATGCCGAAGAACATCGTCACCCACACACCGTTGACCACCAGCAGCGCCATCGCGGGGATGACCAGGAAGAAGTTCCAGCCCAAATCCGGCCGGAAGACCAACACGAGGATCAGCCAGATCACCATGTTGTGGGCCAGGAAGAGCAGCTGCCGCCATACCAGCCTGTAGACGTGAACACTCAGCGCGCTGGGCAACTGTTTGATCAGGCCTTCGTTTTCAATGAAGACGGTTGCGCCCTCGCGCACGCAGCCGGAGATGAAGCCCCAGATAATCAGGCCGACGGTCACGTGTGGCAGGAAGAACGCCAGCTCCTGCTGGAACAGCAGCGAGTACAGCAGGCCGAGAGCCAGGGCCATGGCGCCGGTGGCAATGGTGATCCACAGTGGGCCAAGCGTGGAGCGGCGGTAGCGCTGCTTGATGTCCTGCCAGCCCAGCTGCAGCCACAGCTCGCGCTGGCCGAAGCCGATAGCTAGATCCCGCCAGGCAGCGCCCATGGTGCGGGAACGCGACTTGAAAGCCGGTGCCTCGCCTGTTGCGTCAGTTATGCGCGCAATGTCGCGACGGAGAGTTTCCTCCGTGCGGATAGCGGAGCCATTGCGCACAGTATTGGCCGGCTGGTCGGCTGCAGCTGCGGATTGGCGATCATTTTCTGCGTTAGTCACGTCTCCAAACTACTAGCTAGGGCGGTTTAGATTGAATACCGACGGCACCGGGCGAGCCATTATTCCACGTCGTGACGGCGAACAACCGTCGCGTGGGGTGGTCGTCCTTGGTGGTGACGTGGTGCTTCTGAGGCTGTTTCCACGGTTGGTTATGTGACTGGTTATGTGACCCTGGAAAACTTACATACAATCGCCGCTGTAACTGCTTTATGGCATGCAGCTGGTGCATAAGGTTCACGCATCGGGAGTGCTTGCGCATGGATACAGGCAGGAAAAGTTCGGCCAATTTTAAGCAACTGCTAAAAAGGGATAAAGATTATCCTATATGGGGTTGCTTCGATAGAATTGGCTCCAACTAAGATGTGCAAGCGATACACGGTTCGGGGCATGAACGCTCGATTCGTGGGTGATTGCACAGTTAACTCTGAAATAGATATCGCAGCTTGAATTCGAAACCGGGAAAGGGTTTTCATGGCCTTCGATGTGCCGACAACCAGGGGTGCTTACTCGTCGCTTTCCGACGGGTGGACATACCTCAATGCGGGTCAACGCACCCAGGTACCCGAGCGTGTCCAGGCTGCGATGATTTCTGCATTTCGCAATGCCCAGAAGTCCCTTCCTGGTGAGACTGGGGCGGGGGCTCATGGCCAGTCGCGCAGCTCGGGCGTTCCCGCTGCAGCGGAGCTAACCGCCAGTGCGCGCCGGGCTTTTGCCGACCTCACTGGCGGCCCGGTCGCCGGCGTGGTGTTGGGATCTTCGCGTGAGGTGCTCATGGAGCAGTTCACGTCCGCAATGAGTCGACGCTTGACGCTCGGCTCTAACCTGGTGATTTCTCGCATTGGTTCGCAGGTCGTACACGCACCACTACGCCGAGCAGCCAATCTCTACGGAGCTCAAGTCCGCATTGCTGAGGCTGACTTGTCCTCGGGTACGTTGCCGTCCTGGCAGTTCGACGAGCTCGTAGACGAGCACACTCGCCTCGTTGTCGTCCCGGCCGCGGATCCGTTCATTGGCACCATTGCCCCGGTAGCTGACATTTCTCGGCGGGTGCATGAGTACTCCAACGCCTGGGTTTTGGTTGATGCCTCGGATATTGTCGCCTACCGCGATGTGTCGATGAGCAAGCTGGGCGCCGACATCATGCTGGTTGATGCCTCCGTGCTGGGCGGACCTGAGGTCGCAGCATTGGTGTTCAAGGATCCCGAGATGTTCGAGCGCATGACGTCGTTAAGCTATGTGCCGAATGTGCGCGGCGTCGAGCGGATCGAGGTTTCCCCGGTGTCGCCGGCATTGCTCGGCGGAGTGTCTGAATCGGTGCTGCACCTGGCATCGCTGGATAGCACGGCGAGGGGGTCACGTAGGCATCGCATTGAAACGGCGATGCCGCAGGTTTCTCGCTACTTGACGACGTTGTCGGAACGCCTGATTGCGGCGTTGATGACCCTGCCGCGGGTGTACATCATCGGCATGGATACCGAAGATGATTCTTTCGCGAGTGTGTCGCGGGCACAGCATATTCCGCGCGTTAGCTTCCTCGTCGATGGGGTGTCGGCGAAGGTAGTCGTGGACAGGCTGCTGGATAATGGCCTGGTGACCAGCATTGTTGATGCATACGAATCGCCACTGCTGGAGGCCATGGGCATCGACGAGGCTGGAGGCGCCGTGGGAGTTGGCCTCCAGCCGTTCAATACGCCGCACGACATTGACCAGCTCGTGCGCGCAGTTGCCTCGCTCGGTTAGCTAGGTAGTCAGCTAACTAGACGGTCAGCACAATCTTGCCGCTGACCGCGCCGCTGTCGAGCAGCTCGTGGGCCTTGGCTGCGTCGCGCATATCCATGACCTCATGAATTTGAGGGGTGACGGTGCCGTCGGCAAGCATTGGCCAGATGGTGTCCTCTGTGGCGTTGACGATGCGAGCCTTGTCAGCGAGATCGCGGTAGCGCAGGCCGGTGGCGGTGATGGAGCCGCGCTTGCTCAGCAGGCGGCCGATGTTGAGCTCGCCCTTAACGCCTCCCTGCATGCCGATGATGACCAGGTGGCCGTCCTTCGCCAGGGCCTTGACGTTTCGGTCGAGGTACTTTGCGCCCATGATGTCCAGAATGACATTGGCGCCACCCTCAGCTGCGACGATCTCCTCGAAGTCCTCTTCCTTGTAATTGATGAGGATGTCGGCGCCGAGCTCCTTGCACTTAGCCAGCTTCTCCGCCGAACCGGCGGTGACTGCGACGCGAGCGCCGAGCCGCTTGGCCATCTGAATAGCGAAAGTGCCGATGCCGCCCGCGCCACCGTGGACCAGCAGCAGGTCGCCTTCCTTTAGGCCGGCAATCATCACGACATTCGAGAACACCGTGCAGGCAACCTCGACGACGGATGCGGCCTCGGTGAAGGAGTAGCCATGTGGCAGTGGGAGAATTTGGCCGGCCGGGACTGCGACCTTTTCGGCGTAAGCGCCACCGGAGAGAAGGCAGCAGACCTCGTCGCCGACTTTCCAGCCCTGAGAGTCGCCCTTGACCTCTTCAATGACACCTGCGCACTCCAGGCCGAGGGTGTCGGTTACGCCTTTTGGCGGCGGGTAGTGGCCAGCGGCCTGCAGCAGGTCAGCGCGGTTTACGCCAGCGGCTTTGACCTTGACCAGCACCTGCCCATCCTCGAGAGTCGGTTCCGGAGCATCGGCCCATTCCAGGGCGCGGGGGTTGGAAAGATCAGTCTGAATGATTGCCTTCATAGTCTTCAAAGGTAATGCAAAAACTGGTTATGCACGCGGTATTTCAAGCTCTTTTGCAGTTAGCAAAAATAGTTATGTCTGTAGAGGTGGATGCTTGGGGTGTGGTTTCCGATGAAGGGCTTGCGAAAGGTGCTGGCAAGGGGTGTTATGAGGGCGTTTGCTGCCTTACGGCGGTATGCGGTTATGATGTTGGCGTTGGAAGTATGGCAGAGCGGCCGAATGCACTGGTCTTGAAAACCAGCGAGGGTCACACCTCCGGGGGTTCAAATCCCCCTGCTTCCGCAGATGAAACCCTCGGTAGATTTTCTACCGGGGGTTTCTTCATTTCTCTTAAAAGGGCGAATTACAGAACGTAAACCCCCGGTCGCATGCGGTCGGGGGTTTCGTGTGTCCGAAATCTGCCACAGGTAATTTTGCGGAGTAATTTAATTGCTCCGACCAACGTGTACTGTGGCCTGAAACAATACGGGCAAATTGCCAAAACCGGTAAGCTCGGTCTTGCTGTAATACAAACCCAGCGTCATACTGGCGGACGGTATTGAGGGAAAAGGTCGAACAATGGCAACGAATCGGAGCAACCACTCGGACGACTCGTTCGGTGAGTGGAGCATAAATCCGGGCACGTCAGATGATCAACCCTCCGCTGATACGCCGGCAAATGCGTGGAGCGCTGTGGATGGGGCACAGTGGGAGCAGCCTGAGGGGCAAACGCAGGACTATCAGCCCCAGAACCAGCAAACGCAGTATCTGCAGCAGCAGTATCCACAATCCCAGCAGCCTGAACCATACCGCCCCGCCCCCTATGTTCCAGGTCCGCAAGCTGGCCCGGCTGCTGCGCCGAGCAATGACAACAAGGGGCTGACCATCGCGGTTATTGTCCTGGCGCTCGTTGCGGTCGCTCTCTTCGTCGGCGCAATGGCTTTCTTCTACTTCTCCGATTCGAAGGGAGTGAATTCGGCCGGCAGCAACTCGCCCCAGTCGGTTCAGTCAGCTAGTGCTGAGGATTCCTCCACGTCGTCGACCGCTGAGCAGAAGCGTCGCGCTGAAGGGTTCCAGCCGCCATCGAACTGGCGTCACTGCTCCGGCTCGGGCGATCCGGGTGATTTGAACTTGGTATATGCAGAAGATGTCGGTGGTAACACTACGACCTGTCAGTTTGCCACCAACGTGCGCAATTCCTTCGTTGAGCAGTACCAACTTACGAAGAAGCTCAACGGTACAGTCACCGCTAGCAGCCCAACAACTGGCAAGACATACAGCATGACCTGCCGCGATAACGGTGAGGTTGTCACTTGCACCGGCGGTACGAATGCGACGGTGCACATTGTCTAAACGTCTCCGAGCGGCTCTGGCCGCAACCGCCGTCGTCACGCTCGGCCTTAGCGCCTGCACCATCGGCACCGACTCGGCGGACATGCCGTCGCCGACGCTGTCCAATCCGCTTGACGACGGCCCCGGCGGCGCATCCTCCGACGGGAAAGTTGTGCCCGGTGAGATGCCTCGCGAAGTTGTCGAGGCAGTGAAGTCCGCGCAAAAGGAACTCGGTGGTCTGGCCGGCGCCGCTCTGGCAACGCCGGATAAGGATTCCGAAGTGGTTTCCACGGGCGACTTCAAAACGGGTCCGGCCTGGTCTACCTCCAAGGTGCCGGTAGCGGTGGCTTATGTGCGCCAATCGGGCGTGGATTCCCTGGTCGAAGCCGCAATCACGGTTTCCGATAACGATGCGGCTGAGTCCATGTGGTACTCCCTGGGCGATGACGCGACCGCAGGCGCGACCACCGACGAGATTCTCCGAGAGGGCCACGACACCCGCACCGTCATGGGCACTGACCGCATCCGCGCGGAATACACCGTCTTCGGGCAGACGCAGTGGGATTTGCGCGACCAGGCTATTTTCGGCGCCAATTTGCAGTGCATCGAGGCGGGCCCAAAGGTCGCTGACCTCATGGGACAGATTGCCGACGAGCAGTCCTACGGCCTCGGACGCATCCGCGGCGCCCACTTCAAGGGCGGTTGGGGTCCAGATGATGAAGGCGTCTACCTTGTGCGGCAGTTCGGCTATCTGCCGGGCAAGAAGCCGGGCACCTTCGTTGGTGTAGCTATCGCAGCCCAGCCTGACGACGGCACCTATGAGACCGGCCAACAAATGCTTGACCGCATCGCAAAGGCGATTGAGCGCAGCGGTGGCGCGACCACCGGCCGCGCCGGTAGCTGCTAGCTGAGCGATAGCTGTTAGCGCTCGATACCGAGCGCAGCCAGCAGCTGCGAGGTCTCTTCCTCAGTAGTGATGGTGATACGAACACCTTCGCCGGCAAAGCAACGGATGAGAATGTTGCGCTGCGCCAGGAAGTCACCGAGATCCGTGGTGGTGGCCACCGAGACGTCGTCAAGCAAAGAGAGATCCGCGATTCGAGCCTCGTCGATCCAAATGAAGTTGGCCTGCGAATTCGGCAGCACCGTCTCGCGGCCGGTGGCGGCATTGATGGCCTCGGTGACAGCGACGCGCTGTGCGCGGACCTCAGCAATGCGGGCGGTGAGCTCTTCCTGTGCGTCCAGCGAAGTGAGCGCGGCGATCTGCGCGAGGGTGTTCACAGAGAAGGGGATGGCGACCTTATTCACGGCCTCCACAAGCTTCTCCGGGCCGAACATGTAGCCCACACGAAGCCCGGCCAAACCGTAGACCTTGGAGAATGTGCGCAAGCCGACCAGGTTGGGGTAGGTATCCAGCAGCTCATGCGCCAACGGGGTAGCGGCGTGAGTGGCCTCGTCCACCAGCTCGATGTAGGCCTCGTCGAGAGCGACCACAACATCGCCCGGAACCTGCGCCATAAACTCCGCGAATGCCTCGCGAGTGATGGTCGTGCCCGTCGGGTTATTGGGATTACAGACGAAAACCAGGCGTGTGCGGTCGGTGATAGCGGCAGCCATTGCCGAAAGATCATTGCGACCCTGCGCATCCAGCGGCACCGGCACTGGAGTAGCCCCGGCGACGCGAGCGAGAATGGGGTAGGCCTCGAAGCTGCGCCACGGGAACACGACCTCATCCCCATCCGCACAGGTGGCCTGCACGAGCTGCAGGCACAGAGCGGAGGAGCCGCAGCCGACCGCGACCTGCTCCATGGGCAGACCCAGGTGTTCGCCGAGCTTAATGCGCAGGTCAACCGCGCCCATGTCGGGGTAGCGGTTCGGGCTAGTAGTTGGGTCAGCGATGGTCTGCGAGATGGCCTCCACCACCGAGGGAAGCGGCGGTTGGGTCATTTCATTGGACGCGATCTTCAGCGCGCCGGGCACAGCCTTACCCGGGACATAGGCCGGAACCTGCTCGAGGTCGGCGCGGGTTTTGGGCTGAACTGAAGATGCATCGTTGGTCATAGGCCTAACTGTAGAACATGGCCCGGATTGGGCAGTACAGAATCCCCGCAAAATCCCAAGGTGTGGTCGCTATTTGTAGCGCCGTATTTGGTGGCTCCGCGGGTGTTTTGCTTTTCAATTCTTGTGTTCTGTAGGATTGGCTGCGGTTATTTGGTCTCGTCCACGCAATGGCGAACAGCTTTGCTGAAGCGGGATCGATGCCAGTGGTTTTGGAGGCGTGCCAGAGCGGCCGAATGGGGCTCCCTGCTAAGGAGTTGCCTGTCTTGCGACGGGCCGGAGGTTCGAATCCTCTCGCCTCCGCCACACGCGCCCGTAGCTCAACGGATAGAGCATCTGACTACGGATCAGAAGGTTAGGGGTTCGAATCCCTTCGGGCGCACCATGTAGACCCGCACCTTGTAGGTGCGGGTCTTTTTTATTACCTGCTAGTGCAGCGCGAGCCGGGGCATTGCGGGGCGGGGCAGCGCGGTCCTTCACTTGTGGCCAGGGTTCGGTCACTTATCGATGGTTTCTCGTGTCCTGTCGATGGTTTTGCGCCACTTATGCGCGCGCTGTGGGTGCTACGTGTGCACTTGTCGATGCGCTGTTCACTTGTGGCCAAGCTATAGCGAATCGATGGGTGAACTATGCATCGATAAGACAACGAACCAGCTCCCTTGCTTCAGCAACGCGCAGCGACAGGTAGCAAGGTGCAACAACAGGCACCAACCCGGACCTGCCGTCCGACTCGCCACCTCCCTGAGCCGCCACGGCCGTACCTCCAACACCCCCGCGCAGCCTTTGCCTGGCCGAATCCGATTAGCCTGGCCTTGTACTTGGTCAATCGGGGCTTCCGCCCCGCGCCGCCCCGCGACGCCTCGCCCCGCGCCGCCTCGCACACCGGGGGACATTTTCCTATCCTGAACAGTTGCAATAGACTTAGACCCCGGTTGCCCTCCCCGTATTTCGATAGGAGCCTTGATGGACGCCCGTCTAGCCGTTCGCCGTAAGCCCGAGTTCCGCAATGAGGAAGCTACGCTGCTGTCCTCGATCGGCCAGGACGGCGAGGTGGCAATCTACTATCTCTACGATGCTTTCGATGCGACGGAGGAGGATCTTGTCGCGCTGCGTGAGTCGGTGGTTGCTGATTCGCGTGTCGACGAGCTGGTCGAGCTCCCGGCCCCCGCCGAGCTGGGGAACTATCTTGCTGTCGAGCCTCTTCCTGGCCAGTACGACCAGCGTGCCGATGCCGCCGAGCAGGCCCTGCGCCTGCTCCGCCCGGAAACGAAGGCGCAGATCACCTCGGCAACGCTGTATGTTTTCGACGCTCCGGTGAATGACGCCGTACGCTCCTACCTCATTAACCCGGTCGAATCGGGGGAGAAGAACCTGAGCGTCCTGCGCCGTCCGAGCATGGGCGAGATCGAGCCGCTGAAGGAGTACCCGGGCTTCACCGAGCTGGATGACGAAGGCCTGGCCGAGCTGCTCGCAGCCGACGGCATGGCCATGTCGCTGGCCGACCTGAAGACCATCCAGGATTACTTCCGCTCCGAGGGCCGCACTCCGACCGAGGTAGAGCTGTCCGCGCTGGATACCTACTGGTCGGACCACTGCCGCCACACCACCTTCAACACCGAGCTGACCTCCATCGAGAACAACGAGCCGCGCTTTGCCGCGCAGTTGGATCGCGCGCTGCGTCGCTACGACGAGCTGCGTGAGCTCAACGGCCGCACGCACAAGCCACGCTCCTTGATGGACATGGGCACCATCATGGGCCGCGAACTGCGTCGCACGGGCGTGATGGATGACCAGGAAGTCTCCGAGGAAATCAACGCCTGCTCCGTCTACGTCGACGTCGAGGGCGATGACCGCAAGTGGCTCCTCATGTTCAAGAACGAGACCCACAACCACCCGACCGAAATCGAGCCATTCGGCGGTGCCTCCACCTGTCTCGGCGGCGCAATCCGTGACCCGCTGTCAGGTCGCTCCTGGGTCTACCAGGCCATGCGTCTGTCCGGCGCAGGTGACATCAACACTCCGCGCGAGCAGACCCTCGAGGGCAAGCTGCCGCAGCGCGATATTTCCTCCCGCGCCGCAGCCGGCTACTCCTCTTACGGCAACCAGATCGGTCTGGCCACCACTGGTGTGCGCGAGCTGGTCCACCCGGGATACGTCGCTAAGCGAATGGAACTCGGTGCCGTCGTCGCCGCTGCCCCGGCAGACAACGTCAAGCGCCTCGAACCTGCGCCGGGCGATGTGGTGATCATGCTCGGTGGCCGCACCGGTCGTGACGGCGTCGGCGGTGCGACCGGCTCGTCGAAGGCTCACGATGAGGACTCGCTGGGCCGCTCCGGTGCTGAGGTGCAGAAGGGTAACCCGGTCAACGAGCGCAAGATTCAGCGCCTGTTCCGCCGCGAGGATGTCGCTACCAAGATTGTCCGCTGTAATGACTTCGGCGCTGGTGGCGTGTCCGTTGCGGTCGGTGAGCTGGCTGACTCCATTGACATTCACCTCGAGCGCGTGCCGCTGAAGTACGCCGGTCTGAATGCCCGCGAGATTGCAATTTCCGAGTCCCAGGAGCGCATGGCGCTGGTCGTCCGCCCGGAGGACGCCGATTTCATCATCGCCGCCGCTGACGAAGAGAACATCGAGGCCGTCGCGCTGGCAGACATCACCGACACCGGTCGTCTACGCATGTTCATGGGCGACGAGGTCGTCTTCGACCTCTCCCGTGAGTTCATCGACACCAACGGCGCCGACCGCGCCCAGAACGTCGAGATGGTTGCTGCGGAGGGCGGCGTCGTAAAGCAGGCACCGGCGAGCGTGCTGGAGTCGCTGCGTGCGGCGACGGCGGGCTCCCAGGAGGGCATGATCGAGCAGTTCGACTCGACCGTCGGCCGCTCCACCGTGCTCATGCCGTACGGCGGTGCGACGCAGAAGACCGACGAGCAGGCGTCAATCCAGACGCTGCCGGTCGATGGCGGCACGAGCACCGCGTCCATCATGACCTGGGGTTACTCGCCATCGCTTGCCGACGAGTCCCCGTACCTCATGGGTTCCTACTCCGTCGTGGAGGCACTAGCTAAGCTCGCAGCGGCCGGTGGCAATCCGCGCGGTGCCTGGCTGAGTGTGCAGGAATACTTCCAGCGCCTGGACCAGGATCCGCAGCGGTGGGGTGAGGTTGCGCAGGCTCTGCTTGGCCTGCTGGAGGCTCAGGATGGCTTCCAGGTTGCGGCTATTGGCGGTAAGGACTCCATGTCCGGCACCTACGGCGAGGACCTGCACGTGCCGGCGACTCTGGTGACCTTCGCAGTTGCCGCGATGGACGAGACCGACGCTGTCTCTGCTGCAATCCCGGCAGGTAACTTCGACCTCTACCTGTTTGCGCACAAGCCGCTCGAGTCCGGGGAACCGAACTACGAGCAGCTCAACGAACTATTTGCTGCCGTGCGGGAGCTGCGGCCGGTTGCGGCCTCGGCTGTTACTAACGCGGATCTGGCTGTGACCCTGGTCAACATGGCTGTGGGCAATGGCGTGGGCCTGGAGGCATCCCTCCCGGAGGCTCCACTGGGTTCCATTGTTGTGGCTGTTCCGGCTGGTCAGGATGTTGATGGTGCTGTTGAGGGTGCTGTGAAGATCGGTGCCACCGACGAATCGGGCACGCTGCGCTTCGGTGAGGAGTCCTTCACTGTCGCCGAGGCTCTGGAGGCAATGGAGTCCGGTTACCGTGAGGTATTCCCCCTCAATGACTACGAGGGCGAGGCCCTGCCGGAGTTCGCTAACCAGGTCAGCGCGACCGAGACCGACCTGCAGAGCCCGGGCAAGAAGGATGTCCACGTGCTGCTGCCGGTCTTCCCGGGTACCAACTCCGAGTACGACATGGCCGAGGCATTCGTCGCAGCGGGCGCTACCTACGAGTTCCACGTGATCCGCAACCTGACCCCGGCAATGCTGGCGGAGGACACGAAGGCGTTCATCGAAAAGCTTCAGGACGCCGACATCCTGGCATTCTCCGGTGGCTTCTCCCTGGGTGATGAGCCGGACGGATCCGCCAAGTTCATCGCCGCGTTCCTGCGTTCCGACGACGTCGCAGCCGCCGTCAAGGAGTTCGTGGCCGACAACGGTCTTGTGCTCGGAATTTGTAACGGTTTCCAGGCGCTGGTCAAGTCCGGCTTCCTGCCGTACGGCGACCCGGCGCAGCTCCGCGAGGACTCGCCGACCCTGGCCCACAACCGCCAGCTGCGTCACGTGTCCCGCATCGCTACCACTCGCGTCGCGACTGTGGATTCCCCGTGGTTGCGTGGCTTCGAGCCAGGCCAGACCCACCTCATGCCGGTTTCTCACGGTGAGGGCCGTTTCGTGGTCTCCGAGGACGAGGCCCGCCACCTGTTCGAGGCCGGCCAGGTCGCTTTCCAGTACGTCGATACTGATGGCGATGCCGAGGGCGTGCCGACGATGACAGCGCCAGCCAACCCGAACGGTTCCTCCTACGCCATTGAGGGCATTGTCAGTGCTGACGGCAGGATTCTGGGCAAGATGGGCCACCCAGAGCGTTTCCGCGAGGGCCTGATGCGCAACATTCCGGGCATTGGTGAGCAGGACATCTTTGGCAACGCTGTCCGCTGGGTCCGCGGCGAGTAGTTCCTCGGTTTCTCCGTTACCTCGGTCAGGGTTACCTCGGTCGGTCCTGTTCGGATAGGCCGGGGTAACCGCTACGAAACCTGTTGTTAATGTGCAACGAATATGTACTTGAATAAGTGCCGAAAAGGTTGCTTGAACAGGCGATTTTGTAAAACTTAGCAGGATGAGTAAAGTATCTATTCGTTGCAGGGGTCGAGGGAATTACCCCAGAGTCGCTGAATAACAACAAAATGCGCCCGTAGCTCAACGGATAGAGCATCTGACTACGGATCAGAAGGTTAGGGGTTCGAATCCCTTCGGGCGCACAACGCAGACCCGCACCGATAAGGTGCGGGTCTTTTTGTCTGCCTGACTTATCGATGGTTTTCTGGCACTTATGCGCGCGGTATTGGCTCTGCCTGCGCTCATATCGATGAGCTATTCACTTGTGGCCAGGCTATAGCTCATCGATATGTGAATACCTCATCGATGAGTGAATACCACCCACGAGCCACCCGCACCCGAATCCCCAAAACCCCAAACCCCAGCGCCTCAGTATTCGAAACATCTCAAACTCGCAATATCCGACTAACGGTCTAGACTGTGGAACCATGATTCGTACTGAGTCCATTCTTGACCTCGCTACCGTAGCCTCGGGGCAGTCCCACGCAGACGCCCTACAGGGCTCCATCGATTTGGCGCAGACAGCGGAAAAGTCTGGTTATCAGCGTATTTGGTACGCAGAGCACCACAATATGAACTCCATTGCGTCCTCGTCGCCGGCAGTTCTTATCGCAGCCGTGGCTGCAAAAACCGAGAGCATCACCCTCGGCTCCGGCGGCGTCATGCTGCCGAATCATGCACCGCTGACGGTCGCGGAACAGTTCGGCACGCTCGCGAATCTGTACCCGGATCGCATCGAGCTGGGGCTTGGTCGCGCGCCGGGTACGGACCAGGCCACGATGCGCGCGCTGCGTCGTGACCCGCGTTCGTCCGATTCCTTCCCGCAGGATGTGCAGGAGCTGCGCGGTTACCTCTCCGACGAGTCGCTGATCAAGGGCATCAACGCAATTCCAGGCCGCGGCACCCATGTGCCGCTGTACATTCTGGGCTCCTCGCTCTTTGGTGCTCAGCTCGCAGCGGCGCTCGGCTTGCCGTACGCGTTTGCTTCGCACTTCGCTCCGGACGCGCTTCGCGATGCCATCGCGGTCTACCGCGAGCAGTTCCAGCCTTCTAAGCAGCTGGATAAGCCGTACGCTTTTGCGGCCATGAATGTGATTGCGTCGGAAAGCGAAGAGGACGCGCAGCAGCAGTACTTCGCTACCCGCAGGAACATGGTCAGGCGGTTCCTGAGTCGCGGTGGGCATCATCTCACTGACGATGAGGCGGAGATCCTGATGGATACTCCGCAGGGGCGACAGGTGCAGAATATGTTCCGTCACACGGCGGTCGGCACGGTGGCGCAGGTGCGTGAGCAGATTGCGCAGTTCGGTGAGTACTCGACGGCGGATGAGCTGATTGTGGCTCATCAGTCGTTGAAGGTTCCTGACCGACTGCGTTCGGTGGAGCTCACCGCGGAGGCCGCGGGGTTGACCGCGTAAGGCTCGAGGCCCGGCTCTCCGAGGCGCGCGGCCTTAAACTGCCCCGCTTACTCCACCGCAGCCAGCGGCAGTGCCTTTTCGCTGGCAAGCTGCATGATTTCGGCGTTGGTGCGCTCGCGGAGGAAATCCGCAAGCTCCTCGCGGCCACTTGCACCCGTGGCCTCGGTCAGGGCGGCGGCAAAGTGTGGTTCCAGCGCTGCCACGGACACGTAGCCGTCGGCGCTGGGGTAGAGGCCGTACGTCCACAGGCCGCCACCGAGTAGTCCGCCGGGCGCCGTCATGCCGTACTTCAGCGGTTCGGCGCCGGCCTCACCGGCTTGCTTCAGGCCAATGCGGCAGTGCAGCCCAGGCTGCTTTACGACGTCCGCCCCAGCACCCGCCCGCTTAATCAACCCGGCAAGGGCAGCGGTGACCGCAAAGTGTGCACCCAGAATGTCGCCCAACAGCACCGGCGGCATGGCCGGAGGCGTGAGAGTTCCGGCCTCCGCCTGGTAGGTCAGGTCATGGCCAGGTGTTTCTGGAGCTTTGGTATCACCGACAATATCGATATGCACCGGCCCATTCGGGCGCTCGTGGAGCCCCGCCAGCCCCATGCGTTCCAGCGCGGAGGGGCGAACCGAGGTGATGACCACATCGGCCTCATCAATCAGCGAGCTCAGCTGTGCGCGGCCCTCATCGCTCTTCAGATCCGCCTGGATAATCTCGTGACCTGCGGACATAGCTTCATACCAGGGGCGGCCGAAGGAACCGAGCGGGTCGCCTGTGGGTGGTTCGACCTTAATCACCCGGGCGCCTAGCTGGCCCAAGTGCTGAGCGGCCAGTGGCCCCGGAACGTTAATGGCGAAGTTGACGACGGTGATGCCTGCGAGGCTGGTGTGCAGCTCGGGGGAGAACATAGTTCCACACTAGAACACATCTACCTGCCCGCCGACGCTTTCGGCCAACTTCAACTGGTTGATCCAGTCGCCCTCTCCGACGCGCAGTCGGAAAATCGGGCGGTGAGCGGGGCGGGCCTCGTAGCGGATACGGGCAATCTGGCCGGTTTTGGCCAGGTCCATAGCGGTTCCCTCGGTGGCCAACTGGGTGCGCGCGGCGGTGAGGCGCTCGATGACGTCGTCAAGCGCGGTGAGCACGGGTTCGGTGTTGTTCTCGCACCAGGACATGACCATGTCGGGAGCAGCGGCGGCGACGCGAGTGCAGTCGCGGAAAGAGCCGGCCGCCAGCGAAATGGCCAGGGGACCACCGGCTTCCCCGGCGGCGGCAATTGCGTAGGCCGCCAGGTGTGGCATGTGGGAGATGCGGGCGACGCTGGCATCGTGGTGATCGCTCAGTGCTGGAATGAGCTGGCTGCCAAGAGCTGCTCCCAAGTTGGCGACCTGCGAAAAGACCTCAATCCAGCGCTCCGGGACGGGCTTGCCCGCAGCGTCGGCAGCAGCTGCCAGGTCGTAGGTGATGACCCAGGGGGCGCCGTCGAAAAGCCCTTCGAGCGTGGCGGACCAGCCCGCCTGCGCGGACCCCGCCATTGGGTGCGCGCCGACGAAGCGTTCCTCCATCCCGCGAGCGGAGACCTCGGCGGCGACGGCCGCCTTCACGGAGACCACATCCGTGATGCCACAGCTGGGGGCGTGCTCGTTGATAGCATCCAGCATCGTGCCGATGACTGTCATGGGGGTGCCGATCACGATGAGCGCGCGGCTGGCCTCTGCGCGTTCGAGCGTGGCCTGAAGATCTGTACTGGCGTCGAATCCCTCCTTCGTGGCTTCCTCGACCGTTGTGGACGAGCGATTCCAACCGAAGCATTCGACGTTTTGGACCCGCAGATCGCGCATCATGGAGCCACCGATGAGGCCCAGACCGAGGATGCATACCGCGGGTAGTTGTGCAGCTGACAGGGAGGACGAAGCAGGGGAGGGGGACTCGAAATTGCTCACCTGACAAGCATGACATACAGCGACTAGCGTTGTGGGTTATGAGCACGACCTTTTCCGGAGGGTACACCTCCGATGACGACCGTTCCTTTGCGGTTGCCGTAACTATGGGGGAGCGCGGTTGGCGCGTCGTCGACCTCGGGGACGACGCCACCGATTCCCTCGCTGATGCCGCACAGGCGCTGCGCAATCTGCGTTCGGAACGCGCTGCTGTCGGAATGCTCAATATCGACGACGACTACTTCATTCTTGTGCGCCAGGGCGTTGGGTCGCTGCGCGTTGTGCTTTCCGACGCTACCGCTGCCGTGACCGATGACATTGCGGCAGATGTGTTCGACGAGCTGGATCTGGATATCCCCGACCTCGACGAGGATGAGCTCGACGATGTCGACGCCTGGGCCGAAGGAGACATGGATATCCTCGCTGACCTGGGTTGTTCGGAGGAAGCCCTGGAGTCCATCTGTGACGATCAGTCGCTGTGGGCGTCCGAGCAGCTTCTGGCCATTGCCGAGGAGTTGGGGTGCGCCGAGGAGCTCGCCGATGTCGCCGACCTGGACTACGACGGCGACGATGACGACTACGACCCCTATGACGACTAAACCTGACAAAGGTCATCTGACCGAGCGGTCAAGCGCCCTGCCCCGTCGAAAACAGGACATTCTCGACGAAGAGTGGATGCGCCTGGCTATCGCCGAAGCTGCTCACACGGCACCCGGGGATGTGCCGGTGGGAGCTGTGGTCGTGGATGCCGAGGGCAAGGTTGTGGGCCGGGGCTCGAACCGTCGGGAAGTTGATGGTGACCCGCTTGCCCACGCCGAAGTTATCGCGCTGCGCGAAGCCACCCGCGCCGTCGGTGATGGCTGGCGGCTGGAGCAGTGCACGTTGGTCGTGACACTTGAGCCGTGCGTGATGTGTGCCGGCGCCTGCGTCATGGGGCGCGTGGGGCGTGTGGTCTTCGGTGCGTGGTCGCCCAAGACCGGCGCGTGCGGCTCTATCGCCGATGTCATCCGCGATCCCGCCCACGCGTTCACGCCCCAGGTGCGTGGGGGTGTGCTTGCCGACGAATGCTCCGTTTACCTGCGGGAATTCTTCGAACGGCAACGGCAGTTGGAGGCGTGAGCGGCGTCACAGTTAGGTCACAATTCCCGCTGTAGCCGTGACGAGCCTTCATTTTCACGTACCGTCGGAACTGGTGGAGCTGCTAGACGGCGGCTCTAGAGAATAGATAAGTCGTTTACATAGGAGGCTTACATAATGAGCGAGCTGCAGAACAAGGCCGACGAGTTGGGCGGCAAGGTTAAGGAAGCTGCCGGCGACGCCGTTGGCAACGACGACCTGGCAAACCAGGGCAAGGGTGAGCAGGCTGCTTCGAAGGTCAAGCAGGGTGCTGAGGACCTGAAGGACAAGGCTACTGAGACCCTGGGCAAGCTGACTGACAAGTAAAGCGCTTAGTTCTCGAGTAAAGATAACCCCGACCTTCTCCGCTTCCGATGTGTGGAGAAGGTCGGGGTTCTTTGTGTTTCGATGGCCGGCTGTCGGCGTTGGGGCTGGTTACAGCTTCTGGGCCACCAGGTCATCCAGTGGTTCGGCGGACAGTAGGTACGGGGCAATCTCGAAGACGGTGCGGGCACCGGTTTCGCCAGCCTGCTTCAGGCGGTAGGCGGCGCGACCGTAGGCAACCTGGACGGCTGCGGTGAAGTCGGGGTTGCGCTCCAGGTCGAGGCCGAACTCGATGACGTGACCGGACGTACCGGCCTGGCCGCGGGTAATGACCTGGCCACCGTGCGGCATGCCCTGGTGGTCGCGGTCGAACTCCTCCTCGGAGATGAAGTCCACGATGGTCTCGTAAGGGGCAAAGTAATCCGGCATGGTCACGATGGTTTCACGGATCTGCTCCTTGAGCTTGGCGTCCTCGTCGGCGTTGCCGGTCTCTTCAGCGACGACGAAGCAGTGGCGCAGGTGGCATTCGTTGCCCTTCAGGTCTGCGCCCTCGCCCTTCTTCACGGCCGCGATAGCTTCCGGGTTCGGCTTGGTGTACTGGACACCCTTCTTCACTCCCGGCACACGACGCACGGCATCGGAGTGGCCCTGCGACAGACCAGGTCCCCAGAAGGTCATCTGGTCTGCGCCCGGCAGGATAGCAGCGCCCAGAACGCGGTTCAGGGAGAACAGGCCCGGATCCCAACCGGTCGAGATCATGGCGATGTTGTCACCCTCGCGGGCGGCGGCGTCCATGGCCGCGCGGTGCTTCGGAATCTCGTGGTGGTTGTCGTAGGTGTCGACCGTCGTAAAGTTCTTTGCCAGCTCAGGAGCCTGCTCCGGGACATCGGTGGCCGAGCCGAGGCACACGAACAGCACGTCTACCTCGTCCTTATACTTTTCGACATCCGCCGCCGGGAGTACGCGGGCCTCAGTGTCCAGCGGATCGCGACGGGAGAAAACGCCGACGAGTTCCATGTCCGGCTGGTCAGCGATGACCTTTTCGACGCTGCGGCCCAAATTGCCGTAGCCGATGATGGCGGAACGAATCATGAGGGAGAACCCTTTCTGTGTGGCTGTACTTCTGTGTTTAAGTTTCTAGATTTCAAGCTACAGACTATTCCTTCATATCTCAGCGGGCGTTGGCCACCCCGAATAGCGCGGTGGAGGGTTGACGGGCTTGGGGTGGCGCAGGGTGCAGTGCAGCGAGAGTGCCTTGGCAGAAGCCTGGGCGCTCTGACCTGGGGATTTGGTAGATAAAGGGGCTACCTGTAACGTTTTCTAGCGGTGACGTGTCCGAGCGGCCGAAGGTGAAGCACTCGAAATGCTTTGTGCGGTAACCCCGTACCGAGGGTTCAAATCCCTCCGTCACCGCCAATAAAACCCCCGGTGGTTCCTTTAAGTAGGAGCCCCCGGGGGTTTTGCATTTAATCGGCTCTGATTGTCTGGGTGCGGTGGGGGTGGGGGAGGTGTCCGTCGTAAAGCGGCAAATGGTGAGGCGCCCGACCTGGAGCGCCTAAATCACAAAAATAACATCAGTAACACACACCCCATTGTTCACGTTTATCCGGGAAGTCCGCTACTCTTAGCAAAAGTATTTCCGGTTTTTATGTCGTGCCCGCCCCCAATGACCGCGTCAGCGCCAGAGTTGATGTTGGCCAATCCGGGGTGGTCGCTAGCATCGGAGTAGCGAAGAGGCTTCAAACTGCAGGTGAGGTCCGAGGAAGTGCTTGGTTAGCGCGAACTTGGGGAAGCTGCAGTTGGGGGCGGTCCAGGCGAATATTAGACGTAAGGGAAACTTGACATGGCAAAGGCCTTGTTCAAACTCGGCAGGTTCTCCTACCTGCATAAATGGACTGTGATCATCGCGTGGTTCCTGATTTTGGCGGGGCTGGGCGGTGCAGTTTCCGCATTCCAGAAGGGGTTTATCGACCAGTTCTCGATCCCCGGCATGCCGTCGGCAACGGCTTCACACGTGATTGAGGAAAAGTTCCCCGATGTTCCGAACCCAATTCGAGAGCAGCGTATTTATGTCGCCTTCGAAGCCCCCGAGGGGCAGAGGCTCGATGACCCACAGAATAAAGAAGCCGTTGACAAGGTTATTAACGGCATCCGCGACAATGTCGGCCAAATCGCCGACGATTTGCAGCTTCACAACCCGGTAGACCTCAATCCGAAGATGCAGGCGATGGTCAAGGAACAGGGCATGGCCGCCGGCCTGCCCAAGGATGTTGCCGAGGCCGATGCCAATGCCATGCGTACCGTGTCCGATGACGGTCGCTACGGTATTTCCACCTTCGTTTTCGATGCCAAGATGCCGCAGGACATCGAGCCGGAGAATATGCAGGCGCTTCTCGACGCGATGCAGGCCGGTCGTGACGCCGGTATCAAGGTCGAGGCCTCTGGCCCGGGCATGCAGCCTGCGATTGAGGTAGCTCCGACCTCAGAGATTATCGGTGTGACCGTGGCGTTTATCGTGCTGGTTGTCACCTTCGGCTCTCTGGTGGCTTCGTTCCTGCCTATTGTGACGGCGGTAGTGGGCATCATCATCGGTGTCTTCGGTGTGACATTGATGACCGCATTCACTGACGTCAACTCGATTACCCCGGTGCTTGCCGTCATGTTCGGCCTGGCTGTCGGTATTGACTACGCACTGTTCATCCTCTCTCGCTACAGGGCGGAAAGAGCCCGAGGGATGACCAACGAAGATGCCATCGGCATGGCTACGGGTACGGCGGGCTCCGCTGTGGTTTTCGCTGGCCTCACTGTGATTGTCGCGTTGGCAGCGCTGACGGTGGCCAAGGTGCCGTTCATGTCCCTGATGGGTATTTCGGCGGCAATCACGGTGGCCTTCACAGTGCTGGTCTCTCTGACCCTACTGCCGGCAGTTATGTCTCTGTTGGGCGACAAGGTCTTCGCTGGTCGCGTGCCCGGTGTTGCTGGTAACCCCTCGCGTAATGCGCGCAAGGGACGCCGCTCTTCCTTCTTCGGCGAGATGACGATGGGGCGCCGTTGGGTCACCTTCGTGCACAAGGCCCCAGGGTTGTTCCTGGTCGGCTGTATCGTCTTGCTGTTGGCGTTGGCCTACCCGGCTATGCACTTGAAGCTGGCGCTGCCGTCGGACTCTACTGCGGCGAAGGACAGCACGAACCGCAAGGCCATCACCATGATTGAAGAGGGCTTCGGCGCAGGACGTAATTCACAGCTCATCATTATTGCCAAGTCGGACGATGTGAAGCCCGATGCTCCGGTGCTCAAACCGCTTATCGAGTCCCTGAAGCAGACCAACCCGGATCTCTCTGACATAGAGGCCGCCCGCAAGGCTTCTTATAGCTACGCTGTCGACCAGTTCAAATCCAACGTCGGTGTCGAGCACATCCAGATGATTGGCCTGAATCATGACGGCACTGCGGTCAAGATGATCATGACCCCGAAGTCGGGTCCGCTCGATCCCGCGACCAAGCAGCTGATGAACGCGGTGCGCGATCAGCAGAAGCAGATTGAGCAAACCACCGGCCTATTCACCGGTGTCACTGGCCTGGTTCCTATCGAAATTGACATCACCGACCGCCTCCAGGGCGCGATGCCGCTCTACTTGGGCGTTGTCGTGGGTCTGGCAGTCATTCTGCTGCTGATGATTTTCCGTTCCCTGATGGTGCCGTTGACTGCCGGCGTGGGCTTCTTGCTCTCTGTCGCAGCCGCATTCGGTGTCACGGTGGCATTTTTCCAGGATGGCCTCTGGGGTGTGATTAGCACTCCGGGTCCGCTGGTCAGCTTTGTGCCAATCTTCCTCATTGGTGTGACGTTCGGTTTGGCCATGGACTATCAGGTCTTCCTGGTTTCCCGCATGCGTGAGCATTACACCCACAACAAGGGTGAATCCTCGCCAGAGTCGAAGTACAACGCGGTCGAAGAATCGGTCGTTGAAGGCTTTACTCTCGGCGCTCGTGTGGTCACGGCCGCTGCGATTATTATGATCTCCGTCTTCGCGGCGTTCGCCGGTCAGCCCCTGGCGATCATCAAGGTCTTCGGCTTCGCGCTGGGTGCCGCCGTGCTTTTCGACGCCTTCGTTATCCGCATGACCTTCATCCCGGCAGCCATGTTCCTGCTTGGCCGCGCTACCTGGTACATGCCGAAGTGGCTGGACAAGGTGTTGCCTTCTGTGGATGTCGAAGGCTCTGCCCTGGAAGAGGTTTCCGAGGAGCTGGTGGAGAAGGGCCGCCGCGAGCGTATGGCTCGCGGTGAGTCCCTGTTGCCCGAAAGTGAAGGTGCTGGGCGTGGCTTTGGCGACGCTGACGCTGACGAGGGCGAAGCAGACAGTGTCGATGGTGAAGTCGGTGCTGGTGCAGCGGGCGCGGCGGGCGTAGCTGGTGGTACTGCTGTGGCTGTCGCGACCAAGAAGCGTAACCGCTGGATTCCGAAGCGGAAGAAGACAAAGCTGAAGGAGCTTGAACCCGCTGACCAGGCCGAGCAGGCTGAATGCTCTGAACCGGCCGAGCTGTCCGCCCCGACGGCGGCAGCTGAGCCGGAGCAGCCCGAACCAGCCGAGCAGCCAGAGCAGGCAGAGCCGACCGAACAGCTCATGCAGCCCGCACCAGCTGAATCCGCTCATCAGCCGGAACAGGCCGCCCGGCTGAACCCGGAAAATGCCAAAGACGTCGAGGTTCGCCCGTACTACAGCCCGGCTCGTAAGCGGAAGAAGATTACGGTTGCGGAACTGATGAAGCGCGAAGGCCTCGAGGAGGAAGCGCCACGTCGTAGCCGCGCCGTGTGGGACCCGGAAAACGCCGCCCAGCCCGAGGAAAACGACAGCGCTGAGTAACTTGCGAATAGCACCCAGGTAACCTCAAGGCATTAGCACTGGACCACAACCAAGGAGACTCATGTCGCAGTCGAGGACGACGGGCTTTGACGTCGTAAAGCAAATCGAAGGCGCGCGCGGACGTGCTGGCACCATCCACACCCCGCATGGCGATATTGCTACGCCGGCGTTCATTCCGGTCGGCACGAAGGCGACCGTGAAGACGCTCACGCCCGAGCAGGTGCGATCCACCGGCGCGCAGGCGATGCTGTCGAACGCGTACCACCTGTACCTGCAGCCCGGCGAGGAAATTGTCGACCAGGCCGGCGGGTTGGCAAAGTTCTCCAACTGGAACGGCCCGACATTCACCGACTCCGGCGGATTCCAGGTGCTCAGCCTCGGCGCGGGCTTTAAAAAGACCCTCGCGATGGACGTCACCGGCATGCAGAAAGACGACATCGTCGCCGAGGGCAAAGAGCGCAACGCGTTCGTCGACGAGGACGGCGTGACTTTCCGCTCGCACATCGATGGCTCCGAGCACCGCTTCACGCCGGAGGTGTCCATGCGTATTCAGCACGCGCTGGGCGCCGACATCATGATGGCGTTCGACGAGCTCACCACGCTGATGAACACCCGCGGCTACCAGGAGGCATCTGTCGAGCGCACGCACCGCTGGGCACGCCGATGCCTGGAGGCTCACAACGAGTTGACGGTTTCGCGCGGTCAGGTCGACGCGCACGTCCATTCGCTTGACGACGGCCAGTTGCCCATCCAGCAGTTATTCGGTGTCGTGCAGGGCGCGCAGTACGAAGACCTGCGCCGCAAGGCCGCCCGCGGGCTAGCGGAGCTCTCCCGCGAGTTCGAGGACGCCGGTCAGCTGGGCTTCCACGGCTATGGCATTGGTGGGGCGATTGAGAAACAGAATCTGGGCCTGATCTGCGGTTGGGTCAACGACGAGCTTCCCGACGACCGCGCCCGCCACCTACTGGGGATTTCCGAGCCGGACGATATTTTTGCCGCTGTCGAGGCCGGTGCCGACACCTTTGACTGCGTGGCTCCGACGAGGCTTGCCCGCCGTGGTGGTGTGTACACGCTCGATGGCCGGATGACCTTGACGAATGCCCGCTTCAAGAACGACTTCCGGCCCGTGGATGCGGAGGTGCCTTCCTATACTTCGCTGAATTATTCCCGGGCCTACCTGCATCATCTGTTGAAGGCCAAGGAGTACCTGGCTGGCACGCTGTGCACGATTCACAACCTGTTTTTCATGGTGCAGCTGGTGGAGAACATTCGCGCTGCGATCCTGGAGGACCGGTTCTTCGAGTACCGCGATGAGTTCATGGGCCGCTACTACGCCAACGGTGGTCGCGCGGTGGGGAATTAGCGGCTGAGGACTGGGGTGGGGCTAGGCTTCTACCTTTTCGCACTTCACGACAGCCATGTCACCTCGTGCCAGCTGTGGAGGTGGCATGAGGTGACACCCGTGGCGTGAAGTGGAACTTGGGCCCGGGGACCCCAAAACTAGACCTAGCTCTACTGCGCGAGGCAGTCTCAACCGGCATCATGGAGGGCATGATCACGGTTGAACGACTCAGCAAGAAGTACGGTTCGAAATTAGCCGTCGATGACCTGTCCTTCACCGTTCCCGACGGTGTCGTGACAGGTTTTCTCGGCCCAAATGGCTCCGGCAAGTCCACCACCATGCGCTGCATGCTGGGCCTCGATGCCCCGACCACGGGTCAGGCCTTGTTCACCGGAACGGATTCGCAGGGCAACACCTACAGCAACCAGCCCTTTTCCACGCTGAAGAATAAGCCCAGCATCGCCGGCGCAATTCTGGATGCCGGTTGGCACAACAAGGCTCGTTCAGGCCGCGCTCATCTGCAGGCCCTCGCCCGCGGCGCCGGCATCCCCGACACCCGCGTGGAGGAGTGTCTTGAGCAGGTCGGTATGACCGAGGCGGCGAAGGACAAGGTCGGCGGCTACTCGCTGGGTATGAAGCAGCGTCTGGGAGTGGCGGCGGCTCTGCTCGGCAAGCCGCAGCATCTGATCCTGGATGAGCCGGTCAACGGCCTCGACCCCGAAGGTGTCTCGTGGATGCGCCACACCATCAAGGCGCTGGCCGCACAGGGCTGCGCTGTCCTCGTGTCGTCGCACCTCCTTTCCGAGATGCAGCTCACCGCCGATCGCATCGTCGTCATCGGCCGCGGCCGCATGATCGGCGAGTACAGCATGGATGAGTTCCTCTCCGACGGCACGGTCATCGAAGTTGAGGTCGACGATCCGGCTCGGCTGCTGCAGGCGTTGGGGCCGGTGGCGCGTGGGGTTGACGTCGATAAGCAATTGCGCATTCCGCTTTACGACGGCATCAGCGAGCAGCAACTCCGCCGCGACATTGCGGCCGCTGCCCTGCGCGAGGGGCTGTTGGTGACGCGGTTGCACACGAAGCGCGACAACCTGGAGGAGAAGTTCCTGGCTGCGACCCAGGAATCGCAGGAATACCGCGCGCAGGCGATTGGGCAGTAGGGGAGTGACTGAGATGAGTTTTGGAAACGCTTTGCGGTCGGAGTGGACGAAGCTAGCCAGCCTGCGCGGTACGTGGGTCTATGTGGTGCTGTTGGTCGGTTCGATAGCTGGGCCGATGGCGGCTTTCAGTATGGCGGCGGACGCTGGTGCGACTGCTGATTGGGAATTGCTGCTGTTGGGGACGGTGATCTTCAACATGATCGTGATTGCCTTTGGTGGCTCCACCCTGGCGGGTGAGTACAACGATCAGATGAATGCGCATGCGTTCTTGACGCAGGACCGAAGGAGCCTGTGGCTTTCGGCGCGGATGACGCTGACGCTTGTGTTGATTGCTGTCTGTTGGGTCATCGGTGTGGCGCTTGCTTGGTTATCGGTGACGGTTTCGCCACGCGTGGAGTTCAAGGGCGGCGACGCTGCCCCGGACATTCTCGCTGGAGTGCTCGGCTTTGTTGTGTTTGGGCTGATCGCGATGTCGCTGGGTGTGTTGACGCGCTCGCGCGTTGCCGCTGTCGCTATTCCGCTGGTGTGGATCTTGGTGGTGGAAAGCATGCTGGAGTTCGCGGCGCTCGCGTATGCGATTTTCCGGCCGCTGTGGCTGGTCACGCCGGGTGCACGCATTCAGCAGTTGTCAACGCAGCTGGGCGGTCTGATAGCAAACCCGGAGAATCCACGTACTGGTTTTGAGGCCGGCATGACGCAGCCAATGTGGTTCAACATCGTGGTGCTGGTGGCCTGGATCGTTGTGGCTGTTGGCGTTGCTCATTGGGCCAATGCCAAACGGGATGTGAAGTAAAAAGCAAAAAGTGCCGCGACTTCTTCGCTTCTAGGGCGAGGTCGCGGCACTTTTTCGTCGTTAAGCGGGAACGTGCGTGTCGTAGTAGCCTTCGCGGCGCTTGACCCACGCGATGACGGCGTAGGTGAGTGGCATGACTACGATCTCGACGGCGGTCTTCCAGGTAAAGCCGACGATGACGTAGTTGACGAAGGTGCCCCAGGTGTCGATGCCAATCGCGGTGGCGGCGATGGAGCAGAAGATGAGCGTATCGACGAACTCGCCAACCACAGTCGAGCCCATCAGGCGCGCCCAGAGAGCCTTTTCACCAGTGCGCTTCTTAATGGCGGTGAGCGACCAGGCGTTGAGCAGCTGACCGACGACATAACCGGCCAGACCTGCGAGAACAAGCTGCGGGACGGTGCCCAGGACGGTGGCGAATGCTTCCTGATTTTCGTACCACGGTGCCGCCGGGAGCTTGATGGCGGCAAAGAAGCAGAGCATTGCGCCGGCGAGGATGGCGAAACCGGTCCACACGGTGCGGCGGGTGGCTTTGTAGCCGTAGCACTCGGAAAGCACGTCGCCGATGACGTAGCTCAAGGGGAAGAGGAAGAAGGCGCCGTCGGTGGCCAGGCCGAAGATTTCCACGCCCTTGGTGGCGGTGATGTTGGAGACGATTAGCACGCCAATGAAAATGGCCGTGAACATCGGGTACAGCGATTTCGGTACCGGGATGTGGCGTGGCGTGGTTGCTGTGGATTCAAACTTAGTTGCGTTCTCGGGCGCGTGCGAGGTGCTCACAGCGGCAGCCTCGGCGTTGCCCGGCCCAGACTTGGGCAGGTTTTCGTTATTTGTCACGGGAGGGAATGTTACCTGCCGGCTGGGGCTCCAAGCGAGTGCCGATGAAGTCTTCGAGGCCGACTCTGCCTTCCTCTGTGAGTTCGAGTCCGCGGGAGTCGGGGATTGGGGTCAACCAACCCTTTGAAATGAGGCCACGCAGGAGCGCGGCGCCGAGCGATCCGGCCAGGTGAGAATCGGCGTGTGTCCAGTCGTTGCAGAGGAATGCTGTCTTCCTGCTTGCATCGAGGCTGGATAGGCCTGTGCCGAGGTAGGCGAAGCATTTCTCGGCGTTGGGGCCAAAGGTGATTTCACCGGCGTCGGTGATGAGTGCTTCTTTGGTGAACAGAGCCCGCGTGAGTTGTACTCCGAGGGATCCTGCCAGATGGTCGTAGCAAGACCGGGCGAAGGTAATTGCTGGTTGGTGCTCGGGGATGGGCGCGGCAGTGTCGGCGCCGGCAGCCTGGAAAAGATTGGCAATTACCTGGCGTATTGAAGGGTTAGCGATGGAATAGGTCGCGCTTTTCCCCTGTCGTTCGACATCGACGATTTCGGCTTCGCGGAGGCGCCGGAGATTGTTGGACAGCGTCGATTCGGCGATGTTGGTTGACTCGGCAAGTCTGCGCACGCGAGTGGGACCGTTTTTGAGAAGGTACTCCAGGATTGCCAGGCGCACAGGCGATGAGCATTCTGCGGCAATCGCGGCTGCCTGCTCGAAGTACGTGCGCTGTTTCATGGTGTTAGCGAATCACTTTGCGATGTTCGAAGCAAGTTACCGTACGCGGAAGAATGGACTGAAACGGGGTTTTAGTGCTGTTTCAAACGTGAGGCTAGATTGATTTCACCAAACCTCTAGCCGTACAACACATTCTGTGAAATCATACTTTTCATGAACGGAAAGTATGGACGGAGGTGGAAATGTCGGGTGAAGTTCAAGCTAATGTTCGAGATGGAGCAGCGCTAGCGCTTGGGCTGGTCATCGTAGTAATTGGAAGTACGATGCCCTCCGGTCTATATGCCTTATACCAGCATGATTGGGGTTTGAGTGCCAACAAAACGGTAGTTGTCTTTGCATGCTATGCGGTGGGTGTAGTGGTCACGCTCACATACGGACATTTGTCAGACTCGCTGGGGCGAAAGCCGATCGCACTAGTCAGTATGGCGCTGTCATTGGCATCAACCCTGATGTTTCTGGCGGCGGGGTTAGTCGATTCACATGAAATGGTTCTATATGCCGCTCGAGTGATTTCAGGATTCTCAGTCGGTCTCGCAACGGGATCATTTACTGCCTTGTTGCAGGAGAAATTACTCACGCATATCGGCGCGCTCACAAGTACGGTGGCGGTCTCTGGGGCATTAGCTTTAGGTCCGTTGTACTCGGCTGTGGTGGCACAGTTTTCATCGTCGCCGCTGCAGATGCCGTATTGGATCTACGCAGCGCTTACCGTGGTGTCGATGGTTGGTGTCGCTCGGGTGCGGGAGCGTAGCTTCGAGAGAAATTCAGCGAACTGGCGGCCGCAGTTTGGTGTGGCTCGGGCTGTGATTCGAGTTTTCATTCCGGGAGCGTTAGCGATTGGCTGTGCGTATGGAGTCAACGGTCTCTTTCAGTCCGTCGTCCCCCTGGCTGCGAAGGATATGGGCTTCGATACGCAGCTGAAGATCGCGTCGATTACAGCTTTGATGCTCGGAGTATCGGCAGTGACTCAGGTGATGCTCGGGCGGAGAGTGCAGCGGGTCTCGTATCCGGTGGGGCTGGTGATTCTCGCGCTCGGGCTGGGCGGCGTAACACTGAGTTTGCTTAGCTCAAATGCTGTTTTGCTGATTATCGCAACCGTTATCTGTGGTGTCGGCCAAGGGATTTCTTTCAAGTATTCGCTGCTGCGAGTTTCCGAAGCGGCACGTGGAAAGGATCTTGCTGCGACTGTTTCCAGCTACTACATCGTGGGCTACGTGGGAACGGCAGTTGGCCCGCTCGCAGCGGGGCTAAGCGGTGGAAGTAGCGCGATAGTCGGGATTGTGTGTATTGCATTCGCGGTCGTAGCTGTAGTGGTTGCGGTGATGGGTAGTCGAGAAGTCAGATTGGAGAAAAATTAAGTCGTATGAAATATTCCTTGAACGAGCAACCGAAGAATTCGGCAATATAAGCTGCAAAGAAAGCTCGATTGAATTTTCGAGAGAAGTATGTCGAATAGTAGGACGCATGGGGTGGGCTGGGCTTTCTATTCCTGTAGATTTTGGCGGTGCGGGTGCATCTCATGTAGAACGTCTATTTTCAATCCAGGCTTCGTCTCACTGTGATCCAAGCATCGGCGTTTTAGTGCAGTCCGTTCAGTTAGGATTAGCGGTATTCTTAAATGCGAGCAAGGAGCAGAAACAAGAATGGTTACCACCGCTGTGTAGCGGAGAGAAAATTTCCTCAATTTGCTTAACAGAGCCCGTATCCGGGTCGAATCTTGCGAAAATGGAGACACGGATACTTAAAGGGGCGATGGAATCTTCCTTAGTGGGGAAGAAGGGTTTTATCGTTAACTCGCATATAGCAGATGTGCATGGTGTTGTTGCTAGAAATGTTAATGGATCGGTAGGCGATAATTTTTTGGCAGTTATTGTGCCGGCTGATTCGCGGAATATTCAGGCGGGAAACACGTATTTATTGCCGGGGCTTGAAGGAGTTAATATTGGAAGTGTTGAATTCGTTGATGGCTGCAGTGTGACCAATAACAATATCCTCTCCGACAAAGATGGATTGGAGGTAGCTCATCGTTCGATAACGCTGTTCGGAAAGCTCAACTTGGCAGCAGTTGCTTTGGGAATTCAGCAGAAGGCGTTGGATATTACCAAGGCATATCTAAGATCTGAAACGGGTAAGTTAAAAAACCTATCTCAAAAAAGTGCGATCCGTGGACTGCTTGGCAATGTCAATCGCCGATTTGTTATTTCAAACGCAGCGTGCGTTTCTGCAGCGGCTAGCTTAGATCGCGGAACGCCCAATGAGCCGCTAATCCTCGCAGCGAAAACCGAATCTGTTAACAGTGCAATTACGACTGTAGTTGACTGCATGAACGTGCTTGGAGCGCGTGGCGGGCTGGTCGAAACTGGATTAACTGATTTGCTTTTAGCTGCAACTCAGATTCAGTATCCCGCTGGTACAGCAAGTGTAAATAATAAACGCCTAGCTGATGACTGCTTAGGTGCTTATAGAGAGGTAGGGTTATGGTGAAAAGTATTCTTGAAAAAACCTATGCTTTTAGGTATACAATCCCCGAAGGTAAGACAGTTCCCGATTTGTATCCCGACGAGGACGAATTTGCCTCAATGCCTCCGATATTTGCAACGGGTTTTACGGTGGGATTGTTGGAACTTGCCTGTATTAAGCACCTTGATTCTGAAAAACTATTGAACCCAGGAGAGATGAGCTTGGGGTTCGGTGTGAATATACGTCACACGGCTCCATGCACTGAGGGGGTTGAGCTTGAGGTGCGTGCAAAATGCATCATGCAGGCTAGAAATCGCTTTAAATGGGAAGTGTCTGCAACACTGGGTGAGCTAGTGATTGCCACTGGTATCCATGAGCGGGTCTGCGTTAACAGGGACGTATTTACAAACGAGTTAGACAGAAGTATGAGTCTATATGGCGGTAAAACCCTGCGTGATGGACTTTAATCGCTAATTCCATTGTGGGATTCCAGTGAAGTGCGTTCAGCATATTTGGCGTTATTCTCGACCTATGTTTGGCTTCGCTCTTCAACCACATCAGAGACCTCCCACCGGCCGCTACGCCCCTTCGCCGACCGGTCGGCTGCACCTGGGAAACCTGCGCACCGCAGTGTTGGCCTGGGCGCACGCCCGTGCGCAGGGCGGTCGCTTCATCGTGCGTATCGAGGACATCGACCGCCAGCGCTCCCGCCCCGAGTATGAGGCGCAGCAGCTCGCCGATCTCGAGGCCATCGGTATCGACTGGGATGGCACGCCGGTCCGCCAGTCCGAACGCTCTGAGCTGTATGAATCCGCACTTTCCGACCTCACGCAACGCGGCCTGACTTATCCCTGCTTCTGCACGCGCCGCGAAATCCTCGCCGCCTCCTCCGCGCCCCATGGCGTGCCGGGGCAGTATCCCGGCACGTGCCGTTCGCTTGACGACGAGCACCTCTCCGCGAAGAAGGCCGAATTTGCGGCGGCTGGGAGAAGGCCGTCGCTACGCCTGAAATCTCAGGTGAGTGAGGGGACTGCGACCGATGAGCTGCATGGCGAGATTACCGCCCCGATCGATGACTTTGTCCTTCAGCGTGCCGATGGCATGTGGGCCTACAACCTCGCGGTCGTTGTCGATGATGCCGAGCAGGGTGTGACCGAGGTCGTGCGTGGTGATGACCTGATGGCCTCCGCCCCGCGCCAGGCGTACCTGGCTGGTCTTTTGGGGTATGCGGCGCCTTCGTTCGTGCACGTTCCACTGGTGGTGAACTCTGAAGGACGGCGACTGTCCAAGCGTGATGGTGACGTGACTCTCGGCGAGGTGTCCGTGGGTGCAGCGCAGCGGTGGATTCTGGATTCGCTCGGTGGCGGTGTTGGTAGCGATGGTGGCGCGAGCGCAGAGCTCGACTCCATTGCCGACCTCCCTGAAGCCTTGCGTGCGGGTCTGAAAATTCCTCGCGAACAGGTGATTTTCTAGGGGGCGCTTCGATACCCTCGGGGCATGCCTACTCTTCTTGTCGTCCACCATTCCCCAACCCCGCTCCTGCAGGAAGTCTTAAGCCACGTGCTCGAGGGCGCCAACGACCCCGCGCTAGAGGGCGTGGATGTCAAGGTTGTCGAGGCTCTCGACGCCACCATCGATGACCTGACCAGCGCCGACGCTATCCTGCTCGGTACCTCCGCCAACTTTGGATACATCTCCGGCGCGCTCAAGCACTTCTTCGACACCACCTTCCGGGAGGCGCAGGAAGCCACTAAGGGGCTGCCATTTTCCTACTGGATCCGCGGCGGCTTCGACACCACCGGCGCGGAAAACGCCATGAAAACCATCACGACCGGCTACAAGTGGGAGCTTGCGGCCGAGCCCGTCGTGTTTGTCGGTTCGCTTGACGACGACATCCCCGACCGCCTGGTGAATCTCGGTGGCACCATGGCTGCCCAAATTTTGGGCTGATTGAAGATTTAGTATCGAGGCCGTGAAATAATGGCCGGGTGAAAGATTCAGGGACACAAGGGTCGCAAGTGACGTCGTCAAGCGAGAAAAACCGCAAGCCCATGATGAGTCTGCTGGGGCCTGCGTTTGTGGCGGCGATTGCCTACGTGGACCCCGGAAATGTGGCTGCGAACCTGTCTGCGGGCGCGAGCTACGGGTATCTGCTGCTGTGGGTGCTGGTCGTGTCCAACCTCATGGCGATGGTTGTGCAGTACCTGTCAGCGAAGTATGGCCTGGTGACGGGGCGGTCGCTGACCGAAGGCGTTGCCGACCGCTTCGGTTCGAACCGGCCGGGGCGGCTGGCGTACTGGGTGCAGGCCGAGATTGTGGCGGCAGCGACGGATGTGGCGGAAATTATTGGTGGTGCCACCGCGCTGTATCTGCTCTTTGGAACGCCGATGCTACTCGGTGGCGTCATCGTCGGTGCGGTCTCGCTGGGGCTGTTGCTGCTGCAGGGTGGGCGTTCGCAACGCACTTTTGAAGGCGTAATTGTGGCGTTCCTGCTGGTCATTACGGTGGGGTTCCTCGCCGGGCTGTTTGTCACGGGCCTGAGTCTCGGGGAGATGGCCAGCGGAATTCTGCCGCGCTTCCAAGGCGCGCACACCGTGGTGCTGGCGGCATCCATGCTGGGTGCGACCGTGATGCCGCATGCGGTCTACCTGCACTCCGGGCTGGTGCGCGACCGCGAGTACAAGGTGGAAGATGATGCTTCGCTGCGCCAGCACCTGCGGGCCACGCGCCTCGATGTCTTCGGCGCCCTCGTGCTGGCTGGGTCGGTGAATATCGGCATGCTGTGTCTCGCGGCCGAAGCGCTTCCGGGAGTGGAGGGGACTGACTCCATCGAAGGCGCTCACGCTGCCGTGACCAGCGTGCTTGGCCCCGTGGTGGGCGTGCTCTTCGGCGTTGGGTTGTTGGCCTCCGGGCTGGCGTCGTCCTCTGTCGGTTGCTACGCCGGTGACCTGATTATGCGCGACCTGCTGAAGGTGCACGTGCCGTTGCTGGTGCGCCGAATAGTCACCATCATTCCGGCGCTGCTCATTATCGCCAGCGGCGTGGAGCCGACGTGGGCGCTGGTGCTCAGCCAGGTGGTGCTGTCGATTGGCATCCCGTTTGCGCTGGTCCCGCTGGTGCGCATGACCTCCTCGCATGCCGAGATGGGCATCTGGGCCAACACCCCACTACTGCGCCGAATTGCGTGGGTTATCTGCGGGCTCATCATCGCGCTCAACGTGGCGCTGGTGGTCCTGGTGCTGACGGGGAAGGGGTAGCTTCCGGGGGGGGGGGGAGGTGGGGCCTCGTCGTAAAGCGTGCGTGCGATGGTAGACAAAGCTGTCTAGTTGGTGTTAGGGTGGGCGACACGATCACAAGATATCGACGAGAAATGGCCTTTGACAGCGTCGATAGGCAACCGCCCGATTCGCGGACCCGGTGCCCCAAAGGAAGATCAGCCCCACAGACCGCCTGCGGGGAAGAGCGAATAGGAGCGCCAAATGCACACCACAATAAGCGACGTCCACATCATCCACCTCAGCCGTCACACCGCTGACCTCCTCGTCGACGGCCGACCCGTCGCCATCCGACTGCAAGAAGCAGACATCGACCCCCACTCCCGGAATCTCGTCCAACTACCCGTCGACCCCGCCTTCTACGCCACCCTCCGCGGACAACAACGCGCCGACTACCTCAGCGCCCACGTCCGCGACGGCGTGCGCTACGGCCGCATCCTCTGGCACGAGCTTGACGACGGCCGTCACTTCCTCACCATCCCCACCGTCGGCGGCTACCACGTGCACCAGGTCTTTGAGGTCCGCCGCAGCCGCGAAGGAGTGTGGAGCCGGCACTGAGCTGGCTCGGTGAGCGTGGCGTTGCGTGGATGAGCGTGGCGCGTCTGGCGTGATGAGCGTGGCGCGGATGCGCGCGGGAACCTCTCCGCCTAGCCTTGGGATATGCAGGTACGAGACTCCGCAACACCCCCGTTCTGGCCCACCGAAGGCGAAGGCGACTTCTACACCGACGCCGCCGCAGCCGTCGACCGGCTCACCGAAATCCACCGGGCAGGGATGGCCTACCTAGTCGAGCAATACACCGCCGCCACCGAAGGAAATTCCGGGAGTGGGCCGGTGCGCGCCTACTACCCCGAACTACGCTTCACCGTCCCGGCCGGCAGCGCCGTCGAGGATGTCGACCCCTCTCTGTCACATGGCTTCGTCGACCGTCCGGGAGTGTATGCCACCACCATCACCCGCCCGGTGATGTTCCGCACCTACCTCATCGAGCAAATCACCGACCTGCTCACCAACCACGGCGGCGAAGTCGAGGTGCGCGTCTCCGACCAGCCCATCCCACTCCGGATGTGCCGCGGATTCGACGCGGCCGCCGAGGAAGCGGCGGGGAGGGAAGGGGCGTCGGCAAGCATGCTGGCGGCAGTGGAGAAGACGTTTACCCCCATCGACTCCGCCTGCATCGACGACACCATCGCCGATGGCGAAGCCGACTACCTGGGCCTTCTCGTTAAACCCTTGAGCCTCTTTACCGCCCAGCGCATCGACCTCGCCCTCCAGCGCCTCGAGCACTACACCGGCTCGCACGCCGCAAACATCCAGCGCTTCGTGCTGTTTACCAACTATCAGCTGCACACCGACGTGTTCCTCGAATACGCCGCCACCCTCACTCCCGGAAATCCGCACGGGTACACGGCGCTGGTGTGCCCGGGTGGGAAGCGCTACGACATTGGCGCCATCCCCACTCCCGGAATTTGCCGTCAGCACGCGCACGCCTCGCAGATGCCGGCGTACCACCTGCTTCGCGACGACCAATGCGGCATCACCATCATCGACATCGGCGTCGGCCCCTCGAATGCCAAAACCATCACCGACTGCCTCGCCGTCACGCGACCGCACTGCTGGATGATGGTCGGACACTGCGCCGGCCTCGACGGTCGCATGCGCATCGGCGACATGATTCTCGCCAACGGCTACGACCGCGCCGACGGAGTCCTCGACAACTACGTGCCCCTGGAAAAACCCATCCCACCGATTGCGGAAATCCAGCTCGCCGTCACTAACGCGCTCGCACGTGTCTCCGGACTCACCGGCGATGAGCTGAAAAAGCGCCTGCGCACCGGCACCGTACTGTCGACCTCCGACCGCAACTGGGAGTGGCGCTCCCAGGCCGACCTCTACCGTGAGCTGCAGAAATCCACCGCCATCGGCGTCGAAATGGAATCCGCCACCATCGCCGCCAACGGCTACCGCTTCCGCGTGCCCTACGGCGCGCTGCTCAGCGTCTCCGACATGCCGCTGCACGACAAACCCAAACTCCCGAAATCCGCCCGCGAGTTCTACCAGTCCTCCAAGGAAGAGCACCTCATGGCCGCCGTGCGCGCGTGTGAGGACATGGCCGCCGCTCCCGACACCCTCCACTCCCGGAAGTTGCGCCGGCCGGTGGGAGAGGTCGCGTTCCGGTAGGGCACTTTCGGGAGCGCGTCGTCAAGCCCGTTTGTGCAGATTGTGCATGCTTTACGACGGCTGTGGACAACGCCAAAAAGCGATTGAAGCCGCCCACTCCCGGAAACTAGCCTTAGCCCCATGACGACATTGGGACTGCTCAGCGCGCTGGCGACACGGGGGATTGACGTGCTCGCCGACCTGCGCGCCGCACTCCCGGAAAAATCCACCGGACACCGGGAGTTGGCAGCCAGCATCGGCTTCGATCCCTTCCGGCTCAAGCGCCTGCTGCGCTGCGCCGAGCGGCTGTTCGGCACCGTCGAGGGCGATGTGGACGTCGAATCGCGCGACAAGGCCGTCGCGATCGCCCGGGAGTTGAAGCTGTCGCTGGACACGGTCATGCAGATCGACAAGCGCTCCGGGCAGCTCAACAACGTCGAAATCCGGGAGTATTACCGCCTGGACTTCACCCGCGCCGCCGCGGCCTACGACTTCGAGGGCCTCGACACCTACATGCGCACCAAGGTCAAGGAGCTCAACCGCACCGACGAGCCGCCGCAGCACCTGCGCGCCCACGTCTCCCGGAATCCGGACATCCGCGGGATGAAGCATCTGCAGGTCACCGGTCCGGCGAACATGATTGACGACCTGGTCGCGCCGCTGACCGTGCGCGCAGCTGAAATCGCCAAAGCGCACGAGGATTACACCCGGGATCGGTGTGTCGGTCAGGCGCTGGCAGAACGCCTGGCGCACGGGTCGGAGGGGCCGCTTGACGACGTCGACAAGCTCCGTTACCAGCCCGCGCTCATCGTAACCGCACAAGACATCGTGGAGTACAGCCCGCGGTTTGCGGCGACCTCCAACGGTTCCGTCCTCACTCCCGGACAATTCGTCGAGGCATTGCTCGCGGATACCGGCTGGGTGCTGGTCTACGACGAGCACAACACGCCGACCGACCTACTCCCGATACACAACCCGCGCCTGGCGACGGAGGAACAGCGCATCGCGATGATCCTCGACAATCCCATCTGCGCGTGGCCCGGGTGTCCGCGCCCCGCCCACGCCGGGCAGGCCCATCACCTGGTCGCCAGGAAAAACGGGGGCGCCACGACCATAGAAAACATGGTCATGACCTGCAAAGAACACAACGCCGCCAACGATGACGACAGGCAAGGCCTCAACGGGCACCTCGAGCGTGACGACGGCTCCGGCGCGGTCTACCTCCACCCGCCGTCTCCGCACGCGCCGCCCGAATTCAACCTTGCCTTCCCGACAGCTCTCGCGGGGCGGGCCTACTCGGGCTACCGCCAGCGCGAATAGCTTTACAGATATACCCATAGGGGGTATATCTTGGGGTATGGCTAATCAAACTTTTACTGTTACTGGCATGACATGCGGACACTGCGAGGCATCGGTGCGGGAGGAAGTCTCTGAACTCCCGGGAATCACTGATGTCCAGGTTGACCGCTCCCGGAATTTCCTTTCCGTGACCTCGGATGCAGACATTGACACCGCTGCCGTAATCGCAGCAGTGGATGAAGCTGGCTACAAGGCGGTCGCAAACTAAACCCCCAAAGAGGAAAGCGGATGTCTGAGCAGCAACTTCTCACCCTTGATATCCCCGTCGGCGGGATGACGTGTGCGTCGTGCGCAAACCGTGTTCAACGCAAGCTGAACAAACTTGATGGCGTTAACGCGAGCGTGAACTATGCGACCGAGAAGGCGCATGTGGAGGCGCCGGCGGACATCAACCCGCAGCAACTGATCGACACAATCGTGGCAGCGGGGTACACCGCTGAGCTTCCGCAGGAGGAGCCCGAACAGGAACCGGGTGCTGCTCCCGAAGGGAAAGACCGGGAGCTGGAAGACCTGCGCAACCGAGTCATCGGCGCTGTCATCCTCACCGCTCCCGTCATCGCAATGTCGATGATTCCTGCCCTCCAGTTCACTAATTGGCAGTGGCTGTGTCTCACGCTCTCGGCGCCGGTCTTTGTGTGGGCCGGCTGGCCGTTCCACCGCGCGACACTGAAGAATCTGCGTCATGGCGAGGTCACCATGGACACGCTGATCACTATGGGGACGACCGCTTCGTTCCTCTGGAGTGTGTGGGCGTTGTTCTTCGGGCGTGCCGGGCTGCCGGGGCTCAAGCACGAGTTCCACTTCACGGTCACTCCTGGTGATGCCGATATGAACATCTACCTCGAGGCGATGGCCGGCATCATCATGTTTGTGCTGATTGGTCGTTACTTCGAGAAGCGCTCCAAGCGCAACGCCGGTCAGGCGCTCCGGGAGTTGATGAAGCTTGGCGCCAAGGATGTCTCCATTCTCGAAAGTTCGGGAGTGGAGAAGCGGCTGCCCGTGGAACAGCTCCGTCCGGGAGTGGTGTTCGTCGTTAGGCCTGGTGAGAAAATCGCGACGGACGGCGTTGTCGTGGAGGGCGCGTCGGCGGTGGATGCGTCGATGCTGACCGGCGAACCGATGCCTGTCGAGGTCGGCCCTGGCGATGAGGTGACGGGGGCGACGATTAATACGTCGGGGCGGCTGCTCGTGCGGGCGACGCGCGTCGGCTCGGAGACGCAGTTGGCGCAGATGGCGGCGATGGTCGAGGCGTCGCAGACGGGTAAGGCGCCGGTGCAGCGGCTGGCGGATCGGGTTTCGGGAGTGTTCGTGCCCGCCGTCATCGCGATTGCCGCGGTCACGCTGGGCGCGTGGTTGCTTACAGGGCACGGCGCGAGTGAGGCGGTCACGGCTGCGGTCGCCGTGCTCATCATCGCGTGCCCGTGTGCGCTTGGCTTAGCGACGCCCACAGCGCTCCTGGTCGGCACGAGTGAAGGTGCCAAGGCTGGTGTGCTGCTGCGTGGTCCGGAGGTGCTGGAGTCGGCGCGGAAGGTCGACACGGTTGTGCTGGATAAGACCGGCACGGTGACTACGGGTGTGATGGAGTTGACGGAGGTCCCTCCCACTCCCGAAAATCTGCTGCCGCTTGCCGCTTCGGTGGAGGCGGCGTCGCACCACCCGATTGCGCAGGCTATTGTGCGTGCGGTGGATCCGGATTCTCTACTCCCGGTTTCGGATTTCCGGGATATTCCGGGAGTGGGGGTTGAAGGCACCGTGGATGGCCACCGCATCGAGGTCGGCCGCTCCGGGGAAAATTCCGGGAGTGGGGGGACGGTGGTTGCGGTGCGCCGCGACGGCGAGCTCCTGGGCACGTTGGAGGTGTCGGATTCGGTGAAGCCGACGTCGGCGGCTGCGGTCGCGAAGTTCCGGGAGTGGGGGGTGCGGCCGATTCTGCTGACCGGCGACGCTGCCGGCCCTGCGTTTCGGGTTGCGGATGAGGTCGGTATTGCTCGCGGGGATGTGATTTCGGGAGTGATGCCGGAGGATAAGGTCGCGACGATTGAGAAGTTGCAGGCTGGCGGTGCGTGTGTGGCGATGGTCGGTGATGGCATCAATGATGCGGCGGCTCTTGCGCAGGCGGATTTGGGCATGGCGATGGGCACGGGCACCGATGTGGCGATGGAGGCCGCGGATATCACGCTGGTGCGTGGTGATTTGTTGGCGGCTGCGGATGCGCTGCGGTTGTCGCGTCGGACGCTCCGCACGATTCGTTCGAATCTTTTTTGGGCGTTTTTCTACAACGTTTTGGCAATTCCTGTCGCCGCGCTGGGGTTGTTGAATCCGATGTTGGCTGGCGCTGCGATGGCGTTTTCGTCGGTTTTTGTGGTCGGCAACAGTCTGCGTCTGCGCGGTTTTTCTCCGAGTCAACCAGATAGTCAAAAAGGAGTAACTCATGAGTGAGTCTTGTTGTTCGTCGCAATCGCATTCGCTTGACGACGGTTCTTGCTGCCATGACACCACTGATCCCGGTTATCTCTCAGAGAAGCGGCGTTATGAGTCCCGTATTCGTCGCATCGAGGGGCAGGTTCGTGGCATTGGTCGGATGATTGAGAACGAAGAGTACTGTATTGATGTTTTGACCCAGATTTCGGCGGTGAATTCGGCGTTGAAGTCGTTGGCGTTAACTCTTCTGGATGCTCACCTCCATCACTGTGTGGTGCATGCGGCTGAGGGCGGCCCGGAGGAGTTGGATGCCAAGCTGGAGGAGGCCTCGGCGGCGATTGCTCGGCTGGCTAAGTAACTCCCGGAAAAATTCCGGGAGTGGGGGTGGGGCGAATCAGCAGTCGGCAGTCGGCAACCGGCGTCGGTTGCTGTTGGTTGCACCGATTGTGCGGGAGTGCCGCTTGAATGTCTCGTTTTCCCTGGTAGAGGGCGCGTTTTGGGAAAATGGGGTTTGTTGGGTAGTCTTTAACGACGTTGGAGGATTCGACTAGCGGCCTATGTCACACGCCTGGAACGCGTGCGGGAGTCACATCCCTCGTGGGTTCAAATCCCACATCCTCCGCAGGTTGAAAACCCCCGGTTTACGCCGGGGGTTTTCTTGTATTTATGCAGGTGAGTGGATTCGCGGGTTAAACGACAAAATGTGTGTCTGGCTCGGCGTGTCGCGCGGGGGTTAGATTTGGCCTTTCTGGATGCCGATTGAGTGGGTGTAGTCGGTGTCGATAGCGTTGTCGTAGAGGGCTGGTCGTCCTG